>NZ_QFFJ01000001.1:1236101-1545126 GCF_003308995.1 Chitinophaga flava | reverse complement strand
TCTCACAAACCGTAATCGGCAAAGTGTTGGATGGCGATATTGTATATCTCCTGGAACCGGAAGGAGAATGGTATAATATCGATTATTATCACGAAGGAGAGATCAGTGGCGGGTTTATTCACCGGTCGAGGGTAAAAGTGATAGATGCCTTTGAGCAGATAACAGTGAAAGAGCAGACCGATAACCGTGCAGTGTTCCAGAAAGATTCGATCAGAGTGATGCTCACCGCAAAACCTTTTGTACTGAAGGATAACACCGTTCAGTATACGACTCATGACAACGTACGTTATGTGGACAAGATTAATCACCAGCCGTATTACGGTTCTGATGGCGGATTGCCTACCCGGCAGTATGGCAGCCTGCAGGTACAATACGGCAACAGGAATATTCCTGTGCCGGATTCCGCCATCCGTGGCCTGTATAATCCTAATATAAGGATGACAACAGTGAACTACGACCGGAAAAATGATCGTCTGTATATAACTGCTACCAACAGCGATGGGGCTGGTAGCTATGAGTTGTTATGGCTGTTTGAACATGGCATGTATACACGAAGAGTGATTTACTTCGGACTGTAAGAAGTGCTGAACGGAAAAAATCGGGACCTTTGTGCCGGACATAAAAGAACAGACGATGGAAATGAACGCGATCAAAGTATTACCTTATACAGAAGAATGGGCCAGCACTTTCCGGCAGCTGGCCGCTATCTATCAACAACATCTGGAAGGGCTGATCACTGGCATTGAACATGTGGGCAGCACCTCGGTGCCCGGACTGGCAGCTAAACCCATTATTGATATCGATCTGCTGATAAAAGAACCTTCACAACTGCCGCCGGTAGTGGCAGTGCTGGAAAAACTGGGTTATACCTGGAGAGGTGATCTGGGTATCCCCGGCCGTGATGCCTTTGGCAGGAATGCAGACACTACGCCAGATGATAGTAAAGAGACCGTATGGATGACGCATAATCTGTATGTGTGCCAGGAAGGCTGTATCAGTCTCAAAAATCATCTCCAGCTGAGGGACTTCCTGCGTCAGCATCCTGAGGCTGCGCAACAGTATGGTGCGCTGAAACAGGAGCTGGCGGTTAAGTATCCTTACGATATCGATCAATATATAGAAGGCAAAACAGCCTTTATTACAGGAATACTGGCACAAACCGGTTTACAGGAAGATGCGTTGCAGGACATCACTGCACGGAATAAGGCGGGAAAGTAGAAACCAGCCAGGCAATCCTCATGCGATCATTTTTCACTATAAAACAGCTAGTATGAGAACTTTATGCCTACTTTTAGCTTTCCTGTGCTCCTTTGCAGTTATGGGAAAGGCCCAGGACCTGCTCGGAGCCTGGAAATCGTCTTCCGGTGATGTGAACAGTATTCTGCTTATCACACCTGGTTATTTTTCCATCACTTCCTACCAGGACAAAAAATTTCTTTCCACCATGGGTGGCACCTGGAAAGCCCCCGATGAGGTATCTGTGAAAATAGAATTTAATACGGATGAACGTTCCCAGGTAGGTTGGGAAGGTGCTGTATCTGTCAGCAGTGAAAACGGCAAACTGATCACCACCCTGGGTGATGGCCTGAAGACAGAATGGTCCCGTGTAGACAACGGAGAGGGCTCACTGGCAGGCTACTGGCAGATCTCCGGCAGGGAACAGGATGGTAAAATGAATGAGATCAAACCAGGTGTACGTAAAACGATTAAAATCCTTAGCGGTACACGTTTTCAGTGGGTGGCCATTAATACAGAAACCGGTGAGTTCTTTGGTACCGGTGGTGGTACTTACGCTTTCGTAAATGGAGTGTACACAGAGAAGATTGATTTTTTCTCCAGAGATAACAGCCGTGTAGGTGCCACTCTGACCTTCAAAGGTAAAGTGGAGGGCAATGCCTGGGACCACAGCGGGTTAAGCTCCAAAGGAGAACCTATACACGAAGTATGGTCACGGTAAGGGACCAACGTTTTTGAGATAACATCTATGAAAAGAAACAGCCCGCATCAATCGATGCGGGCTGTTTCTTTTCATAGTATAAAATGACTACCATCCTATGCCATAATCTTCGCCGTGGTTGCTGCTGCCACCCCAGAGTGTACCATGGGCTCTGTCCAGGTAAATGGCATTGATTGGTCCGCTGGTGCGTTCTCCGAAGCTCAGGTGATAACCCATGCTCTCCAGTTGTTTACGCGTTTTTTCAGGCGTGTTATTATTCAACAGGATGCTGCCGGGCCTGGGCATGCGTTCACTGATTTTGCTGCCACCGAGCGATAACCATAACTGGTTGGTATTGATATTGGCCGCTTCTGTGGCTTGTTGTACAGTCATACCAAAATCAGCTACGTTGAGGAAGAACTGAAGCAGGTTCTGGTCCTGTGTGTCTCCACCCTGTACGGCAAAAGAAAGGAAGGGCTTACCATCTTTCAGGGCCATGGAAGGGGTGAGGGTTACACGGGGCCTTTTGCCGGGTGCAATCACATTAAACGGACAAATAGCGGAATCAAGTACAAAGCTTTGCAGGCGCTGGCTCATGCCTACGCCGGTTTTGCCGGCAATACAGGCTGGCAGCCATCCACCACTGGGAGTAATAGATACTACCCATCCGTCTTTATCGGCTGCCTCCACACTGGTGGTACCACGCCAGAGGCGGTCCTGGTAGGCGCTGTCTGCTGTATGTGCTGCATACAGGTTGTCCGGATTGGCTGGCACAGACAAGGTGGTAGCATCATGTTTAGGTACAAAGCCACCGGGTTTGCGGCCATTGGTGGTGTCCATATAAACTTTACGTTCTTCCAGAAAATGCAGGTAGGGATTAGTTTTCCCTATATATGGGTAAGGATCGCCGGGGCCTGCGGTAGCATCATTACGGGTCATGTCGATCTGTTTGGCGCGGGCTTTGGCGTAGTCTTTATTCAGCAGACCGTTGATAGCGCGGTTTTTGTTAAAATAAGGATCACCGTAATAAAAGTCGCGGTCGGCGAAGGTGAGGTTCATCGTCTGATAAAGTGTATGGATATACTGTGTGGAGTTGTATCCCATAGCTTTCAGATCGAAGTTTTCCAGGATGTTAAGGCTTTGCAGCAGCATAGGGCCTTGTGTCCATTCCTGCAGTTTGTATACTTCAATGCCGCGGTAGTTGACATGCAAAGGTTCTTCTTCGATAGGCTTCCAGCGGGCCAGGTCTTCCATCGTAATCAGACCTCCCTGTTCCTGGCAGCCGCGTACAAATTCACGGGCGATATCTCCTTTGTAGAAGCGGTCGTAAGCAGCCATGATAGCTTCTTTCCGGCTTTTATGTTTTTTAAGTGCTTCCTGTTCAGCTTCCACCATTTTAGTCAGTGTGGCCAGCAGATCTTTCTGAACAAACAGTTCTCCTGCTTCGGGTGCTTCCCTTTTTTCACCGGGATGGGTAAGGAAGACAGCTTTGCTGTAAGGCCACTCTTTGATATAACTTTTACCCCGCTCAATCATGTTGGCGGTTTGTGCTTCTATCGGATAGCCGGAAGCCATATCGATAGCCGGGGCCAGCACTTCTTTAAGACTCAGGGTGCCGTATTCGGCGAGCATGTGACAAAGGCCGCCCGGAGTACCAGGTGTAACTGCGGCCAGCGGGCCGAACTCGGGTGGGAAGTCATAACCTTTTGATTTAAAAAATTGCGGGGTGGCGCCGGTGGGAGCTACGCCCAATGCATTGATGGCAATCACTTTGCCGGTTTTGGGATTGTAGATGAGTGCCTGGGTTTCTCCTCCCCAGCTCAAAACATCCCACATAGTACAAGTGGCGGCCAGCATAGCGCAGGCTGCATCTACGGCATTACCACCTTTCTGGAAAATCATGGCGCCGGCGGTGGCAGCCAGCGGCTTGCCGGTAACGGCCATCCATTTTTTACCATGTAGTGGTGGTTTCTGTGTTTGTTGTGCCTGTAAGCCCTGATGAAGGGTACATGCCAGCAGTAGGAACAAAAAAAGCTGTCTCATAAAGCAAGTCTGATTTAGATGTTGGTCTCGGCCGGCACAGGATAGTGCAGCCGGAGGCCTAAAATAATAAAGTCTGCTTTAATACACCAGCACTACTACAGGTAAATTAAACGTGTGCGGCAGCCTGCAATACTTTTGCCGCCACAAGCAGCTGCCCGGTATGCCGCATGGTATGCTCTGCTGCATGAAACAACAACCCGATGACATTGGATGGCAGCTGTTTCCGGCCTACACCCCTGTAATCGGTCAGGGTGGCGGGATCTGTACGGGACAGCTGGACCAGTGCCTTGTCTATTTGCTGACTGAATGCATTAAGCAGAGAGCTGAGATCGCCAGTGTTGTTACTTTCTGCAGCCAGTTCTTCCAGTTGAGTGGCCGACAGCGGTTGCGCCAGTGCGTAAGTAAACAGGCGGTCGATCACGCCCCGCAGGTGTTTCAGGTGAAAGCCCGGTGAGGCTGTGTCGGCCGGCTTCTCCCATAATAAAACTTCCGGGAAACCGGTCATTGTAGTACGTACCTCGTCTCTGGCCTGCAACAGCGCATGGGCCACGGGTTGTAACAAAGCAGGGATTCCTTCCACAGGTCCCTGCATCCAGTATTCTATTGCCATAAAATTCGTTTATACTTCCTGTGCGTCATATACCACCACTCTTTCCCAGAGTGGGCCGTAGTTTTTTATAAAATCCAGATGGATAGGGTCCTCCTGGTAGGCAGCCTGTGCGGCCAGGTTAGGGAAAAATATCAGCTCTGATACAGCCCAGCTGGTATCTACCACATCTCTTTTTTCGGTGCCGGCTACTATGCCTACGTGCAGCTCGCCTACAGACTTAATACGGGACAGGGTTTTAATACCAGCCACCAGCTTGTCACGGTCTTCAACAGAACCGGGATTTTTGAGCCAGAACAACACATGATGCACAATAGGGTATTTATTACTGGCGGCTACAACGGGCATGGCCGCTACAGCGCTGCCAGCGCACAGAGCGGCAGCTGTCCCCAGAAATTTTCTTCTGCTGGAAGTTTTCATAAAACAGTAGGTTGAGACCCTGAAAATACTAAAGATCTGCGATTCATACCATAATCAGGCCCTTTCATCCCATTTTGCTGCGTGGCTGCCATTCAATGAGTAATATTGCTGTAAATAATCCCGCTTATGGACCAATTCAGGAAAATGGAATTTGGCATCGTATCAGGTATTTTCCTGTTGCTGATGTTTTCCCTGCTCTATCCCAGTGTTATCTACAATGTATTTGAGTTACAATCTATCTATGGGCATAAATTCAATCAGTATCATCAGGTGTTTGATTATTATATACATTACCTGCTGCCTGCACTGGCCCGTATTATCCTGGTATATGTCAGTTTCCTGCTGGTGAATTTTGTGATTGTTCCCCGTTTTCTGGAACGGAAAAAATGGTGGCCGGGTATTTTGTTACTGCTGGCAACTGCACTGGTTTTTTTTCTGGGGATGATGATCGCGAATTCTTATTACAACGGTTACCTGTTGGGAGTGTATCAGACAGTCAGAGGTGCACATATGCATTTTGCCAAATCGGCCTTTATTGGTACCGTCTTTTATGGGGTGTTGTATATGGTCTACTATATCCTGAAACAGACCTATTTTGAGCATTTACACCATTGGTTGACCCGTAATGTGCAATACCAGAAAATAGGCCGTGAAGTGTTGATTTTTACAGGCATTCTGGTGGGATTGTTGTGTCTTTTTTTCAGTGACTCGCGTGATCTTTTCTGGATTGTATTTTATTTCGGTCCGGTAGTCATTACAGTGTCTTTCATCCTTTTCTATAAAGTCATCCCGGAATTTCATCACGGACATCACAACAGAAGGGCATTGACCCGCGACATCGCACTCTTGGTGCTGGGCGCCAATATCCTTATGGGAATGATCGTCAGGGCTCTCCGTCATGGGTCTGGTAGCCGGGAAGCTGGTTTTATCGCTACAGGGGTGTTGATCTGTATCGGTATTATCCTTCCTGTCACCTGGTGGCTGTATCAGTCCAGACAAAAGCAGGTTTCTACCGTAAAAAGCCTGCGTACAGCACTGGGACATTCTACGGCCAATCTGGATTTTCTCAGGGCGCAGATCAACCCCCACTTTTTGTTTAATGCCCTCAATACTCTTTATGGTACTGCTTTACAGGAGGAAGCACCCCGCACCAGCGAAGGTATCCAGAAGCTGGGTGACATGATGCGTTTTATGTTGCACGATAATCATCTGGGGAAAATACCGCTGGACAAAGAAGTCGCTTACCTGCAGAACTATATTGACTTGCAACGGCTGCGTGTGCTCTCGACTCCTGATATTCAGATAGAAGTGAATATCGATGATAGTCAATGCCAGCATGATATTGCGCCGATGCTGCTGATACCTTTCGTGGAAAATGCCTTTAAACATGGTATCAGTCTGCGGCATCGTTCCCGTATTGTTATTTCGCTGAGTTGCAACAACCAACAGGTCTTCTTTGATGTTTACAACAGTGTGCATCCCCGTCCGGAAAACGATCCGGAGCGTGACAGCATGGGGATAGGGCTGAATAATGTGAAGGAACGGCTCGCGTTGTTATACCCCGACCGTCATGAGCTGAGTATACGGCATACGAACAATGAATTTTTTGTACACCTGACCATAGATGTAAAAGATTAATATGAAAACGAAAGAAGAGAAAATGGCCACCACGGCACCGGACGGAATGACCCGGTTTCTGTGGTGGCTGGCCGCGGCTGATGCGGACATATTGGCGGAATGCCGGACGGAAAAAGAAAGATACCGGATTGTAGGCCTGGCCGTTATGGTCACCTGGTTGTTTGCCACCCTGGCATGGGGATATTTTTTTTCCACCATTGTCAAAGATGACATGATCGTACTGGCACTGGCCTTGTTTTTTGGCTTTGCTATTTTGTGTATCGACAGAACACTGATTGCTGCGATGTCCAGAGGTAATGGTAACATCCGGATTATGCCGGTGATATTTCGTTTACTCCTGGCCGTTACTATCGGACTGTTTATTTCACAGCCGGTGGTGCTGATGTTGTTTAAGAAAGATATCACCGCTCAACTGGAGCTCAGCAAACAGACCAAACTGGACGCCTACCGTAAACAGCTGACAGCGCTCAATGCCGGTCAGCGTACCGATCTCCAGCAGGCGCTGGACAGAGGCCGGCAGCAGGTGCAGCAAAAGGAAAGCGACCTGAAATTTTATAAAGACGCCTATATCAAGGAAACCGACGGCACCGGCGGCAGCGGAAGGATAGGAGAGTCTTCGGTAGCACGTGTTAAAAAATCGGCTTACCTCAAAACAGAAGAAGAGCTGCAGTCACTACAACATTCCTGGGAACCTCAGGAACAGCAGCTGCAGGCTAAAATGGCCACCATGCGCAGCGCCGACAGCCTGAAGGAAGTCATTTACATGGGTACGCTCACGGATGGCTTCCTGGCGCAAACAGAAGCCCTGCACGAACTCACCGAACAACATCCTCCTATGCAGCAGCGGTACCGGCTCATCGTATTTATTATCACGCTGGTAGAGATCATGCCCCTGCTTAGTAAAGTAATGATGCCCCGGGGAGAATATGAAGAAAAGCTGGCCGGCGCCACTACCCAGGGCGTAGAAGCAGCCAGACTGGAAACCGCTGCCGGCAAGGAACTGCTGCAGCACTACCAAAATGCCGCCTTGGCCGAAGACAAGGCATTGGTAGATGAATTATTTGACAGCACCCGCCAGATGCGCCGTGCAGAAGCCGCCGCTGTGGTTAAAGAATGGCAGCGCCGGGAAAACAAACAGTACCGCAATTTATGGCAACAGGCCAAAGAGCTGCTACTGGGTAAGATTGTGTAAATCCCTATATTGCTAACAGGAAAATGTTGTGTTATGAAGCTTTCAGCTATTGCGATAGATGATGAACCCGTAGCATTGGCCGTGATAAAAAACCATGCGGCCATGGTCCCCTTTCTGGAAATAAAAGGCTTTTTCACCAATGCCTACGAGGCGATGGAGTTTCTGAGCAAGGAAAAAGTAGATCTGCTGTTTCTGGACATCAAAATGCCCGATATCTCAGGGCTGGATTTTATCTCCAGCCTGTCACAACCACCCATGACTATTTTTACCACCGCCTACTCCGAACATGCGGTGAAAAGTTTTGAGCTCGACGCAATAGACTATCTGCTGAAACCTTTTTCCCTGATCCGTTTTATCAAAGCCTGCAACAAAGCGCATAGCCTGTGGCAACTCAAGCAGCAGGGCCCGCAGCCTAAAGAAGCACCTGCATACATCTTCCTGAAAAGTGGATATGAGCAGTTCAAAATCATGCTGGAAGATGTCCTGTATCTGGAAAGCGCGGGCAACTATGTCAATTTTATCCTGAAAGATCGCCGGCTCATTTCACGGCTCTCCATGCAAGAGGCGGTAGATCTGTTACCTGCCGGCCTGTTTACCCGCGTGCACCGCTCCTACATTGTATCAAATGACAAAGTGGAGCGGGCAGACCGCACTTCCCTTTATATCCGGAATGTGCCTATTCCCATTGGTGCTGCCTATGGTGCTGCAGTAGATAATATCCTGAGTTCTTCAGCTGGGTAACTACTATTGAGCTTCCATTGCAGCCCCTCAGCAGCAGTGTCATTATTTCCGTTGGTGGGTTTCAGTGCTCCCTTGGCCTTCCCCGGATGCTTCCGGTACTACGCGTTGTAATTCCTATGCCCGGGTTTGGCCGTATTCACTCATTGTCAGACACTGCGTATGGCCACCCCGGCAATTCTCAATTCCCTTCAATTTTACCGCTCTTAATATTTATTTGTCAAAATAGACCGAAAGGTCTATTTTTAACCTATATGAGCAAAGCAGCAAAAACGAGACAGTTCATCATTGAAACAGCAGCTCCTATCTTTAATCAGAAAGGAGTGGCCGGCACAGCTATCAGTGATATCATGGAGGCTACAAGGTTGGCCAAGGGCGGGCTATACGGCAATTTCTCCTCCAAAGAGGAAATGGTACTCGATGTGTTTGACTACATCGCTGAGCAGGAGAAAAACCGGCTAAGGGCATTGACAGCCCAGGCAAGCACTGCTACAGGCAAGTTTGAAGCCATCTTCTCGTATTATGCCCGCTTTCCGCTCAACAGGGAGATCGCTGGTGGTTGTCCCATGCTCAACTTCGGCGTGGAAGCAGACGATACCAACCCTGACCTGAAAGAAAAAGTGAATGAGCTGATAGGCTACTTCCAGCACCGCATACGGCTGCTGGTGCAGTTTGGAAAAGATAACGGTGAGTTTAAAAAAGACTGGGATGAAGAAAGGTTTGCCATCCTGATGTTTACCATGCTGGAAGGGGCCATCTTTGTTACCAATATCACCAATAACAACAGGCAGATGCTGATAGTACTGGATTTTCTGAGAAAAGAAATTAAACATCACAGCAAGTGATTTTTTTTGGTCCCAATAATAAACCAATCGGTCTAAAAGATGCAACACCAGGTTTTACCCCTGTCATTACGGATGACAGCTTTTTTACTATCCGGCCTGAGCAAGCCATTTCCCGGGCTCACCGCGCGTTTGTTTTACCGCTTGTACTGTACTCCGCCCGGAACTAAAATGAGGAGCACCCATCAGGAGCTGCGTGACACGGCACATGCCGGTAATCTGACCGTTACCCGTTATGCTTTTGATGAACGGCCCATGAAGATTAATACCTACCGATGGGGTTCTTCTGATAAAAAGATATTACTGTTACATGGATGGGGTGGAAGCCCTTTTCATTTCAAACAACTGATCGGCACACTGGTGCAACAGGGCTATCAGGTGGTAGCCTATGATGCACCGGCACATGGCGGTTCCGACGGTAAACGCACCAATCTTGTACAATGGACACATGTGCTGGAGCAGGTGATGACACAGGAAGGGCCTCTATATGCCATCATCGGACATTCCCTCGGTGGCCTCAATGCTGCGCTCACCCTGTCCCGCAAAAAAGTACAGGTGCCCCGGCTGGTAATGCTTAGCTCCGCATTGAGTGCCCCGGTTTTTTTTAATGAAGCGCTGCGGCTTTTTAAGATCCATCCGGTAGTAATGCCTCCGCTGCAACAACTGATTCGTAAACGACTGAAGGAAGACCTGAATGAAATGGACCTTCATCGTTATATCAACCAGATTAAAGCGGGAAAGATTTTTATTGCTTATGATACTTCCGATACACTGGTAGATGAAAAAGAAATTACGGCTTTTGTGGAACAGTATCCTTCTATCCATGCCCTGCGCATCACCGGCGACGGACATTTCCGCATCATGCGCCAGGAGCCTGTAATACGCGGCGTTATGCAGTTCCTGGAAAGTGCATAAGATAAGCTGGTGGGGCCGGCATTTTTGATCGTGGATAATTTCCGGCAATAAACTTGCATTAGCTCTCTTAAAACAATATTTTAGAGACTGTAAGTTTAAAACCCACGTTATATGAGTAACACAAACAACCGCCGGCAGTTTCTGCGGCAAATGGGTATGTACACCATGGGCCTTGGCTTCCTGCCTTCTGTATTAGCCGCCTGCAATGAAGGTAAGTCTACCCGCAATGATAAGGATAGTACCGCTCAACCTTCCGCCGGCAACGAAACTGCCAAAGAACTGTTCTTTAAAATTTCGCTGGCTGAATGGTCTTTTCATAAAGCACTTTTCGCCAAAAAAATGAACCACCTTGATTTTGCTGTCAGAGCAAAAAATGAATTCGGCATCACCGGTGTGGAATATGTCAACCAGTTTTTTAAAGACAAAGCCAAAGACCAGGCTTACCTGGCCGAAATGAAAAAACGGGCCGATGATAATGGCGTGCGCAGTGTACTGATCATGTGCGATGGAGAAGGAGAGATGGGTGATCTGGATACCAAAAAGAGATTACAGGCTGTGGAAAACCACTACAAATGGGTGGAAGCAGCCCAGTACCTCGGTTGCCATGCTATCCGTGTCAACGCTGCCGGAGAAGGAAAGGCTGAAGAAGTAGCCAAAGCTGCCATTGAATCACTTACCAAACTGGCCACCTTCGGAAAGGAACATGGTATCAATGTGATCGTGGAAAATCATGGTAGTTATTCTTCTAATGGAAAATGGCTGGGTAACATCATGAAAACCGTGAACATGACCAACTGCGGCACTCTACCAGACCTGGGCAATTTTTGTATCAACAGAAGCAAGCCGGAAAATAATACTCCGGAAGCATGGGCTAAAACCACCTGCCTCGAAGAATATGATCGTTATGAAGGGGTAACGGAGCTGATGCCTTTTGCTAAAGGGGTAAGTGCAAAGACTTATGATTTTGATGCAGACGGTAATGAAACCACCATCGATTATAAACGGATGTTGCAGATTGTAAAAAATGCCGGTTATAAAGATGGTTACATCGGTATTGAGTACGAAGGAAACCGTTTATCAGAAGAAGAAGGGGTGAAGAAAACAAAAGAACTGCTACAGCGTTTGGGCGCGATTTAATACTTAAAACAATAAACGTAGCAAAACACAAGTACTATATGTGTTTTGCTACGTTTATTGTTTTATAAAAAGATAATTACTTAAACTGTGTTTTCAGGAAAGGCAGTACATGTGAGTAGGCATCTTTGGTAGCCTCACTGTTGTAAATAGGATTACTGGGATTAGCAAATGCGTGCTCAGCATCATAACGTTTAACCGTTAACGTTTTCCCGGCTTTCTTCATATCCTTCTCAAATTGATCAACAATCTGCGGGGTGATACCCTTATCCTTGTTGGCAAAAAGTCCCAGTACCGGACCATGTAATTTCTTCAGGGTTTCCACATCTTTTTCGGGCATACCGTAAAACATCACACAACCTACGTTTTGATTGCCGTTGATAAGGGCAGACTGTAAGGCAACACCACCGCCAAAGCACCAGCCCAGTGTTGCGATATGTGCCGGTTTGCCAGCATAGTCCCTGGCTCCTTCCATGACGGCTTTCAGTCTCTCCCTGGGAACAGACTGCATCATCTTGGAAGCTTCTTCGTTGTTAGTAGCAACCTTCTGATCATAGAGGTCTACAGCCAGCACATTTACGGTGCCACCCAGGTCGTTGTACAGCTTCTCAGATTCTTTTTTCACATAGTCATTCAAGCCGTACCATTCATGGAATACAAACAGGTATTTGTTGGATGGTTTCTGGGCTTTAAACAGAAAGCCATGCGCAGCAGTACCATCAGGAGTTTTGAATGTTACATTCGTTCCGGCGGTGCCTTGATAAGTATAAGGCAGCGGGTCTTTATGTGCCATCCTGAAATCTTCACGGTTGGCCAGTCCGGCAAATTCTGTGATAGCGTCTGTATGACAGCAGGGAGCTGTTTGCGCATACACCCCGAAGGCACATCCCAGGATGAGGAGCAATAAGGATAGTTTTTTCATAAATGGGCGCTTTTTTATAGGCTAATAAAAATACGAAAAAAATCCAGGTTCCCAGGGCTAAAGCCCTGGGCTATATTTGAAGAGAATGAGCGTCAGGCTCGTCATTAAAAAGACATCATGCTAAAAACATATCTCCATCTCATCCCCCCAACTCATCTTAAAAAAACATCACTTAAAAAAACAAACCTCCGTCCCAACCCATCCAATATAGCCCAGGGCTTCAGCCCTGGGGCCTAGAATATCAGCAACACTTTATTTTTATTGATTTTATATTTAAAATCCTGTTGGCTGCTCAGGTTGCTCAGCACATCATCGAGTGTGGCGTTATAGAAGGCTGCTTCTGTGATGGTGCGGGATTTGGAGGCATCGCCGCGCATTTCTACTTCTACGCCGAACCATTCTTCCAGGATGCGGGAAACGGCCATGGGGGTGGCATCTTTGATACGAAGGGTGTCGGAGAGCCAGGCTTCCAGTTCTTCGGGATGATAGGTTTCTTTTTCCATCAGGTCTATTTCTTTGTTGGCAAGTACCATTTGTCCGCGTTCGAGTATTTCCGGTTGGTTGTCGGTGGCGGAGTGATAGGATTTGCCTATGCGGCAGGTGCCGGTGAGCTGGTAGAAAGTAGCGCCTTGCTGACTGGAAAAGCCTCGCATTCTAAAGGAGGTGCCCAGTACGGCGGCGCGAAGAATATGACTGGTGACGGTAAAGCTGTCTTTGCCGGGTTTTACATCAAAAAAAGCGTCTCCATCGAGGATAACGGCCCGGTTGCTTGGTGCATAGTTTACGGGTACGCGAAGGGTGGAGGCGGAGTTAAGGATGACAACAGAGCTGTCGGGTAATGTTATGCGGGTGCGGCGGCCTGTCTCGCCCTGATGCAGCAGGTATTGTACCCCTGGTACTTCCAGGTTGACAGCAGTGATGGCTTCTGGCTTTGCTGGCTCTTTAAGTTTCCAGGTGAGCAGTACAACAGCTCCTGTAATCACTAAAAGCAGCACATAAAGCCATCCGCGGGAATTTCTGCTTGCATCAGATTTAAATAGCATATTCCGGTATTTTTGTATTTAACAGAAAAAATCTAAAAGTAATCAAAATTAAGTGGAGCCTGGTTTTCATCTGTAACAATTTCTGTGAAACAAAAGACAATATCGGTTTATGCTGTTAAAAAGATATGCTGATATTATAATGTTTTTTGTTTAGAATCAAGGCGCACCCTAACTTTGCGCCTCATGGAAAAGCAGCTAACTTTATCATTCGATAATACGGCTATTGCGTTTGAGGCAAAGACCGATAAAGCATTAAAAAAAGCCAACTTTCTCTTCAGTAATATCGGAAAGCCGTGGCTGGTGAAAATGGGTGCAACGTTTACTCCGTTGGCTTTTAAATTAGGATTACCTATCAAGGGAATCATAAAGAATACTATTTTCTCGCAGTTCTGTGGTGGTGAAACATTGGAAGAAGCTGCACATACAGCTTTGCAACTGGGCAACTACCATGTGGGCGTTGTGCTGGACTACGGTGTGGAAGCGATGGAAGGAGAAGAAAGTTATGATAACGCGGTACCGGAATTTATCCGCGCTATCCAATATGCTGCCAGCAAACCTGACATTCCTTTTATAGCCATTAAAATAACTGGTTTTGCCCGCTTTGAATTACTGGAAAAAGTACAGAGTGGTGAAACCCTTACCACACAGGAACAACAGGAATATACAAGAGTACGTTCCCGTGTACACTCCATTGCGGAAGCGGCTGCACAATACAAGATAGGTCTGCTCATCGATGCGGAAGAAACCTGGATACAACAGCCGGTGGATGATCTCACTGATGAGATGATGTCACTGTTCAACCGCAAGGATGTGATTGTATACAATACCTTCCAGATGTACTGCCACGACCGTTACCCTTTTCTGCGCAAATCTCTGGAGAAGGCGGAGAAAGAAGGTTATCTGCTGGGTGCCAAACTCGTAAGAGGCGCCTATATGGAAAAGGAGAACAAACGTGCTGCTGAAAATAATTACCCTACTCCGATACAGCCCAGCAAAGAAGCTACAGACAAGGACTACAACGCTGCGGTACAGTTCTGCCTGGAAAACATCGAGAAACTCGGCGTATTCATTGGTACACACAACGAAGACAGCTGCATGCGTGCTGCCCGTACCATGGACGCGAAAAATATTCCGCACAGCCATCCGCATGTGAGCTTCTCTCAGCTGTTGGGTATGAGCGATAATATCACCTTCAACCTGGCACATGCCGGCTATACTGTTACTAAATATCTTCCGTATGGTCCTGTAAAAGACGTAATGCCTTACCTCATCCGCAGAGCGCAGGAAAACACTTCCATCGCCGGTCAGATGGGGCGCGAACTGGGCCTGATCAGGAAAGAACTGAAACGTAGAGGAATATAAGATCAGAATAAATATTACTGTAGATAAACAAAGAACCCATCGACACAATGTCGATGGGTTCTTTGTTGGTATTAATTCGCTTTTATCTCCGCTCCATCAGGAGCATCATCCATCATTGGTTCGTTTCACTCATCGGTATTGGATATCTTGACCAGATATCATCATCTGGTCTGTCTATCGGCAATGTGTTGAGCAGGTTATATCTGCGCAGGTCTATCCAGCGGTGACCTTCCATAAACAGGGAGTAACGGCGATTATAGAGCAGCTCTGTAATTAAGGCTGCCTGTGTGGATGCTCCTCCGTAGACAGGCAGGCTATGTGCCACCCGTATTTTGTTGAGGGCCACGGTAGCATCGGGTATCTGACCCAGCTGTATTTTGGCTTCTGCATAAAGCAGTATCAGTTCTTCATTCCGGATGATGGAAATAGGGGCACTCAGGCTGGGCCACAGTGTCAGATCGCGGTTGCCGGAAAGGCCGCTGCTACTGGCGGGAGCGATGCGCACAGCTGTTTTGTTGATGCGGTCATCTACGAAAAGGATGTCTGTCGCAAAACTGGGATGTGCGACCCGCACCTCCCCTGTAGCATTGGGCTGGAGATACATCGGGTTGGACAGGTCTCCTCCGTTGGTGGAGAAAGCATTGTTAACGCCGATGGTGAATGAACCATTGAGATCAAAGAAAGACTCACCGAGGGCTGTCAGTGCAGAGGCCCAGTTTTTACGATATACATGTACCCTGGCGGCGATGGCGCGGTTGAATTTAATCAGCCCTGCAGCATCTTTAAAGCCGGTAAAACCGTCTGAAAGGGGGAAGATCACTTCTGATCCGGTGAGATCTGCTTTACCCGCATCCAGGAACTTGAGCACGGAATCCAGTACCACGCCCGGGTTAGTAATGATGGGGCCCAGATTGGCATTGTCAGCTACGGGTATCCTGGCACCGTTGGAGTCTGTCATGTTGATGTTCAGCAGCAGCTGGTAGCCGATCAGCGTTTCTGCAAAGCCTTTGAAGGCTTTTTTCTGTGCATCGGTAGCCACTTCGTTGCGGGTGGTTTTAAGCGCTTCCATCAGGATGAAGCACTGGCGCGCCACCTGGTAGCGGGCAGCAAAAGGGTTGGTGATGTAAAAGGTGTTGTTGTCCAGCGTTTTGGTACCACCACCCAGCATATCTGTAGTCCATCGTGGTTCAGATCCGGCAAAACGGTACTCCTCACGGCCCAGTACACCGAGTCCGTCAAGGTAAGTGCCCATGTTGTTACGCAGGCCTGATTCGGCACCGGTAACAAGGTTGAACAGGTCACTTTTGCTGGGGTTGACTACGATACCACCTACTACCGGCGTATTCAGACTGTTGATCTCTCCTTTCTGGCAGGCGCTGACAGTAAGCAGCAGCCCTGAAATATATACAATAAGCTTTTTCATGTTTTACAGTTTTGATGGTCAGATAATGATCAGAAGTCTATGCCCAGGTGGAAACTGGCCCTTTTGCTGGCCGGATAAGGCATTACGTCCACACCGGTAGACAGCCCGTTACTACCGCGGCTTTGCGCAGTGGTAATGGTATTGCTGCCGAAGTTGGACACTTCCGGATCATATCCTACATATCTGGTCCAGGTGAAGAAGTTGTTGGCAGAGATGCCAAGCCGTATTCCTTTCACTGTTTTGGTGTTTTTCAGCGGCACGTTATAATAGAGGCCGATCTCACGGACACGCACATAGGAAGCATCCTGTACGTAAATACCGGCGCCGCCGCCAGGTCTGTATGCACCTGCTTTCTGGCCATTGATCAGATCATCATAATCTGCTGAGGTGGCGCCGCCATCATTCAGCAACTGGGTGAGGTTGATGTTGTCACCACCTTTTTTCCAGTGGATAAGGAAACGCAATGAGAAGTTTTTCAGGAAGGTGATATCATTGAAAAAGCTCATCTGGAAACGGGGTTCCGCGTCACCAACTACCACAAGGTCTTTGTTTACAATTCCTTTGATCTGGGTAACCGGTTGGCCTTCCTCCAGATAGAAGGTACCCAGCGATGCACCAAAGGCACCAATAGCATAAGGAGGAATTACCAGTTTGGTCATTTTGGAGCGGTTGCGCCACCAGTTGATATTGGAAGTCCATTTTACTTTAGGCGTATTGATGGGGATAACAGTGAGGCCCAGCTCTATCCCGTTGTTGCTGAGGTCACCACTGTTTTTCCACTCAGTAGCATAACCGGTGGAGGAGGGGATATTGTGCCGTAACAATACGTCGTAGATGCGTTTATTATAGTAGGTGGCTTCCAGGGCAACACGGCCATTGAACAGGCTGATGTCAACACCGGTTTCCAGTTCTGTCTGTCTTTCCGGTGTGATGTTGGGGTTACCCAGCAGGTTGTCTACCAGTATACCGGGGTAACCGCCGATATTACTGCCCAGCATGCCGGTGAATTTACTGCCGTAGGGAGGCACGTTACCGGACTGGCCATAAGCGATACGTACTTTCAGGTTATCTACCTTGTCTACGTTCCAGAATTTCATTTTGGAGATATTCCAGGAGAAGGCTCCTTTGGGGAAGGCGTAGTATTTGAGATAGTCTCCGTTGTTGGTGGAACGATCAAAACGTACGCCACCGCTGAGGGTGAAGGCATCCATCAGGGAGAGGTCTTCCTGCACAAACATACCGTTGTCGCGGTATTTCTGGCGGAACTGACGGGTGGTGGTGTTACCACTGGCGTCAACATTGGATTGTCCGTTTACCAGGTTGGTGGCGGAAGTCACGATGTTGTCCAGATAACCGGTTTCCAGCGTGGCGCCGGCGGTGCTGGTGAGGGTCAGGTTTTCATGTGGAGTGAAGGTGTTCACGACGAAGCCTGCCAGGTTGGTATTGAGGTTGTTGGTGTTGCCTTGTATGGAGTGACCCTGTTGTGCTTTTTCTTCAAACTGCAGGTCACGTGGGAATACGGCAGTTGTTTTTAAGTTGAAATAATCCACACCGCCCCGTACGATGAATTTGGTGGTGGAGTGGTTGCTCTGCTGGATGCGATATTCGAGATTACCACCGCCTACAAAGCGATTCACGCCTTCGTTGTTGATCATCTTATCGCGTGTTTCCAGCGGGTTGGAGCTGGAAAACGGATTGCGCGGATATTCACCAAGTGCGTTGGGGTGAAGTTCTGCAAAGCCTGGAGTGGTAGAGAGGGCTACACCGTAGGAGACGCTGTTGTTGTCATTGTTGGTAAGACCTCTGTCGGAAGATGAGTTGATAAAGTTGGTAGTAACGCCAACGGATAAACGATCATTTATTTTATGGTCTACATTCAGGCGTATGGAGTTGTTGAAATAGCCGGTATTTTTAATGATACCGTTTTCCTGTCTGCGGTTGCCTGCCAGGTAGAACGTTGTTTTTTCGGAGCCACCGCTCACGGAAACGCTGGTGTTGAGTAGCAGGCCTGTCTCGCCGAACATTTCCTTTTCGTAGTCATAGATTTTGCCGGCGCTTTGTGCGGCTTCAAACTGTGCTTTCATTTTGGCGCGTGCAGCTTTTACATCGGGGTCGTTGCTGGTAGCGCTACCACCCAGATCGGCGGCTGTTTCGGCAGTGAATTGCCTTACGCCCATCAGATGCCGTACTTTGGCGAAACCTACCTCCTGGTTGAAGCTTACTTTTGTTTTGCCGGCTTTCCCTTTTTTGGTGGTGATGATGATTACACCTGCGGCGGCTTTGGCGCCATACATGGCAGCAGCGGAAGCACCTTTCAGGATCTCTATGTTCTCAATATCTTCCGGGTTAAGGTCTGCGATACGGCTGGAGGGGTTGTCCTGGTTGTTGGGGTTACCAGCGGTGGCAGCGGCGGTAACATCATTCAGACCTGCGGGGACACTGGCGTTGTTGAAGAAAATTCCATCTACAACATACAGTGGCTGAGAGTTGCCGAATACGGAGGTGATACCACGCAGTTTAACGGAGATACCGCCGCCGGGAGCACCGGAGTTGGCGGTGATCATGGCTCCGGGTACTTTACCGCTGAGGGCTGCGTCAAATGTCTGGGCTGGCGCTACGCCTGTTAGTTCTTTCCCCGAAATGGTGGCCACAGCATTAGCGAGGTTTTTCCTTTTAATGTTAGTGGCTAGCCCGGTCACCACTATTTCCTCCAGCCTGGCGAAGTCTTCTTCCAGCGTAATGTTGAGCGAAGTGGCTCCCGGCGGGATGGCTACAGTCTGGGTCTTGTAGCCGGTGTAACTGACGATCAGCTTTGAAACGGTAGCGGGCACGCCGATCGAATACTTTCCTTCTACATCGGAAATAGCCCCCCTGTTGCTGTTGGGCACTCTTACGGTAGCGCCTGGAATAGGATTGCCGTTGGTAGCATCCTTGATCCTTCCTGAAATGTTCTGTTGTGCAATTAATGCAAGGGAGCTGCATAAGCATAGCAGCACCAGCATGCTGGATTTTGGTAGAAGCATAGCACGAAATGGTTTAGATTAAAATGATGGACAAATCACGGTTACAGTAAATAAGATTTTAGTGAATGGGGAATACGGTTATCTGAGTTGTTTGAATTATTTTGGTTGAAAAACTATACTTATCTCCTCTATACTGCTACCGGCGTTGGCATCTGTCAGGTTTTCAATATCGGGGCGCCAAAAAGCAGAACTATCCTGGTTTGAGCTATTGTTGTAACTTACTATCGATCTGGTAGTTTACGAAAAATCGTTCTGACTTCAACTTTTTTGTTTGACTTATTTAGGTTATATTTTTCTCGTAACTTGCCGTCTTATGGAACAGTATTTAGCTTTACTACAACACATTATTAAAGAAGGTGTTGTTAAAACAGACCGTACCGGCACCGGAACTACCAGTTGTTTTGGGTATCAGATGAGATTTAATCTCCAGGACGGATTTCCGGTAGTGACTACAAAAAAACTGCATTTAAAATCCATCATATACGAACTGCTCTGGTTCCTGAAAGGCGATACCAATATCGGCTGGCTGAAAGAACATGGTGTATCCATCTGGGACGAATGGGCCAATAAAAACGGCGATCTGGGCCCTGTTTATGGCAAACAGTGGCGCAGCTGGGAAACACCTTCCGGAGAAGTGATTGATCAGATCACCATCGCCCTCGATACCATCAAAAAAAATCCGGATTCCCGCCGCATTATCGTCAATGCATGGAATGTAGGCGAACTGTCCAAAATGGCGCTCAGCCCCTGTCACTGCCTCTTCCAGTTTTATGTAACACCTCCGGATACTTCCAAAGGAGAAACCAGAGGTAAACTCAGCTGTCAGCTCTACCAGCGCAGTGCAGACGTATTCCTCGGCGTTCCTTTCAATATTGCCTCCTACGCTTTGCTCACTATGATGATGGCGCAGGTTTGTGATCTCGATGCAGGCGACTTCATCCATACCTTTGGTGATGTACACCTGTACAGTAATCATATGGAGCAGGCTAAACTGCAACTGAGCCGTACGCCATTCCCGCTGCCGGTCATGAAAATAAACCCGGAAGTGAAAGATCTTTTTGCATTTAAATATGAGGATTTCGAACTGGTCAACTATCAGTTTCATCCTGCCATCAAAGCACCAGTAGCTATCTGATATGACGATATCCATTATTGTGGCCGCGTCAGAAAACAATGTAATTGGTATTAACAACCAATTGCCCTGGCGCCTGTCTACAGACCTGAAATACTTTAAAAGCACTACACTGGGCAAGCCCATCATCATGGGCCGGAAAACCTTCGACTCCCTGGGTAAACCACTGCCTGGCAGACCTAATATCGTTATCACCCGACAGACCGGCTACCACCCGGAAGGGGCTTATGTGGTGTCCTCCGTTGATGAGGCCATCGCTAAAGCTCAGACTTTCGAAACGGAAGAGATCTTTGTCACCGGCGGTTCACAGATATTTGAACAGGCCTGGTCTCAGGTAGACCGGATCTATCTGACACGGGTATACGCCGTAGTGCCGGGAGATGCTTTTTTCCCTGCTGTTCACAGTAATGAATGGAATCTGGTGAGTGATGAAAGACATGAGCCGGATGAGAAAAATGAATATGCTTTCTCTTTCCAGGTGTGGGAGCGTATAAAAACTACTTAAAAATAACGGTACCGAGGCCCTGGGTAAGCTCTTTCTCCAGGGCTTTCAGGTGCACCTGCATCTCCAGGCAGCGCATGATCTGGTCCATATCAGTGGCTTTTTCCGCCTCGTCCTGATTTTCAACAATCAGCTTCTTGATTTTGCGCAGTATCAGATAATTGGTGGTGGATATGGTATCTTTCAGGTAAGCATTGTCACCATAAACAGTATCTATCTCAAAACGTTCCTTCCAGTTGATACTCAGCTCCGCTTCCTTGTCTTCCAGAATCAGGGAAATGTATCTGCTCATATCGGGGTCCTGGTGGTAAAGGAACCATTTTTTATCAGGGATGCTGCCGGAATCGTAGAGAGTCTTGTATTCACGGAGTACACGCTTCACCATCTCACTGTCGGCCAGCGATTCGAAATCATATGGAAGATGAAAAACATAGTCCGCTACGGTGTTGTTTTCTTCCTGGCTGAAAACTTTATCCCCAAAACGCAGCAGTATTTTCACCAGTTCCTTTTCCTGTTTTTCATCCTTGTTGAGCAGGGAAGAGATGGAAACGCCTGTTTCCGCGGCTTCCATGGCAGCGATGGCTTCTTCGCTCAACACATCATCTGACTCATCCGGCGCCGGATTGTTGCGGGCATTGGCCTGCTCACGTTTGACCAGCCTCTCCCGGATATATTTGTTGACCAGCGCTATCAGGCCCTGCTCATCGATTTTAAGCAGCTGGCTGCACTGGCGGATATAGTCCTGCTGCCGGGTAAAGTCTTCCGCTTTATCGATTTTGGAAATCGTTTCCGCGATCTCATTTACCAGCTGGGATTTTTTATTGCTGTCGTTGCCGGCTTCCTGCATGTTGAGCTGCAGCTTAAACAGCACGAAGTCCTGCTTGTTTTCCTCTATGAAGGAGCGGAAGGCCTCGGCGCCGATACGTTGTACGTAACTGTCAGGGTCTTCCTTATCGGGCAGCAGTACCAGTTTTACGTTAAGGCTTTCTTCGATGGCCATATCCAGACCACGGAGGGCGGCCTTAATACCGGCACTATCGCCATCGTAGATGATGGTGAGGTTGTTGGTATATTTTTTAATGAGCCGCAGCTGGTCCTGTGTAAGGGAAGTACCGCTGGAGGCCACCACGTTTTCCACTCCTGCCTGGTGCAGGGAGATTACGTCGGTATAACCTTCCACCAACAGGCACTCATTGAGCTTGTCGATCGCATGGCGGGCGAAGTAGGTACCATACAGCACCCGGCTCTTGATATAAATCTCGTTTTCCGGAGAGTTGATGTATTTGGGCGCCCTGTCTGATTTAACGAGGATACGGGCCCCGAAGCCCAGGATCTTGCCCGACTGGTTATGTATAGGGAAGATGACACGGCCCCGGTAGTTATCAGCCGGCTGCTCGTTACGCATCGTCACCAGCCCTGTTTTTTGCAGGTATTCCAGGTTATAACCCTTGGAGAGCGCTGTTTGGGCAAAGGTGTCACGCTGATTCAGACAGTACCCCAGCTGAAATTTACGAACGGTCTCTTCTGTAAAACCACGTTCTTCAAAATAACTGAGACCTACATTCTGTCCTTCTTCTGTATTGAACAGGGTATCGGAAAAATATTCCCGGGCAAAGCCGTTGATGATAAACAAACTGTCCGACATCAGCTGATGCTGGCGCAGTTCCGGGCTTACCTCTGTTTCTTCAATCTCAACCTGATACTTCTGTGCCAGCCATTTGATAGCTTCCACATAGGAATACTTCTCGTGCTCCATGACAAAGCTGATGGCATTACCGCTTTTGCCACAGCCGAAACACTTGTAGATCTCTTTGCTGGGAGATACGGTGAAAGAAGGCGACTTTTCGTTGTGAAAAGGACAGAGACCCATATAGTTGGCCCCGCGCTTTTTCAGTTTCACGAAAGAGCCTACAATTTCCACAATATCAATGCGGCCAAGTATCTGTTGTATGGATTGTTGAGATATCACAGTCTGATCAATGCAACTGCAAACATACGGTAATTTCTCCGGAGCGGTGGAAAATGTCGTGTAACGCTTCTTTTCCTTATATTTGGTAGATTATATCAATCTTGCCAAATCAATCTTATTTATCAGATGAAAGAAGTATTTATAGTAGCTACTGCCCGCACGCCCATTGGAGGTTTCAATGGTGCGCTGTCAGGCGTTCCGGCTGTTAAACTGGGTTCCACTGTTATCAAAGCCGTCCTGGAAAGAGCTGGTATAGACGCTGCCCAGGTGAATGAAGTATATATGGGCAATGTGATCAGCGCCAATCTGGGACAGGCTCCTGCCACCCAGGCCAGTCTGGGTGCTGGTGTACCCAATAAAGTGCCTGCCACTACTGTCAACAAGGTATGTGCTTCAGGTATGAAATCCATTATGCTGGGCGCCCAAAGCATTATGCTGGGCGATAATGATATTGTTGTGGCCGGTGGTATGGAAAATATGAGCGCTGTACCTTTTTACCTCGATAAAGCCCGCACTGGTTACAAACTGGGCGCCGGTACTGTAATCGACGGTATTATCCGTGACGGCCTCTGGGATCCGTATAAGGATTTCCACATGGGCAATGCTGCAGAGCTTTGCGCTACAGAATACCATATTACCCGGGAAGACCAGGACGCTTATGCGATTGAAAGTTATCGTCGTGCCGCTGCTGCCTGGGAAAAAGGATTTTACAAAAAAGAAGTGGTGCCGGTGGAAGTACCTGGTAAAAACGTGGTAACGGTAGCTGAAGATGAAGATTACAAAAAAGTGATCCTCGAAAAAGTACCTTCTCTGAAACCCACCTTCCAGAAAGATGGTACCATCACTGCTGCCAATGCTTCCAATCTCAATGACGGCGCAGCTGCAGTAGTATTGGTGAGTGGGGAGAAAGTAAAGGAACTGGGACTGAAGCCCCTGGCTAAAATCGTTAGTTTCGCTGATGCTTCCCAGGCGCCGGAATGGTTTACCACCACACCGGTAAAAGCTGTAGAGAAAGCACTGGCCAAAGCCAACCTGAAAATTGAGGACATGGACTTTGCAGAAGTAAACGAAGCCTTCTCCTGTGTGCCAATCGCTAATGCCAAAGACCTGGGTATGTCACTCGACAAGGTGAACGTATGGGGTGGCGCTGTCGCGATGGGACACCCTATCGGCTGCAGCGGAGCCAGGATCGTGGTAACGCTCAACTCCATCCTGCACGAAAACAACAGCCGCTATGGTGTGGCTGCTATCTGCAATGGCGGCGGCGGTGCCAGCGCTATGATCATCGAAAAAGTATAAAAACAATATTTTAAAATATAGGGTGATGGAAATATTTCCGTCACCCTATATTTTTTATGTTAGTCTAATACAATCACCGTGTCTTTCTTTACTTTCCCGTAACCCCACTGTATCAGAACACTGTCTGCTCCCTTTTGGGTCATCCGGAGGTTTTTAATTACTCCCTGTGGTTGGATGATGCCTGGTGTGATTTTCTCAAAAAGCCAGTATTTATCGCTGATCAGGCTGTAAACCGGCGCTGATGAAAGGATCCCGCTTGTTTTGACCTGAACGGCATAGTCGTTGTCGATGTTGTAGCGGTGGAAATCACTGTCCGACAGGAGCGTGAGCGCGGCCACGATGGTGAGTATCCGCAGGGGCGGAATCATCAGCCCCAGCAGTAGTACAAAGGGAAACCCGAAAAATGCCATCAGATAGGCATGTTTGGCATCGTTGCCAGGTTTGCTCAGGCCATACAGGATCATGCCGGTGCCGGCGTAAAGGGTGAAAAACACCCGCTCGGTTTGGGTGCCTTTAAAACCATAATCATTGAGCATCAGGAACAGGCAGATGACTGACAGGACCAGGAAAATGAGATGGATGTACCAGGTGAGCGCTAATGTCAGCGGCGCTTTAAATTTTTTAATTTTGCAGGAAAGTCCTGTCAGAAAGCAGATGGTGAGAACAGTTAAGGTGATCATAGCTGGTGATGGAAAATGGCATCAGGATATTAAAATATAAATATATAAATATTTTATAATGATTGTATTTTCTTTTCCGGGGCTGATGAAAAATGAACAGCGGCTTGTTGGTATAAAGTGTGTCAGCAGTCATATTAATTATTAATCCTTTGCTTTTTCATCAACAAACAATATTTTTGCCCTGCCTTACCACAGTCAGGCACTTAAACTTTCAAACTTTATTAAGAATAGCATGCGTCAGATAGCTTTCAGACAAGCCTTAAGAGAAGCCATGCAGGAGGAATTTCGCCGTGATGAACGGGTGCTCCTGATGGGTGAGGAAGTAGCCGAATATAATGGTGCTTATAAAGTGAGCCAGGGAATGCTGGATGAGTTTGGTCCAAAACGTGTTATTGACACGCCGATCGCAGAACTTGGTTTTGCTGCTATCGGAGTTGGTGCTGCTCAGAACGGCCTTCGCCCGATAATTGAATTCATGACCTGGAACTTCGCTAACCTGGCGTTAGATCAGATCCTTAACACAGCTTCCAAAATGCTGGCCATGAGTGGCGGACAGATTGGTTGCCCGATCGTTTTCCGCGGACCTAACGGTTCTGCCGGTCAGCTGGGCGCTCAGCACTCCACTGCTTTTGAAAGTTATTATGCCAACATCCCGGGCCTGAAAGTAATATCCGTTTCCAATCCATACGATGCCAAAGGTTTGCTCAAAGCGGCTATCCGCGACGACGATCCGGTTGTTTTCATGGAAAGTGAGGTGATGTATGGTGATATGGGTGAAGTTCCGGAAGAGGAATACATCATCCCTATCGGTAAAGCCGACATCAAACGCGCTGGTAAAGATGTGACCATCGTTTCTTTCAACAAAATGATGAAAGTAGCCCTGGGCGCAGCAGAGGAACTGGCAAAAGAAGGTATTGAAGCCGAAGTGATCGACCTCCGTACCATCCGTCCGCTGGATTGGTTCACCATCCTGGAATCTGTTAAGAAAACCAACCGCCTGGTGATCGTAGAAGAACAATGGCCGTTCGCCAGCGTTTCTTCTGAAATCACTTATCGTATCCAGAAAGAAGGTTTCGACTACCTGGATGCACCTATCCGCCGTATCACTGCGGCTGATGCACCGATGCACTACGCACCGAACCTGGTTAAACTGTACCTCCCTGATATCGAGCGTACCGTAAAACTGGTGAAGGAAGTAATGTATATGAAGAAGTAATTTCCCTTCAGGATATAAAAAACGGCGAAGATGATGATCATCTTCGCCGTTTTTGTTGTGTGCCGTATTGATCAGGCAAACAGGTCGCTGGACAGGTAACGGTCGCCGCGGTCGCAGATGATGCTGACGATCACGCCCTGGCTTAATTCCCGGGAGAGCCGTATGGCGGCAGCGATTGCTCCGCCGCTGCTCATGCCGCAGAAAATAGCCTCTTCTTTGGCCAGTCGTCTGGTCATGGTTCTGGCCTCTTCCTCAGAGATGTCCATGATGGTGTCTACCCTTGATCTGTCGAATATTTTAGGGAGATAAGCCTCCTGCCATTTGCGGATGCCGGGAATTTTAGAGCCTTCTGTAGGCTGACAGCCTACAATTTGTACAGCAGGATTTTGTTCTTTCAGATATTTTGACACACCCATAATAGTGCCGGTAGTGCCCATGGCGCTTACAAAATGGGTGACTTTACCTGCTGTATCACGCCATATTTCCGGGCCGGTGGTTTTGTAGTGCATGCCGTAGTTGTCGGCATTGGCAAACTGGTTGAGCATCACATACCCGCCTTTGGCTACCTGTGCATTGGCATAATCAATAGAAGTCTCCATTGATTCTTCCAATATCACTTTGGCCCCATAAGCCTGCATGGTTTGCACCCGCTCCTGGGTGGAGTCTGCGGGCATTACCAGTTCTATTTCTATCCCAAAAAGATTGGCGATCATCGCCAGCGCGATACCGGTATTGCCGCTGGTAGCTTCTATCAGGCGGGTACCGGAGCGGATCTCTCCCCGGTCGAGTGCACCCTTGATCATACCATAGGCGGCTCTGTCTTTTACGCTGCCACCGGGATTGGTGCCTTCCAGTTTGGCATAGATTTTTACATCCGGGTTCTCCGGGATACGTTGCAATTCCACCATCGGCGTATTGCCAACGAGGTCTAATATTGTTGCCATAATCGGTAATTATTCGTGGTTGCTTTCCAGATATTTATGTTCTGCCTTGTAATAGATCCGGGAAAACGGCTCTACACTTCTGATCAGCCATACGTTGCCTCCAATTACGCTGTGGTGGCCTATTATGGTGTCACCACCGAGGATGGTGGCCCCTGCATAGATCACTACATGGTCGCCGATGGTAGGGTGCCTTTTGCTGCGGGCCATGGTTTTTTCGATACTGAGCGCTCCCAGCGTCACACCCTGGTACAGCTTTACATGCTGGCCAATAACGGTGGTTTCGCCGATCACAATGCCGGTGCCATGGTCAATACAAAAGAAGGGTGCTATCACGGCGCCCGGGTGAATGTCTATGCCGGTGCGTGCATGCGCCAGCTCTGTTATCATGCGGGGCAGTAATGGTACATTCAGCTCATGCAGGGCATGGGCCATGCGGTAAAACGCGATAGCATAAAAGCCCGGATAGGCCCGTATTACCTCGTATAAACAGGTGGCCGCCGGATCTCCCTGAAAGATGGCATTGGCATCTTTTGTCAGTTCGTCATAAATCACCGGTACTTTACTCATAAAAGTACGGCTGATATTACCGGCGCTTTCTGGTAACTGATGTTGCATCGGCTGCAACAACAACTCCAGCTGTATCTCCAGCTGGCGCCCATATTGCTCCAGCAACACAGCATCATCCATCACCTGGCCGGTATGTTCCGGGAATAACCAATTAACCAGGCTGTTGGCAAATTCACTTACAGCGCTGGTTGCGGGGTAAGCATTTGCTGCCGCCAATTGGTGTCTCCGCTTCAGTTCATCCAAAAAATCGTTCATATGCGGAAGGAATTACAGATCTGTATTCGTTTGTATATAAAATTACTCATTTATCCCGTAAAGTTAGTAGACTATTCACGGATTCCGGTATTTTTCCTTTGCTCATGGAAAATTAGCAAATATAAACAGTTGATGGATGCAGTAGTTTAATTACTGCAGTGCCGGAGGCTCCTAAAATCCAAAATTTCCATTTATTTTTGGCGCTGATTGCTACCGGACTATACCAGTAGTATAAATCTCAATCTCACTTATGGCTAACATTTTAATTATTGACGACGAAAAAAGCATCCGTAAAACACTCACCGAAATTCTGAGCTATGAAGGGTATAAAGTAGACGAGGCGGCGGATGGCTTGGAAGGGTTTAAAATGTACCAGGGTAAACAATACGATGCCGTATTGTGCGATATCAAAATGCCTAAAATGGATGGCCTGGAGTTTCTCGAAAAAGCCAGGGAAATAAATCAGGACGTGCCCATCATTATGGTGTCCGGGCACGGGAATATTGACACTGCCGTAGATGCTGTGAAAAAGGGCGCCTACGATTATATCTCCAAACCACCTGATCTGAACCGTCTCCTGATCACGCTGCGCAACGCAATGGACAAAACCAAACTGGTAACTGAAACCAAGACCCTGCGTCGTAAAGTGAACAAGGTGCCCGAAATGATCGGCGATTCTGCACCCATCCTCAAAATCCGGGAAACCATCGAAAAAGTGGCGCCTACGGATGCCCGCGTACTGATTACCGGTGAAAACGGTGTAGGGAAGGAACTGGTGGCACGCTGGCTCCACGAGCGCAGCAACCGCGCCTCCGGCCCGATGGTGGAAGTGAACTGTGCCGCTATCCCCAGCGAATTGATAGAAAGTGAACTGTTTGGCCACGAAAAAGGCTCTTTTACCTCCGCTGTTAAACAACGAATTGGTAAATTTGAGCAGGCCAGCGGTGGTACCCTTTTCCTCGATGAAATCGGCGATATGAGCCTCAGCGCACAGGCCAAAGTGCTGCGTGCACTGCAGGAAGGAAAAATCACCCGCGTAGGCGGCGATAAGGAAATCAGCGTGGACGTAAGAGTGGTGGCTGCCACCAACAAAGACCTGCTGAAGGAAGTGGAAGAGAAAAATTTCCGCCTCGACCTCTACCACCGTCTGAGTGTTATCCTCATCCATGTGGCTTCCCTCAACGATCGCCGCGAAGATGTGCCACTCCTGGTAGACAACTTCCTCGATAGCGTTTGTAATGAGTACGGTATCGCCCGCAAGGCTATAGATAAAGACGCCATGAAAGCATTACAGAACCACAACTGGTCCGGTAATATCCGTGAACTGCGCAACGTGGTGGAAAGACTGGTGATCCTCTCCGGAAAAACCATCACCGTTGATGATGTGGACGATTTTGTGGTGCCTAACAGAGAAAAGAAAAAAGCAGGTTCCTGAATCTGAATATATGTCCAGACATTTGTATCTCATTAGTGGCCTCGGCGCTGATGAACGCATCTTCAACAATCTGCGTTTTCCGCCCGGTTATGATATACATCATCTGAAGTGGATAAAACCGCTTCCCGACGAGCCCATCAGCAGTTATGCCGCCCGCATGGCAGACGGTATTACGGCCGATGGGCCTGTTTCTTTAATGGGCGTTTCCTTCGGCGGAATCATGAGCCTGGAGATCGCCCGTATCAGACCAGTTGCACAAAACATCCTGCTCTCCAGCATCAAGCATACTACAGAAAAACCACCTTACTACAACTGGGCGCGCAAACTACGGCTGCATCAGCTGCCCGACTCCTTGCTGTATCAGCGTAGAAGCCTGATCGTTAAAAAGTTTCTGAACTTAGAAACTCCGGAAGAAGGACAACTTGTGAAAGAATATCTTTCCAAACGTGATTATACCTTTCTGCGTTGGGCCGTTAATGCTATCCTGCACTGGAAAAATGAAATGGTACCCGAAAATCTGGTACATATCCATGGTGCCAAAGACCTGCCTTTCCCGATCCGTTTTGTAAAACCGACGCATGTAATCCGCGATGGTGGCCATTTTATGGTGCTCAATCGTGCTACGGAAATAAACAGTATTCTCGACAATACCCTTATCCGTTAACCCTCTGCTTCCTGCGGGATTAATGCAGCCTCTCAGCTAGGTAAGAAAATATTATTTTTAGTTTTAATAGTTATTTCTGTACTATTTAAGCTATTTTTAAGAAAACTTTTCCATTAGAAAAGCAACTCACTAACAACAGAATATTATATTTGCCTTTTTAAGCATCTAATTAAGCGTACTTGAATGAACCTGGCATTTTGGAAAAAAAATAAAGAAGGTCAGCCAAAGAAAAAATCTACGGCAAGAGAATGGTTAGACGCTGGTATCTTTGCTATCATAGCAGCCACGCTTATCCGCACATTTATTTTTGAGGCCTATACGATTCCTACCCCTTCCATGGAAAAGACCTTGCTTGTAAATGACTTCCTTTTTGTAAGCAAGATCAGTTACGGCCCTCGTATTCCAATGACACCGCTGGCTATGCCTTTTGTGCATCATACCATGCCGTTCACTAAGTCTACCAAAGCCTACTCCGAAGCTATTAAGTGGAAATACAAACGTTTACCGGGCTTCTCCGATATCAAACGTTATGATGTAGTAGTGTTTAACTTCCCTGAGGGAGACACTGTGGCCATTGATTCACCGGATCCAAGCTATTACAACATGGTAAGGCAGAATGGCTGGCAGGCAGTACAGAACTCCTATCAGATCATTCATCGTCCGGTAGATAAAAGGGAAAACTATATCAAACGTTGCATGGCGGAAGCCGGCGACACCCTCAGAATTGTGCATGGTGTAGTATATGTGAACGGTCAGGCTGCTCCGGTACCTTTGGCCAGCCAGCACAAATACGTGGTAGAAACTTCCGGCGACCAGCTGAATGGCAGCCGTCTTGAGGAACTGGGCATTACCGGTCCGGAGTATACTTTCGACAATAATAAATTTGTATACAACCTTACTCCGGAAAATGTGGCTGCCCTCAAGAAGTTCCCTATCGTGAAAAATGTCACAGTGTATGAAGAGTCCAACTACATCGACTTTAACTACAACATGGTATTCCCGCATGATACGGCCCATTACAAATGGACTGAAGAGAACTTCGGCCCACTGTATATTCCGAAGAAAGGTGCTACCGTAAAACTGGATGACAGCAATTTCGCGATCTACGACCGTATTATCCGCGTGTATGAAGGCAATACACTGGAGAAAAAAGATGGTAAGTTCATCATCAACGGCCAGCCTGCTGATTCCTACACATTTAAAATGAATTATTACTGGATGATGGGGGATAACCGCAATAATTCCCTTGACTCCCGTTTCTGGGGTTTTGTACCGGAAGATCACGTAGTAGGCAAGGCCTGGCTGATCTGGATGAGTTATGGCGAAAACGGTATCCGCTGGAGCCGCCTGTTCAGAGGTATCAAATAACCAGTTAAACAAAATATATTTTAAACTAACTTACGGATCGGCATATTGCCGGTCCGTAGTTGTCTTTACCCCTTTTCTGCTGCCTGTTACAGGCTGTATGCCGGTAAAGGCTATACGTAAATTTTCATGCTTTTTCATATGGAAAAACAACAACATCACTTTGACTACTTAGTGTATAACGATATTACAGGTCTGGACGAAAACGACGCGTGGTTGCTGAAAGAGGCCAGGGAAGTGACACATCATGCTTATGCACCTTATTCACATTTCCAGGTAGGAGCGGTAATCCGGTTGGTCAACGGCGAAATCGTCGCAGGGTCCAATCAGGAGAATGCTTCTTTTCCGGTAGGACTATGTGCGGAAAGGGTGGCGCTTTCCGCTGTTTCTGCTACTTATCCGGATGTGGCCATCGATACTATCGCTGTCAGCTATAACAATCTCAACGGTGATAGCTCCCGGCCTATTTCTCCCTGTGGTATCTGCCGCCAGACGCTGGCCGAGTATGAATACCGTCAGGACAGACCGATCCGGTTGATTCTGGGAGGTCTTAGTGGTAAGGTATATGTGATCGATAAAGCCAATGACCTGCTACCCCTGGGCTTTTCTGCTTCAGATATGAATGAATGATAATTATTTAAATATTTATATATTTTATTGAATATATTAATATTTAAATAATATCTATCTTTGTGGAGAAGCCTACATATGATGACCTTTCGCCTTATCCTATGTTTGTATGTTGTGATGCTTATGAGCGCCGTCAACACTGCAACAGCAGTGCATCTCAGTGGATGGCGTGATAAAGCCCGTAATCTTTACAGGGAAGGCATTGCCTTCAGGAAGTCTGGCCGGCAGGAAGCTGCCCGTCAATGTTTTGCTGCAGCTATAAAGGCCGACAGCAGTTATACTGCTGCCTATAGTGCGCTGGGAGACATTTACTTTGAAAGAAAATCATATGCTGATGCACTTGGCTATTGCCGCAAGGCACAGGAGCTGGGAGCAACCAATATGAGCAGGCAGATAGGGCTGAGCTTTTATTATCTCCGGCAGTATGATAACGCACTGGAAGCGCTGCAACAGGCCAGAAGGGAAGAACCGGGCAATATGACGGTTACTTATCAGCTGGCACAGTTATATGCTCAACTGGGTTATTATCGGGAAAGCATCAACGCTTATCAGGAGCTGCTATCGACAGATAGTACGTATACCGCCGCCTGGTATGAACTGGGCATGATGAGTTTTAATACAGCTGATTTTGAAGGAGCTGTCCGTTCCTTCGACAAAGCCGCTGCTCTGGGCTGTAAGCAGGACGCCGCTTTTTTATTTAATACCGGCGTGGCGTGGTTACGGCTGGAGCAAACAGACAAAGGGATCGCATACCTGCGGAAAGCGCAGCAGCTGCAACCTGATGACGAACAGATATTGTTCAATCTGGCACATGCCTGTTACAACAAAGGTGACTTTGATGCAGCGATTATACAATGGGAAAATGTATTACGCTTGCAACCTACAAATGCTTTTGTTATGTTTATGCTTGGAAAATCGTATATGGGTAAGGGTGATAAGGAGAAAGGAATGGTATTATGCGATAAAGCTACCGCGATGGATACTACCAGATAACTTTATCAATAAATATTTTGCCACAGTGTAGAAGGGTTTACAAACGGCGTATTAAGGATAGGCAAGCTCCTTTTTTCGTTGCTGCTTGCTGTGGTATTTTCTTCGGCAGTTTCGGCCACGGTGGCCGCAAGCTGCTAGCGCTGCGGTCTGCAAAGCCCGCAGCGTTTTTTTTAAGTATTGGTTAAAACAACAAAGGCGCACAGGATCTTAAAGTCCGTTGCGCCTTTGCTGTTATATTCCGTTGTGGTATTACATCCGCTCGGGTACATGGATACCCAGCAGTTTCATGCTCTGCCGGATGGTATTGGCAGTAAGCGTGATCAGCTGTAACCTCAGTTTTTTCTTGTCTTCATTTTCTTCCCGCAGTACGGAGTAAGTGTATACACCTTCTACTTTTTCAGCATAGAAGGAGTTGAACGTCTGCGCCAGCTGGAATGCGTAGTTGGCGATCACAGAAGGACTCATTTCGCGGTGTGCGTCTGCGAGAATGCCAGGGAATTGTTCGTTGATAACGATCAGTTCTTTTTCCAGAGGCAGCAATGCGCCTTTGTACTGGAAGTTTTCCAGGCCGGCCACAGGGCCTACTTCTCTTAAAATAGACTTGATACGCGCGTGTGCATATTGTATGAATGGTCCGGTAAACCCGCGCAGGTCAATGGATTCTTCGGGATTGAAGATCATTTTTTTCTTGGGGTCTACACGCAGCAGGAAGAACTTCATAGCACCCAGGCCGATGGTTTCGTAAAGGGTGTTCAGTTCGGCTTCCGTGAAATCAGCATGTTTTTGCATGGCTTCCTGGGTAGCTTCTTTTGCTGTATCCACCATTTCCACGATCATATCATCTGCGTCCACTACGGTACCTTCCCGGCTCTTCATACGGCCGTGAGGTAGTTCCACCATGCCATAGCTGAGGTGGTAGATGCCTGGCGCGGAAGGGTCTCCCAGTTTCTCCAGGATCAGCTGCAATACTTTGAAGTGGTAGTTCTGTTCATCGGCCACCACGTGGATGCTCTGGTCCATGTGGTAGTCGTTGTATTTCAGCCGGGCGGTGCCCAGGTCCTGGGTCATGTATACGGAAGTGCCATCGCCACGGAGCAGGAGTTTTTCATCCAGGCCGTCTGCGGTGAGGTCTATCCATACAGAGTTGTCTTCTTTTTTGAACAGCACGCCTTTGGCCAGTCCTTCTTCAACCAGGTCTTTGCCCAGCAGGTAGGTATTGCTTTCGTAATATACTTTATCGAAGTTGATGCCCAGGCGTTTGTAGGTTTCGTCAAAACCCTGGTACACCCAGCTGTTCATGTCAGTCCAGAGGTGGCGTACCTCATGGTTGCCCGCTTCCCACTGCTGCAGCATGATTTTGGCCTGCTGCATGATCTCTGTTTTATTACGGGACATCTCCTTGATGTCACCCATAATTTTGGAAGTCTTGTCCGGATCGTTCTTAACTTCAGGCTTATGCAGGGCGGTGACCAGTTTGGTCAGTTTCTCCACATCAGCGCCTTCGAAGTCCTGGAAGTCGTTTTCCAGCACCCGGTCAATGATAGGTTCGGCCTGTTCTTTTACTACGGATTCAAACTTCACGTAATAATCACCTACCAGGTGATCACCTTTGATACCGGTGGATTCCGGAGTATCACCGTGTGCAAACAGCTGCCATGCCAGCATGGACTTACAGATATGGATACCACGATCATTTACCAGGTTGGTTTTGATCACTTCAAAACCGTTGGCCTTCAGGATTTCCGCGATGGAATAACCGAGGAAGTTATTACGCAGGTGACCCAGGTGCAGTGGTTTGTTGGTATTGGGGGAGGAATACTCCACCATGATCTTTTTGCCGTTGGATGGCTGTATACCGATATTTTCGTTGTTGTATTGTTGCTGGAGAAAATCACACCAGTAGGCCTGATTGATGTCCAGGTTAAGGAAGCCTTTTACCACGTTAAAACCGGCAATCAGCTCGGAATGCTGGGCAACAAGGTAGTCGCCTATGCGCTGTGCAGTTTCATCTGGTTTTTGTCGGCTGAATTTGGTGAATGGGAAAACAACAATGGTATACTCTCCTTCAAACTCAGGTTTAGTCACATTGATAGCTACATCTGCTACAGTGATATCCTGGTTGTAAAGGGATTTGATGGCGGCTACGGCAGCCGTTCTGATTGATTGTACAACACTCATGCTGAAAATGATTAATGCGAGCAGCAAAGATAGTGGTTTCGCGCAGAGGTGCAAAAGGTTACCCTAAAGGGACTTATAAACAAAGGCGCAGAGATTTCATAAAATCCCTGCGCCTCTGCGTTACATTGCATCGTTATGTAGTGTTTAGAACATGTAGAACAGTCCTATTTGTGCTACAGAGTTTTTGCTGTTGTGATTACCGGAATCTTCGATGTTGGTAAGTCCGAAGTTATAACGGCCGGACACGCCCAGGCCCATATCGAATTTATAACCGAAACCTACGCCGATACCAAAATCGATACTCTTCATCTGATCTTTTACATCGTATGATTTGCTACCGATTTTCTCTTTGGCGCCTGCCAGAATACCCAGCTGAGGGCCTGCTTCCAGGTAAAATGCCGGTACAATAGAGTATTGCACCATTACCGGGATGTTGATATAATCAGTTTTGAGGGTACTTTCCAGTGTGCCCAGGATAGTATTGGTTTTTACTTTGGTACCTTGTCCGGAATACAACAACTCAGGTTGTATGGCCCAGCTTTCATTCAGGGCAACGTTAACCAGGCCGCCGGCATAGAAGGAGGCACGTGTCTTGGCATCGTCGGTGTTAGTAACCTTAGCAAGGTTCAGACCTCCCTTCACACCGAATTTTACGGTTTGGGCTTTAACTGCCAGCACAGAACCAATGGCCAGAATACCAGACAGAATCAGTTTTTTCATAATACGATTATTTTTCCTGCCAGCAGATACCAAGAAATATGCCGGATTCAATCAGTGCAGAAAAAACAACGTAACGGGGAATCCTATAAATCCTTCAGCATCCAGCTGTCACAGCCAAAATGACCGGTGTTGCCCATGGGGCCAGTCAGGTATCTGAAGCCGAATTGTTCGTATACTTTCCTGGCCCTTGCCAGTTCAGGACTGGTTTCAAGATAACACTGCGTATATCCGTTTTCCCTGGCAAACTGCAGGCATTGGGTGATCAGTTTGCCGGCAAGTCCTTTACCTCTGGCTGCCGGTACCAGGTACATCTTCTGCAGTTCGCATACATGTAATTCCCCGCCATCCAGCGGATGTATGCCGGCGCCGCCGAGGATAATACCATTTTCTTCAGCGACATAATAGATAGCCCTGGGCTTGTCGAATAAAACAGACAGATGGTCGGTGGTTGGGTCGGAATAGGCAGTACCTGCTTTGTTCATTCCGAATTCTGTCAGCGTGGTTTTTACAATGTTGGCAATAGTTGGGTCATCGGCAGGATCGATCGTCCTTATTGTGATAGTTTCCATAACGTGAATGTACGAGGTTTAGTAGAAAGGCGCAAGCAAGTGGGATGAACGGATATTATTAAGCAAGAGGCCCAACGTGCTGTCGGGCCTCTTACTTATAATATTAATTTGCTGGCTAACCTTGCTGGTATTAGAAGATTGTAAATTCCACCCTTCTGTTTTTCTGTCTGCCGGCAGCGGTTTTATTGCTCGCAATAGGCTGGCTCATGCCATAACCCACTGCCTCAATTTTAGATGCATTAACGCCTTTGCTTACCATATAGGTTTTAACGGCTTCGGCTCTTTCTCTGGACAGGGCCAGGTTGCGCTCCTTACTGCCTACATTGTCGGTATGGCCGCTCAGCTTCAGGTTGAGGTTTTTGCGTTTCAGCAGTTCAGCCACTCTGTCGAGTGCCGGATAGGAGTGTGGTTTGATACTGGCTTTGGCGAAGTCGAATTCAAGGTTCTGGATGGCTTCTTTTACGATGCGGTTATCTTCTTCGGTGATCACTATCTTTTCCTCTTTTTTCTCCACTACCGGTTCGGGCAGCGGGCAACCGGAGCCATCTACGCGGGTATTGGCAGGTGTATTGGGGCATTTATCGAAGTAGTCGGATACGCCGTCGCCATCACTGTCTTTCATGAGCCTGTCCATATCGGCGGTCAGTTTCTGATTGGTCTGGTTGGCTGCATCCAGTGCAGTGCGCAGTGTGGCTTTCTGTGCTTCCAGTTCATCATAGGTGGTGGCGGCAGGATTGTTCCATTGCAGTTGTGGTTTCCCCTTTTTGCCGATGGCAAACTCAAGCCCGGCATAACCATAGGAGAATTTGTCTTTGTTGGGACCATGATAGTAACCGTCCAGGTTGTCGCCATCTGTATAATACATCGTATAGCCCAGGTCCAGGTTGATAAATTCAGATAGTCTGAATTTGAGCCCTGCACCTACCGGGATGATCAATTCCTTGATGGTGCCGCTGGGTTTATAGTCGAAGGAGGTGTTGCTGCCGACAGGTGTGAGGGAGGGACTGTATCCGGCAAGGCCACCGCCTACGGAGCCGTATAACAGGACAAAGTTTTTACGGAACAGCCAGTTGACAGTAGTAATATTAAATACGGCATTGAGGGTGGCCGTCCATTTCAGTTTCGTTTCGAAGGAGCTGTAGGGGCTGCTGGGAGGCATACCATTACCCAGGTTCTTGCTATTGTCGGCTTTCAGTTTTCCGCCAACATAGTCGGCCCGTATAGCCAGAAAATGAAGAAGCTGGTATTTCACATAAGCGCCATACCCGCCGGAGGCCTTCCATTTGGTGAAGTCATTACTGCCACCGGTGGCAGCTACAGGGGCCAGCAGCCCTCCATTGACGCCAACGGACCAAGTTTTGAATTCCTGAGGACCTCTGAAAAGCTGTACAGTGGGGGCCACAGCGGTCGCGGTAGATTGGTCCTGGGCATTGCTGATAACGGGCATGATAGCCAGGAGGGCACAGGAAGCCCGCCAGATTTTGGATGTGTTCATAAGAAAATGCTTAGGTTAAACAATGATCTTGTTTGATAAAATCTGAACGCAGGTGCAGAGATGAATAGCTGTACTAAAGGAAGGCGAGGTTAGAACGGGTAACTACTTGTTCAAGGTTGGCATATTCGTCATTTTGTCGGGTCAGTGGAATGACTAAATATGCAAATAATCAAATCATTTTTTCAAATATAGGGCAGCAGACTGACATAATTTCATATTTTTTTGCTTGGCATAATCATTGACAAACCTAAGACAAATACGACTTTTAACTTACAACTAAAGGAGAATCTTAATACTATGGGAAAAATAATAGGCATTGACTTAGGAACTACCAACTCATGCGTTGCCGTTATGGAAGGTAACGAACCGGTAGTTATTGCCAATGATGAGGGAAGGAGAACTACCCCGTCAGTAGTGGCATTTTTGAAAAACGGAGAAAGGAAAGTAGGTGACCCTGCAAAGCGTCAGGCTATTACCAACCCCGTTAACACCATTATGTCAGTGAAACGTTTCATGGGCCGTCATTTTGACGAAGTGTCCAACGAATTAAGTCACGTTAGCTACAAAGTGGTTAAAGGTGATAACAACACCACCCGCGTTGATATTGATGGCAGATTATATACGCCGCAGGAGATTTCCGCAATGATCCTGCAGAAAATGAAAAAAACGGCCGAAGATTACCTGGGCCAGGAAGTAACAGAAGCAGTTATCACTGTTCCTGCATACTTTAACGATGCGCAACGTCAGGCTACCAAAGAAGCCGGTGAAATTGCCGGTCTGACTGTACGTCGTATCATCAACGAACCTACCGCAGCTGCACTGGCTTACGGTATGGATAAAAAACATACAGACAGCAAAATCGCTGTGTTCGACCTCGGTGGCGGTACCTTCGATATCTCCATCCTGGAACTGGGCGACGGCGTATTCGAAGTAAAATCTACCAACGGTGATACCCACCTGGGTGGTGACGACTTCGATAAAGTGATCATGGATTGGCTGGCCGACGAGTTCAAAAAAGACGAAGCGGTTGACCTGCACAAAGATCCAATGTCATGGCAGCGCCTGAAAGAAGCCGCTGAAAAAGCTAAAATCGAGCTGTCTTCTTCTTCTGAAACAGAAATCAACCTGCCTTATATCACTGCAGTAGATGGTGTTCCTAAACACCTGGTGAAAAAACTGACCCGCGCTAAATTCGAACAGCTGAGCGACAGCCTGGTGGAAAGAACACTGGAGCCTTGCCGTAAAGCACTGAAAGACGCCGGAATGAATACTTCCGAGATCGATGAAATCATCCTCGTAGGTGGTTCTACCCGTATCCCGAAAATTCAGGAAGTGGTAGAAAAATTCTTCGGTAAAAAACCTAACAGAGGTGTAAACCCCGACGAAGTAGTAGCCGTAGGTGCTGCTATCCAGGGTGGTGTACTGACCGGTGAAGTAAAAGATGTACTGCTGCTGGACGTTACTCCGCTGTCACTGGGTATCGAAACCATGGGTGGTGTAATGACCAAACTGATCGAATCCAACACCACTATCCCCAGCAGAAAATCTGAAACATTCTCTACTGCCGCTGACAACCAGCCTAGCGTAGAAATCCATGTTCTGCAAGGTGAAAGGCCAATGGCCAACCAGAACAGAACACTGGGTCGTTTCATCCTGGGTGATATTCCTCCGGCTCCACGTGGTGTTCCGCAGATCGAAGTTATCTTCGATATCGATGCCAACGGTATCTTGCACGTAACTGCCAAAGATAAAGGCACCGGTAAAACACAGAATATCAAGATTGAAGCTGGTAGCGGTCTGAACAAAGATGAGATCGAAAAGATGAAAGCGGAAGCGAAAGCCAACGAATCATCCGATAAAGAACAACGCGAAAAAATCGAAAAGCTCAACAAAGCAGACAGCCTTATCTTCCAGACAGAAAAACAACTGAAAGAATACGGCGATAAAGTACCTGCTGATAAAAAAGCAACGATCGAAACAGCCCTCAACAAGCTGAAAGAAGCGCACAAATCTCAGGACATCGCTCAGATAGATACTGCTACTACTGAACTGGAAGCTGCATGGACAGCTGCTTCTGAAGAAATATACAAAGCTACTCAGGGTCAGCCGGAAGGCGCTACTGCTGATGCCGGCCAACAACAAGGTCAGCCTAACGGTGGCGGTGATGGTGTAACTGATGCCGAGTTTGAAGAAGTAAAATAATAGCACTAGCTATCACATAATAGAAGAAGACATAACAGGACCTCCTGTTATGTCTTCTTTTTTTTTGCTATTTTGTCCCCGCTTAGCCAGGGAACAGATGCATCAGAAAATACGGTTTTACCTTCGTTACCACACTCATTACGGGCAGGAACTTTACCTGCTGGGAAACATTTCTGCGCTGGGCAATGATGTGCCACATCAGGCCTGCCGCCTGCAATGGCTCAACGATGAATGGTGGGGCGCCACCATAGATGTACCACTGGAAAAGCCTCTGCTGCTGCAATATCAGTATATCCTGAAAGAGCTGGAGGAAATAACCTATGAAGGTGGTGTCAGGGAGATACTGCTGCAACCTGGTACAGATGAATTGGTTTTTATCGATACCTGGAATTATGCCGCACAGCCCCAGAACGCCTGGCAGACAGCCCCTTTTACCCGCGTTTTTTTCCAGCGCCCGGAACAGAAAATAACAACAACGTCCGCAACACATGTGTTCCGCGTACAGGCACCTTTACTGCCTGTAAACAAAACAGTTTGCCTGTTGGGTAATGTACCTCCGCTGGGCAACTGGAACGCGGAAGAACCGGTATTGCTGCAATATGATGCCCAGGGCTGGTTTGCTGCTGCCCTCGACCTTACCGGTCAACCAGCATCTATACAATACAAATATGGTATCTATAATCTCGATACCTGCACCTTTGAAAAATATGAGCAGGGACATAACCGGGAGTTACTCAATGTGGTAGCACCAGGCCGGCAAACTGTGCTACATGATGAGTTTGTGAGAACAGGTTATCCACATTGGAAAGGAGCCGGTGTATCAGTGCCTGTATTCAGTCTGCGCAGCCGGGAAGGCTTTGGTACCGGAGAATTTGCAGACCTGGTACCATTGGCGCAATGGGCCCGTCAGAGCGGGTTACAGCTGATACAGCTGCTGCCGGTCAACGATACCATCAGCACCCATACCTGGCGCGACTCCTACCCCTATGCAGCTACCTCTGCTTTTGCACTCCACCCGCAATACATACGCCTCCAGGACGTCGGACAACTGCCGGCCACTCATCCACTGCAACGACAGTTTCATTCCTTACGGCAATGGCTGAACGAAAAAGATGAAGTAGACTATGAAACGGTCCTTTCCTATAAACTGGCTTATCTGAAAGCCCTATATGATGCGGAAGGGGAGAAGCTGGAGACAAGGGCCTACTGGCAATGGTTTGCCTCCAACGAACATTGGCTGCTGCCTTATGCCGTATTCTGCCACCTGCGGGATAAATATCAGACAAGCGATTTCTCCCAATGGCCGGAGTATAACGTATATGATTATACGGAGATTAACCGTTTTGTCATAGAAGACAGCGCTGCTGCGGAAGCAGCCCACTATCACTTTTTTGTGCAGTACCACCTGCACCGGCAGCTGTCTGCCGCGGTGGAAGCTGTACACGCGCAGGGCATTGCCCTGAAGGGAGACATCCCTATTGGTATCTCCCGCTACAGCGTGGATGCCTGGATGAATCCCGGCCTCTATCATATGGATGTACAGGCCGGTGCACCACCGGACAGCTTCACAGCAGAAGGTCAAAACTGGGGCTTCCCTACCTATAACTGGAAAAAAATGGCTGCCGACGGCTATGAATGGTGGCAACAACGCCTCCGGCATATGTCCGTATATTTCGATGCCTTCCGTATCGATCATATTCTTGGCTTCTTCCGTATCTGGCAGATACCGGCACATGCTGTACAGGGACTACTGGGTTATTTTCATCCAGCCATTCCCGTTAGCCGGGAAGAACTGCTGCAAAGGGGAATTAATTTTGATGAAGACCGTTTCTGCAATCCCTGGATAACAGAAGAAGTGCTGGACCTGGCCTTTGGCAGCTATGCCGGCATTATCAAAGACCGTTACCTGCAATCACTGGACAACGGAAACTATGCATTGCTTCCTCACTGCGATACACAACGCAAGGTGAAGGACCTGCAGTTGCCGGAAGCGGTGGAAACAGCCCTGTTTAAGCTGATTGCAGATGTATTGCTGATAAAGGTTACCGATAAAAAACGGGTGATGTATCATCCCCGGTACGACCTGGCTTCCACGGCTTCCTTCGCCGCATTGGACGAAACTACCCGTCAGCGCCTGCTGGAACTGTACCATCATTATTTTTATGTACGACAGGAAAGCCGCTGGCGTAAAGAGGCTATGCATAAGCTGCCGCTGATCAGAAGGGCTACCCGTATGCTTATCTGCGGGGAGGATCTGGGTATGGTACCTCATTGTGTAAACGGTGTGATGAAAGAACAGGGCATCCTGGGCCTGGAAGTACAACGTATGCCCAAAGCGGTCGGAAGGTCCTTTGCCGAAATTTCGCAGGCACCGTATCTCTCTGTGCTGACGCCTTCTACCCATGACATGAGCACTATCAGAGGATGGTGGGAAGAGGATGCAGGCATCTCACGGAAATTTTACCGACAGGTATTAGGGCATGCCAATACACCTCCCCGTCAGGCCAACACCGCACTGATAAAGGAAATTATCAACCAACACTTGCACGCTAACGCCATGTGGCGTATATTTCAAATACAAGACCTGTTGGCCGCCGCCGGCCATATCCCGGACCAACACCCGGATAAGGAAAGGATCAATATCCCCGCGGTGACACAACATTACTGGAGATACAGAATTAACAAGGGAATTAACGATTATGAAACTCACACTTTATCCTTTTGAGCTGAAATTCCACCATACGTTTACTATTTCACGCAAATCAAAAGATGTACAACCCTTATTGGTAGTAGAACTGCAACAGGACGGCCTTTCGGGGCTCGGAGAAACGGCAGACAATTCCTACTACAACATGACCGTGCCAAGGCTGATGGAAGCTATCAATGCCCATCGCCCGTTTATCGAAAACTATACCCTTACCACACCGGAAGCTTTCTGGCAGGATGTTTATCCGCTGCTGCAGGATAATATGTTTGCGCTTTGTGCACTGGACCTGGCCGCATGGGACCTCTATGCCAAACAACAAAATAAAAAGCTGTATGAAGTCTGGGGCCTCGATATCTCCCACAACCCGCTGACAGACTATACCATCGGGATAGACACCATCGGAAATATGGTGAAGAAACTACAGGAATTTCCATGGCCTATTTATAAAATTAAACTGGGCACACAGGAAGATATCGCCATCATCACTGAGCTGAGAAAACACACCAGCGCGGTGTTCAGGGTAGATGCCAACTGTGCCTGGGGAGTAGAAGAGACCCTGCGCAACGCCGCTGCCATGAAAGAGTTGGGCGTTGAGTTCATAGAGCAACCGATGCCGGCTGCTGACCGTGACGGGATGAAAGTGGTATTTGAAAAATCCGTCCTGCCAGTGATCGCCGATGAAAGCTGTATTGTAGAGCAGGACGTAGCCAGATGCCGTGGTTATTTCCATGGTATCAATATCAAACTCACCAAATGTGGTGGTATCACACCCGCGCTGCGTATGATCAAAGAAGCCCGTCAGTACGGCATGAAGGTAATGACCGGCAGTATGAATGAAAGCACCGTGGGCACTTCAGCTGTAGCACATCTGCTGCCGCTGCTCGACTATGTAGATATGGACGGGCCACTGTTGCTCGCTGAAGATACCGCCGATGGTATCCGTATTGAAAACGGCCATATCCTCTATGCCGACAGGCCTGGAGTAGGTGCTGTACTCAAACAATATTAATTCGGCAGATCGTATATACCGAATTTTCCGTTTTCTTCCAGGATGCTTATCTGTTGAGGATTGGGCATCTTTGTGATTGCACACACAGAGGCGGCCGTGGTAAATCTGGCTATCCTGTTTACCCGGTTGCCTCCTGGTTTTGCATAAACGATCACCAGCTTCCCTATACCTGCTACCAGCCTTTCATCCGGAAGCCAGGTTAATACTGTTTTACGTGTAATCTTATCCGTTAGATAATCACTTTTCCATAACATCTTTTTACCGGAAAGGAAAACCATCACTAGTCCTTTGGTGGTGGCTACCGCCAGCTTTACAGTGGTAAGTATGTGCAGGGTGCTCATATGCAGTATTTCAGCCCCCAGGTCATGGGTGGCTGTGCTGGTGCCATCTATGGCAACGGTAAATATTTTTGTGCCCAGATAAAAGTAGTAATACGTGTTATACTCCAGCTGCTGTACCCTGCCATTATATTGTACACTGCTGATGGGCACATCATCTAGTTTGCAGATATGGTTGCCGCAAAGAGGGAAGTTATCTGTTTGCATATACCGCATGAGAGATAATACACCGTTATTGATACAGACAGTAATAGTCAGGTTCTTCTGAATGAGCAGCGCCACCAATCCGCTGGTGGGCAACCAGTCCGGCTTTTGAATCGTGAAGCTATTGCCGGTGTTATTGCGATGAGTGCTGCTCTTCTCTTTTATCGGGAAGTCTGTTTGTCCGAGAAGGTATATATATTCACCTCCATCACGCTGATAGATCATCGTTATATCCGGTGGAGTGGTTATTCTTCCTTCCCATAACTTGTAATACCAGTTATCGGCCATATCAAAATCCAGCAGGTACAGGCCCTTCTCCCCAAAGCCCAGAAACAGCAGCTGGTCGGGCAGTTGCAGACCTCCCAGCCATCGTACATCTGTTGCAAACGACAGTATCTTTTCTGCTTTCAGCTGCTTCGGAACAATTTTATTTTCGCTGGTGTGCCTGTTAATATCTTCTGCCAGTAATTTATCTCCCGGCAGAAAATGTTTTAAGAGATGCAGCTGTTCCGGCTCTTTGGCCTGGATTTTTTTACTGATAATTTCATAGGCGAGATCAATGCCAAAATTTCTGATATCGCTGTCAGAATGTACTGTGGTCACATCTTTCAGTACGGTCAGGAAATCTGTTTCGCGGGCTGCCGGCGTATGTTCGCGGTATACGTTCTCTAACGCTTCCCTGAGGTTGTCGGCTGATAACTGAAAATACTGCTCCAGTAATCCTGTGTGGGTAGATCCGGACATCCATCCTGATGTGGTCCATCCCGTCAGAAGATATTGTTTGGCTTGTTCCGGCTCCCCGAGCTTCTCTAATGCCAGTTGCGCAGCACCGGAATAATTTTTATTATCCAGTAACAACGCGATGGCCTGTTGATACTGTTGATCGGCTTTTTCCGGTTGTTCGAGCCGGACATACAGATCTCCGGCTTTTTCAAATTGTTCGAGTGTGATATATATTTCGATAGCTTCCTGCAGCAGTCCTCCTTTTTCGAATGCCCCGGCTGCCGCGGAGCTATTGTTCAGATGTTCAAGATATAATGTCGCGGCTTCCCGGTAATAATGGCCTTGTTCCAGCGCATGTGCAGCCATATGATAGTCGCCTAACAGGTGTGCATATACGTAGGCGGCTTTGCGGTAATCACGTGCATTCAAAGCGGCAAGCGCTGCTTTCACATATTTCTCTCTAAGCGTCTCGTGGTAATTGCCCATATTCCAATAGTCCGTAGTTCCTGTGCCGCCAAGTTTGCCCAGGGAGAAGTTGGTATCCCGACGCTGCAGGGAGGAAGAAGGCTGATCGGCGCTTTTTCTGGACAGATAGGGACTGTCTAACGGCAACGCATACTTGAGTGCTTCATCCGTATCTGTATCGAAAAGTGCATTTAATCGTTCCAGTTCCTGCTGCCTGCGTTGTTCCAGATTAGAAGGGCCAGCCGGAGTATTTTTATTACCGGAGAGAAACGATAATAATTTATTGAAGATGGATTTTCCTGTATCGGGAGCATCCGGACCTTGTGATGGAAAAATATCGCTCAGAGGTGTATTCCCTACCTGTTGGGGCGCCTCTCCGAAAATGATTTCAGGCGTGGTGTCAGATACCATGATCTTTTGCAGCGGCGGAGCTGTAAAGGCTCCTATGCGGGCCTGCTCCCAACTATTCGTTGATGGCGCCGGAAAAGTCAGCAAGGAAGTCAGCGGGAGTAGTTGTTCTTTATCATATCCGATAAATCCGATGCTGGGATGAAATACCTGCCAGTCCCAGATGAGTAGCTGTTGTAGTTCGGCCGCTTCCATAACAGGTGTCAGTGAAGCATTGGCAGGGATGAACAATTTGTGACCCAGCAGTTGATAAGGGTGTTGCAAGCGTTCCGGGAAAGGCGGTACGGCGTGATTGAACAATACCAGCAGTCCTGCTATTTCAGCGCTATGAGGCTGTGGTACTGGTAATGCCGTCAGTATTTCCATGGGCATCTGCCAGCGATCAATTTCCTGTAACCAAATGCCGGCTGTATCGCCGTAAATAAAGGCTGCTTCAGCGATGGCAGGAACGGAAGTATATTGTAGGCCCAGTGTTATTTTCATCGTAGTTGAGCTATAAACCGGAGAATATATTTACTGTAAAAATCCTGCATGGGCAGGATGTCTGTATTGGGTTCCAGCTGGAAGTATGGATTACCGGAGAAGACGCCGTCGTCTGCCCAGGCTGCTGTAGGGCGGCGGTTCAGAACGGTAACAATCGCAATGTCCGGAATACTTTTGTCAGAGCTGTGGAGATAAATGAATCCTCGCGGATCACCAATAATCTCGCTGCCATCGGCCCATTTAAAACGGGTCAGCAGTATGTTGGGATTGCCGGGTAATGGAAAGGTTTCCGGCTTCTTGTATAGCGGGGGCCGGCCAACCGTGGTCTCTTTTTTATCTGATAACCGGAGCTGTGCTTCGTCGTTGCTTTGATCAGTATCCAGATACAGGCTCCGTTGTTCCAGTACCAGTGTTCCGGTTGTACTGATAAAGATATCATTGATGGCAGGCATGGCAAAGTAACATTTGCTCAGTTCTTTGAATATTTTTTTTTGGGATGCAGCCGCTGCAAGTCCGAGTGTTGTTGCGTTGGGCTGGCGATTGTCCAGGTTGTGTTCCAGTTTCCCGGTGGTGCCGTGCAGCAGCCAATGAGACGGATAGAGGCAGAAATAGCCGTCCCGGGTGACCACCGTATACTTACCGACGATAGCCTTTGTTTCAATGCGTTTATACGTAAACGTTATATCCTTCTGTAAGAAGTGGTATAGAATCAGTGTAGGAGAAAATGGTGAACTAACCAGTATGCTGAATTCCTGGAGGCTTGTAAACAGGATGTGATATTCTCCCTGTTCAATAAAAGGGCAGGATTCGAGCGCACCAAACTGTTGTACATTATAATGTGTAAAGGCATCGCGGTATTGTACACGGCCATCACGGGTAATGCTGACAATACAGCTATCACCTTTAGGATCTTTTCTGAAATGGTTCCCCGGCTCATTTTTCATATGAGTGATTGCGAAACGCAATGGAGGATTGGTATTCAGCCAATGATCTATTTTTCCGGAAGAATTTTGAGAGGAAGAAGATTTTGATATTTCTTCCAGATCAAACAATGCATGGCTGATCATTTTTTTTCTGCCACCTGAATAATGATAACAGTGAAAAGCGCCATTGCGGTCAACCGTCAACAGAAAATCAACCGGGTGGGGATGAGCAGCCAGTATGTGCTGTAAGGCCGGGTGCCGGGACTGTTGTTCGCTGGTGATCAGATAATATTCTCCTTCTTCGGAACGCTCTTGTAAAAAGGCAGACAAAGAAGGGGCAAGCTCCAGACGATCATCCAGCAAGGTTAAAGCATGTATTACACCCTGACGGTCATCAAGACTTACAGCAGTCGCATGGAGGCCCCCCATCATCCAGGTGTGAACAGCGGAATCTTTGTTCCGTTGTTCACGGCAGGCTAGTGCTGCAGCCATGGCGAATACGCGGGGAGTACCCCACATTTTGAGTGTGATATCTATGAGGATGATCGCCTTTTTTTTACGTTGAGAGGGAAGCTCTTCCCGGCGGAAATAAAGTGCTTCGTTATTAGCCAGCCGGGCTGTCAGTACAGTATCATCCTGTGCCAGTTCACTCAACAGCAATCGGTCATAAGTCCCTTTGTTGGTGATGTCGGAGATACCACCCAGTGAACGGTCGCCACTGTTGTGGGTATGCATTGGTACATGTATAGCTGCCAGAATATGTTTGGCCAGTCTGCTGATGCCTGCTGTCTGTTCGTATTCGCTCAGGGAAGTGAGCAGGTCAGTAGCGGCAGGTGGCGGCAATGTTAATGGTAAAGGAGCCGGTATTTCTTCTATACTCGTTTCCAGCAGCATACGCAGGGCTGGCATGTCGGTCACCCGTTTGCTGGCACGGTACAGCCAGGAAAGATCTTTCTTCAGCGTATAGGCGATCGTGTTATTACTCTGATGAGGATGTTTATAAAACAACTGTAACTCCCTGATAGCATCTGCACTATTGACCTGCGGTGAGATGCCTGCAAACAGCGTTTTCAGTAACAAGCCTCTTTTGTCTTCTGCGCGTAGTTTCTGAGGTAAAGTATGGATCAGCTCCAACAGGCGGATAGCGGCCAGCAGCATGTCATTGGTTTCCTCAGATGGCTCATTGGCATAGAAAGCTTGTGTTTGTTCCCGTAGTTGTTTGATGGTCAGTTCAAAATTGAAGGGATCTTCTTTACAGGCGCATAGTATCAGCAATACACTGCCCAATGGAGGCCAGCCCTGGAAGGAGAGTTCCTGCAGTATCTTGAGCAATGCATCGGTATAACAAATGGTAAAGCCGTCCCGGAACTCGATGATATTGCCGTTTTCTTTCCATTGCCAGCAGTAGTTGTTGGTGAATGCAAAATAATTGATCATAAACTTTATGTTACGCAGGATCTGATTGGGTGGCGCGTATACCGCGTCTGGTGGCCTGAACAAACGCATGCTGCGGGATACGCTCCCAGTTACCGGTGGTATCAAACAGCAGCTGATGTTCCTGTTGCGGGTCCAGTTGTTGGGCTATCAGTGTTTTTATACCAGGGGGATCAAAGTCGAATCCTGCGGGTAGCAGCAGTTGTTGAGTTTGTACAAATGCCTGGCCGGGTATCGCCGGAAGTGGAGTGCCACAGATCAATACACGACCTTGTGCGTTTGCTGCAAATGTCAGTCGTTGTAGCCTTGACAGCGGGGCTGTTTCCGCATAGCTGCGCCAGGTGTCCAGACTGGTCAGCAGGGCCGTCGCTTCTGATGTGGTAGCCGAGGGTACCAGTCTCACCGGGTATTGCTGTAATACGGGCTGCGGCAGCAGAGATGTGGGCAACTCAATCTCCAGCAGCTGAGGCAGCGGCTTCCATGATAAGGATGTATTGAGTGTATCCGTTGGCGTTAGACTTCCTTTTTTAAAGAGTCTGTTGTGATCGTCCAGGTGCCAGGTACACAGTGTGGGCAGTTGTTGTATTAGCGGATGCGGTTTGTCGGAGACAGGGATACCCCTGACCCAGATGTAGTGTGCATTGGTAGCAGCCGTTAATCCCGGCAGGCAACGGACCTGTCCCAGGGCCATGTACTGCGTGGCTGCCAGTTGCAGCACCGTTTCTGTCAGTACGGGCTTCATGATTCCTGCATGATTTTTTTCCACAGGGCATCAATCGGTTGCATCACAAACCCACGTTGAGTTTCATTGGAAATCCACTCACAGCGCCCGTTGAGATAACGCAGCCGGTCTTTGATCGCTGCTCTTTCGGCGGGGCCTACGGTGGTGTCGTCCCATTGGGAAGTCATTTGCTGCAGCTCTTTATAGATTTCATCTGCATCAGGCAGGCCGCTGTGTTGGGCGCGTGGATGTTCCTTTTCAGGATCAGTATCCTTGTTGACCACTTCATTCACGATGGCGCTGATGATAGGTTGCTGTTCTTCTGTATCCCAGATATGGCGTAGTACCCACATGTCAGATATACGGGCGGTGCTGCGTTTGCAGATGAGGGCGCTGGCAGCGATCAACCGCTGCAGTTTTACTGCACGGCGGTCGGATACCTGCAGACCTGCATTCCGGAGTTGTTGTATCAGGGTGAGATATGCCGGACGGATGTCGTCCAGATTAACCTGTCCGATCTGTTGCTGGAGCTGGAGTATTTCGTCGCTGCTGATGCCGGGGGTGGTGGTAGCAGCCATTTCCATGCTCCAGCCTGCCTGCAGTACAGCGGATAACTGTTGCGGATCTACGTTATCACATTTCACTCTTACCAGAAAGCGATCGTATAAAGCCTGCAGGGCTTCATCTTCGGGGAGGTGGTTGCTGGCCCCAACAATCATGAGGGCTGGCAGTTGTCTGGTTTCCCTTCCTCTCCGGAAAATCCTTTCATTGAGTACCATCAGCAGGCTGTTGAGGATGGCGCTGTTGGCATTGAGGAGTTCATCCAGAAAAATAAAAGAGGCTTCGGGCAGCATACCTTCAGTGTTGGTGACAAGGTCTCCTTCTCTTAGTTTGCGTATATCGAAAGGTCCAAAAAGCTCGTTGGGTTCTGTAAACCTGGTCAGGAGATATTCAAAGGTCCGGCCATCCAGTCTGGCGGCGAGTGCTCTTACCATGGCGCTTTTGGCGGTGCCGGGAGGGCCCAGCAGGAACAGGTTTTCGCGGCCGGCAAGGCAGATGCCCATCAGATCAATAATATCATCTTTCCCGATAAATGTCCGTTTCAGTTGCTGTAGTACATCATTCAGTTTATCAACCAGTAGTTCATTCATAGTAATATAGTATAGCGTCTATCCCTTGCAAGGGTGGTTTTTCGGTTTAAATGTAAAATTTTTTCGGGGTGCTGCGGCGCTATTTTGTGGTTAATCTCTGAAACTGTCGTGGAATCCGGGCCAGAGCAGATCAGCATAATTTCCAAGAGAGGCTTTTACGGTTGTCATGACCATTGGTTCACTGCATCTGGCGGCGTCCTTGCTGGCGATGATCCGGTCGGTATAAGCCTGTAACAACGACGGATGGCTGGTAATAACGTTTACCGGGATGTCTGGCAGGATATTCATGCCGGTAGAGGAAAACGGCCATTGGGCGGCTATTTGGGTGATACGTTTTACAAGCGGGTCTGCAGGTGCCAGGCCTTTCGCGAGGCTGAGCAGGTCGGGCAGGTAGCGGAGACAGAGGTCGGCCGAATACACAGCATCCGGTTGAGTGGCAATATCGTATAGGGGTAGCAGTTGGTAAACGCCGTTTTCATCAATATGCCGTAGCATGATCAGCTGTGCTGCCCGGTAAACAAACTGTGCTGCCCACATAGCGGCATCAGCGTCAAATCCGGGTGCTTGTCCGGGCATATCAGTTAAATCATTCCGGTAATATTCCAGCAATAGGTTATTGGCATCTGCCAGGTCATCTGAGGAAAAAGGATTAACCACTGCGGCAATAGTCACTTGTCCATCTTGGACCAGGGTGGTTATAAAAGAGGATAGAATCATAGGTTGCTATTGTCAATCCACGCGTGCGGGACTCATTCCCGGCCAAAGTAATAAAAAACCGCTAAAATACTAGTATCCTAGCGAGGATCTTATTCTGCTTCTTTCCATGTTCTGGCAAGGAAGACATAATCCACGATATATCCTTCCGCAATGATGGTTTTGCCGGCCAGTTTCATGAGCGGGTTGTTCATGAAGGGATTGGCACTGGCGGGACGTATCAGGTATTCGCCCTGATCGCAGACCAGATACACGGCCAGATGCTCGCTTTTGGTTTGTTTGCCAAAGGTGCGTAGCACGAGACGACCGGTGAGGCGTATGCTGTTTTTTTCCTGTTGATAATTATCTGCTGACATATTCGCGATACCCCAGTATTTGATTATTTTTTTCTTTTACTACCAGCACTTTGGTGCTGATACGTTCGCCATCCACTGCGGATTCCGAAAATACGTGAAATTTTACAGATGGCATGGACGTGCCCGTTGGTGTAGCGGGCTGGTGGCCTTTTCTACGGCTGATAAATGTTTTGGCCGCAGGTGGCGCATTAAATTGTTTTTCCCCCAGTAGTGAGTGCATAGCCGATTCCAGTGCGGGATCGGTGGCTTGTATCTCATCTGTATGGTGAGGGATGGAGATAAAGTCGTCCAGCATTTTGCCCCTGGCTTCCAGGTTGTCGCGCCTGTTTTGTACGGTATTGACAAAGGGCTGTGACTGCCCGTCTGTACTGGGGTCTTTATCGTTAATCACCGGTTGCAGGGAAGGGTCTCCGAGCAGATAAAACTGGGCCGCTGTTTTTAATTCGAAAGGGTCGAGTGTGGGGCCCATTTCGTGAAGAAAACGTTGCCGCGCTTCCAGCAAGGCCCTGCCGGTGGAGGCGCCGTTGAGTACATTGATTAGAAAGAATTGTGTCAGGAGGTCGGCCAGGCCCTGGCCGGTAGGGGGACCGTAGGCGATATTGGAAGCTCCTACAAAGGCAATAGCGTGGTTGAGCAGGTAACTGTTGGCCATGCTCATCAGTTTGGCGCCGTTTTTCTGCGGGTCAAACAACTGGCCTCCATAACAGCATTCCGCTGCCACCACGGTGCCCGCACTCAGTTTACCGGTGATGGTGTCTGATCGCATGGCCAACGGGAAATCGCTGGATTTCTGACCGTAATAACCCGGATTATAGATAGCACCATGACAGTTGATAAAATGGGTTTTAGGTGTCATCTGTTGCGTCCAGTTGGTACCATCCAGTGAAGCAGTGCCCGGAAACAGTACGAGGCTGCTGTTATCGCCGAAAATGTTTTTCAGGCTATTTTGTGTGGAGTCCTGCCAGTCGAAAGTGCTCACTGAAAAATAAGGCCGGTATTCTCCGGGTGGCAGTGGTGTCATTTGCAGGATATCTTTGATCAGTGATCGCAGATAAGCAGTATCGGTCATGCCGGGAATGTCCGGTAGCCTGCCTACCACACGGGTAGGGGCTATGAATTTGCCCGGGTCTGTATCGTAAGCGGCATCACAGGCGTAGGGCAGGTCGCTGGGAATAAGGCTGTCAGGATCGTTACCTCCTGTCAGCAGGTTTTTTAGCCGCTGGAACGGAATAACATCCTGAGCCCCCAACAACATGATATAGCCGGGAGAGTAAAAGCGGTACAGGTCATCGATCACCTTTTTATGCTGTGCCTCGTCCGTCACATCCGTTATGGGGGTGGACTGACATGCCTGCATCTGCGCTGCATCATCCAGAAAAATAAGCTGGGTAGATAGCTGCCTGCCGGCATCAAACGCTTGTAAGGTCTTCAGATCATCCAGTATCTCCTGGTGATGTTCCCCATACTTTTTTTGTAAAGCCGTTTTATTGGTAATAATTAGTTTCGTTGTCAGCATATGAATGATCGGGGTTGCCATAAATCCTTCATTATTCCTTCATTAAAGTATCAAAAATATTAAATTAAAGGGATAACCAACCCTACTTTCTGCAGTGATTATTATCCTGATTGATGGCCACGCGCGAAACGCCGCATGAGGATCCCCGGCAGGTGTAAATCCCGATTAACGCCATGAGCATAAGGCTTAATAAAGATAACCAACAGGTATCCCTGTAAAGCTCATGTACTCAAGGCCACTGATGAAAGCTGGTAACTAATTCCTGCTATCATCTTTTTTATCCATTGCTCCCAGTCGCACAAAGGATCTTCTGAAAAAACCAGCAAATAATTTCTGTTATCATCCTTATCCAATCATCCCAGTCTCACAAAGGTCTTCCTGATAGAATCGGCAAACTCCTGTTGCAATAATGCAGCGTTACTACGCATGGTACTTGCATAGTGCAGAAGTAAAGTGTATTTTGTTCTGCAAACGTTTGCTTCGTTATGAAAACAAATACTTATTCCACGCCATTACTCGTGCTGGGCTTACTATGGGCGGTATTTCCAGCCTCTGCACAGCTCATTGCACGGTATACTGTACAAGCCGGACCAACAGACCGCAACAACTGTATCGTTCATACCCGGCTCAACACCCCCGCTGATGCCTCCACCCTGGTGATGGAAGAGGTAGCTGGTAAAAAACGTGTGCCTGTCAACGTTAGTGTCGCAGACGGAGAAGTATGGTGGGTCCTCAGCGGACATACACCAGCCGGCACCAAACGTTTTTATGAACTGAAAAAAGGCAGCCTGAAAACCACCACCACGGCCCTTATGCATATAACAGATAAAAACGGTGCACTTATCCTGCAGGAAGGGGCCCGGCAAATACTCCAATACAATTACGCTACAGTTGAACCACCAGCCGGCAGCGATACCGTCTACCGTCGCAGTGCTTTCATACATCCGCTGTGGGCACCCAATGGCGCCGTACTCACCAATGCCTTCCCCAATGCCGGACACCTCCACCACATGGGCATCTGGAACCCCTGGACACATACCCTCTTTGAAGGCCGCGAAACAGACTTCTGGAACGTACAGAAAAAAGAAGGAAAAGTACGCTTCGTAAAAATGGAAACGGTAACTTCCGGCAGCGTATGGTGCGGATTTAACGCTAGTCAGGAACATGTCGCTTTCCTTAAAAACGGTACAGAAAAAACAGCTATCAACGAAATATGGAAAGTACGCGCCTATGCCGCCACCCATCAGGGCCAGCGCCGCTGCTGGGACCTCAGCTCCGTATTCAGCTGTGCCGGCGATAGCGCTGTTACACTGCTGCAATACCGCTATGGAGGCGGATTCGGGTTGCGTACTACTCCTGCCTTCACCGCTAAAACAAGTGAAGTGCTCACCTCCGAAGGCAAAACCCGTAAAAATGCCGACAGCACCCGTGCACGCTGGGTGAAAATCACCGGCACCACGCCACAAGGAAAGGCCGGCCTGCTCATCATGAACGCTCCCACCAACTACGACTCCCCTGAACCACTCCGGGTATGGCCCGAAAATATGGAAGGCGGTGAGCTGATGCTGAACTATTCCCCTACTAAAATGAAATCATGGAAAATGACTAACGGTAATGTGTATACGCTTGTCTATCGTGTAATGGTATATGATGGTGATATCACACCGCAGGAGGCAGAAGAAGCCTGGAAAGACTTCGCTTTTCCGCCTGTTGTAACAAAAGAATAACAGGCAATTTTGCCATTTCATGCTTTTTACTTTACTTCGCCAGGTGAAGATTAGCCCCTTCCTTCGGTAACCCCGGAGCTTTTCCAGGACCAGGCTTTAGATTACCCCCTTGTATGTATTGAAAAACTATTTGTAACCATATGAGAAGTTTACAGGAACTTAAGGCAACTTTAACCGCCATCCACGAAAAAGATAAAAAGCAGCTATATACAGCCATGATCACCGCAGAAGTAGCGGCACTGATCTTACTGGCACTGGTGATCAATACCCTGGCGAAAAGTGGCGCTGAAGTACCATTGCTCCTGAAATTAATGCTGGGACTAATGGCTGTCGGACCAGTTGTACCTTATGTCATCATGCTGATGCAGACAACAAACAGGCTGCAGAAAATTGATGAATTCACAGACCTGTTAGGTAAAGGAGAAACTATCAGCAACCTCCAGACCTATACCGATTATAAACTGATTCTTCCACTGCGCCTGATCCGTATTAGACTCTTCCCCATGGAATATGCACAGATTGTAATCGGCCCCGGCAGAAAGACTTTTAAACTACCATTGTCCGAAGAAAATGTACAACCTTTCCGGGCTTTTGTCAGCAATATTCCAACCGGTACCATTGTAGGAAATAACCCATCCGCCAACTGGTCTGTCAACTAAACAACGTCGCCCACAGGCTGTTATAACAGTATGAAAACACTCGAAGAATTTAATGCATTTGTTGATCAGCAACTGCAGGCTCAGCTGCAGCAATTGGAGAAACGACGCCTGGCCGGCCGCGCATGGGTACGCCGTATGCGCATCCTGGGAGTAGTACCAATGATCCTGTTTTTTATCTTCCTGATGTGGGTAGTGATCCCCCAGGAGGAACATACCAAGGTCAATACAACAAACGTCGTCCTTTACCTTGTAGGTGGTATTATCCTCACCCTCGCACTGAGTTTTGGCATTCGCCGCTACATGCTGCAGCAGAAAGGTGCACAGGAGATGATAGACTATGAGCTGGACTTCAAAAATACAGTTGTAAAACCGATCGTCGCCTTCATCAATCCCAACTTCACCTATCAACCCCTGAACCACGCCAGCTACGATGAGTTTACTGAAAGTGGCCTCTTTGCGCGAAAGGACTATAACGTCAGCGGGAATGATCAGGTATTTGGTAAAGTAGGGGAGATGAGTTTTCAATGTTGTGATCTGAAAGTCACCAGTATGCCGGCACTAACCCTGCGCGGACTGGGACCGGATGTGGTGTTTGAAGGGACCTGGTTTGTTGCACAGTTTCCCCGTTACTTTAACGCGCCCGTGTATATTGTCTCCCGTAGCTCGATGGCTGATAATCTCCTGTCTTCCGGCAATGCAGACACTGATTATATCGAGACCTGGAACCTGGGAAAAAAGGTGACAGCCTCCGATACAGCTTTCAACAGGCTGTTTATTGTCTTCGCCAAAGACCCGGATGAAGCACAGCAACTGCTGACTTCCGAATTACTGGAACGTATTGTCCGGCTGCAGGACCGTTCGCAGGCGCCGTTGTTCATTTCTTTTTATAACAACCGTATCTATATCGGTATTGGCCATGGTCACGATTACTTTGAAGCAGGGCTGCAGGAATCACTGGCCGACCGGCGGGTGTTGACTGACTATTATATGGATTTGGTGAATCTTCTGCAGATAATAGAAGACCTGCAGCAGAACGGACAGATCTGGACATCAACAGCTTTTACCCGCTCCTGAGGATGCGGGTGAAAACTACGTATGGTCGTCCTGGTTAGTGGCGTATTATGCTTCTTCCTCTTCTTCCTCCGGTATTTGTGGCTGCATCAATGCCTGGACTTTGGATTTTTTCAGTTTATCTACTTCTTCCTTCCAGTCTTTGCCAAATATACGGGTCATCCTTTCGTTGATTTCCTGTACAATGGACGTAAGTTTATTCGTATAGGCGTAGTTGTAATAGTCGGCTGCAATAAAACTATATACAGAAGAGGTTATTTCATCATCGGTCATGGGAATACCAGATTGGTAGCCCTTTTCCAGCAACGGATAATAGCGGCTGCTGTCTTTACGCCGGCTGAGGTCTACAGCCAGATACCAGGCCATCACGGCTTGCGGAAGAAACTGATGCTGTTCGGCGAGTACAGCCTGTTGCTGGTACCAGTCAATAGCAGTGGAGTAGTTACGCCTGATTTGTGCATAAGCTCCCTGGTAGCCATAAGCCTGTATCAGCAACGATAGACAGGCTACATCTCCCTGTTGTAAGCCCTGTTTGGCAATACGCGCGCCTTTTTCCAGTAGTTGCGGCAGCATCGGATCACGTTTGAAATTAAACAACATACCCGCATAAGAGAGATGGGCAGTAGCAAACAGTCCCTTATTGCCGCTTCTCTGCGTAGTGTCGAGCATACGCTGACCCCAGTAGTGCATACGCTGAAGGTCCTTGTCTTTGGCGGCATTACCCATTTCAAAAAGACATTTGCGGAAAGATATTTCCGGATCGTTGGGATTACCTGCAGTAGCCAGTTTCTGGATGGCATCGGCCAGCTGTAGCGGAATATGCATAGACAGTATCTGTCCGGGAAATGGACGGTCGTTGATTTGCAGATAGTCTTTCCCTACATGATCTACCACAGTGAGTTTTACACCGGCAGGAATACCAGTTTTAAGCAGGCGGGTAAGCCAGCTGGTAAAGCTGCGGGTATCACTTACCTGCCGGGGAAGCAGTGCCAGCACCAGCTCTCTGGGTTGATGAGGCAACGCTTCACGAAAAGATTGCAATAGCTGTAGCAACAGTTTGTCCTGTGGCTGATAAGATGATAACTGCCGGTAAGGCGTAGCATCCCATTGCAGTGCATTGCCTTTCTCCTGCATAGACTGCAACAGTTCGGTGCTATTGTCGTATGTTTCCAGCCAGTCTTTGATAATGGCTGCACTAAAGGTGTCTTCGTTATTAAAAGAGGTCAGGTGGGTGACAAATACTTCATCCAGCTGTCCATGGGGAGAAGATTCCAGTTTGAAGAAACCTTCGTATAGTCTGGCTTCTTCGGGTTGTATCATAAGGCGTACCAGGCGCAGTGTCTCTTTGCCGGTAACAGCTTTGCGCCAGTGTGACTGTATTTTGTTAATCTCCAGTGCTATCGGATTATGTTCGTTCATCAGCAGTTGAGGTTTACCATGCCACCGTTAATATCAGTGGTCGCGTTTCCGTTGACTTTAATTTTTGTGCCTTGAATAGATACCTGTGTTTCGCCGGTTGTTTGGTGATGGAGGGCGCTCATCTTCATGTTGGCATTACTTTTCATGTCATGTAATGTTACTGCGGTAGATTCTATTTTGTCGGCGCCGCTGACAATTTTATTAGATTCATTGTCTACCGTAATTTGTGCAGCTCCTTCTCCGATGATCACTTTTTTAGTGCCTTTAAGATGTATTTCCTTGGAAAGGAACTCTATCTTGTTAGGCGCGTCTACCACGATTTTATCTTCGGTTTTAACGGTCACCAGTGTTTGTGATTTTACAGTGATATTGCCGGAACCGTCCATGATCATGGTGCTACCGTTTTTATCGGTGACGGTGACGCTGCCGGTATTGTCATCCAGCTGAATGAGGTTGCCACTGCGTGTTTTGATGGCCTTCATATTGTTTTGCGCATCGCCATAGCCACTTTTGGCTTTGCCATTGAATTTACTGCCCAGTATAAAAGGCATTTCGGCATTGCCGCCTTCAAATCCGACTACTACTTCTTCTCCTACTTCAGGCACAAAGTGGAAGCCGGTGCCACCGCCGGCGGCGGGGGATGCTTGGCGTATCCAGGGACTCATGTCATTCTGTTGTTGCCAGAAAAACTGTACCCTTACCCTTCCCAGTTTTTCAGGATCGTTGTTGTCTTTTACGATGGCACTCTGCATATCTGCTTTGGGCACCAGATGTGGATTACTGTACGGAGGTACTTTTACATCTGCGGGGATAGCGGTAAAAGAACAGTAGTAATTACCGGGAGTGCTGGCATGATGTGTGGCGGATATAACGGTGTAGGCACTTTGTCCGCTGTCACCGGCAATGCTGATGCGCTGGCCGGGCATCACAGGCAGCTCACTGATACCGCTTACCCGTACAAAGGCCGCTGCTGTTGCTTTGCTCTGCACTTCCTTTACCTGTTTGAGTTCATCCTGGGTGTAACCGTGATGCACAAACGTTTGTTTACGGGAAGAAGAGCTGTACAGATCGTCGGAGGCGGCGGCAGACAGATGCATCAGCGGATGGGAACCGGTTGCTGCTTTCTGTGATTTCTCACTCAGGGGAGATGCTTTAAGCATATCATATGACACATAGTTGATCCGCTGTGGTGTAATGGCAGCTACGGTTTTCAGCTGATGCAGGGTCACATTTTTAGTAAGCTTTACTTCTTTTTTCTGTATATCACCGATCACCAGGGCATTGCCATCATAGTACATCCATTCGCCATAACGGGCGGATATCCTGGCGAGGAAGTCGAAGTCTGTTTCGTTGTATTGCACGCAGTAGGGCAGGGTGCCTTTATGGGCGGGTACCACCTGTGTTTTAAGGAGGCTGGAGTTGGCATCCTGTAAGGCGCCCTGGATCACCTGCTGTAAGGATTGCTGATAAAAGGAGGTACTTTGCGGCACATCATCAAGCAGGATAGTAGGGCTGACGCCTGATACCTGGAATCCTACGGCGGCGCCATCTTCTTCGATAACAGCCATACTGGTGATAAGGCCTTTGAAGCGGAAATCATCGAAACTGATGGAAATGCCTTTGCCGATATATTTTTCAATGATTTCCTGCTGGTAGGAAAGATCGCTGCTTAAACGGCCGGGCCGCCACAGAAAACTAAAGTAATGATGGCTGCCGACTGCCTGTTCGAGGGTTACATTTTTAAACTCCACCGGACTGGCATAACCTTCTATGCCTATTGTCGATTTGTTCAGAAATTTATCGTCACCCATAATATTCAGGTTTAAAGAAATTTATCAATAAAAGAAACGGTGCCCATCAGTCCCTGGGGTTGACCCTGATGATACCGGTTTTGCTGAGATCAATGCCACTGCTAATGATCTCTTCCACATTGAGGGGAATAAAATATTTATGAGGTTGTCTGCCTGCATCGCCTGAAAATGATGGCGGATGGGCGTCACTGGGATGAAGACCTGCAGCATATGTTTCCCGGTACCGGCAGTAGTCATTCAGCATCCTGGTGAGGATAAGATAACCACCTTCCGGGGCTGTATCTGGCATCGGGAGGTCATCATTCTTAAACTGGATGTGAGGCAGCTGTGTGGCACTGAAATGTTTGATCTGTTGGCGGGACTTCATCAGGTTGACTGTTGCTTTTTCATCCGCCGTAGCTTCGATGTCGTCGTGGATGAAGCCATCGGGAGAAATATGCTGATGAGGGAGTATGTTCCGTTGGTACGCTGGTATTGTGGGATGTGTATCCGTTCCCGTTGGCCGCATAGAAACGATCATGCTGCCCTTGGTTATATCGAGCAGGAAGGTGCCTGTCTCCTGCGCATACACGCCCAGCAGGTTGTGTTGCAGCTGGCAGTAGATGTGGGAGGCGGGTATCAGTGTTTTGGTGAGGCCGGTGTTAAGCAGTATGACCGGCAAGTGCAAAGATATCGCAGTGAGGCCCTGGCTTAGCTGTTGCTGTTCGGTCTGTGAGATGTCTGACAGTGCACGTTGTAGTCCTGTCAGGATAAACCTGGCCACGACTTTGATGTTTTCAGGAATATGCTCCATGGCCTAATCCTCCCATTTTCTTTTGAAAGCGACGTTACCGATTTTAAGTTCGCGGGCAGAGATGACGATATGAGTGATCATGGGGCTGGCGCCGGAATGATGATAACTTTCATGAAACTGTACACAGATACCTTCTGTAAACTCCACGGTGCGAAGGCTGGAATCATGGTCACGGCGTTTAAACACAATGGTACCATCTCTTTTTTCTTCCGGTGAAATCATCCATTGCACCAGATCTGTATCGCGGGCCGATTCCAGTACCAGCGAGATGGTGCCACCACGGGGCATGGTGCTGGGCTTGCCAATGGCGTCAGTTCCTTGTGAAAAACCATAGTTGCACTCCAGCACATTGGCTGTTTTCCCACCTATGATAAGTTCTGCCTTAAAAGACATAAAAAAAAGCGTTTTTTAGTGTTAACAATCCGGTTGTCCTGTCAAGAGGCATTACGGCTGATATATGATTGCAGTAGTTGTTATAACTGAAAAGGGTAAACGGTATACCTGTGAAAGTTCAGGTTGTTGCTTGGTCCCGGGCAAAAGGTCTTTTCCATGGGCGTTAATTTATGGATGTCCAGAGGTCTCTTTTCAATAAAGGTTGATACGAAAATAATTATTCTCTTGCATAAATAGTGTAGATGATTGTTATTTATTTTGGGTAGATGATTTGGACGATTATTTATTGACTATTACATATTTAATAGGTAGACATCCTTTCTAAGTTTTAGTGAGAAAATGGCTTGTTAAAAAATTTACACATTAAAATTATATTTAAAATATAAAATTTATCTTGATGAAATAAAAGAAGGTGTCAATCTCTGGAATCGTTTATGGTATTACGTTAGATGAGTGCCGGTAGTCGTTCCTCTTTGAGCGTTATATTCAAAATAAATGTTTGTAAAAAAGATAATATTAGCTTCCAGATAGAATTTATTGCACTTTCAATTTTATGTAAATGTTTTCGCAGTATCTTTACCCAACTGCTTTTGTGAAGCAGCGGTGCAGTTGTAATTGTTAACTTGTTTTAGAAAAACCTTGAATCATCCAAATGACCCTGTCAACACTGACCATATTCAGCGCTGAATTGCAATCCGCTATCAGGATTGCTAAAGCCATTGCCAAAGAACATCACCACGTGCAGTATTCTCCTGCGCATCTGCTTCGGGCAGCCATGCACAAGGAGGTAGGCCTTGCGCCCCTATTGCATCAGATGGATATTGATGTGTATTATCTGGAAGAATGGGCTGAAGTCAGGTTGGATGAATTACCCCGTACATCCCGCGCCGTAGATGAAGCAGAACCCGATGATGCTGCTGCGGCTGTATTGCAGGAAGCTCTGAGTATTGCACAAGACACAGATAAATCAGAAACAGATGCCTGGTGTCTTCTGATAGCCCTCTGCACACCCGGTGTAGGTTTCTCTTATGAACAACTGAAATCCTTTCCGTTTACCCGCGACCAGCTGATAGCTGCCAGTCGTCAGGGTAAAAGCAGCCAGGGTGGCCATCAGCAACAGCATACCACCCCTTCTGTGAAACCGGCATCGCTGAAGTACGTATATCGTATGACCGATCCGCAGTTATTGCAGGCCTACCATCCGGTAATTGCAAGAGACGGAGATATCCGTGTACTAACGGAGGTGCTTACCCGTAAGGACCGTGCCAGCGCACTTATCATAGGAGAAGGCGGAGTGGGGAAAACATCCCTGGTGGAAGGGCTGGCCCATGCCATTGCCAGGAAACAGGTGCCGCTGCAGTTACAGTCTACTGATTTATACGCACTGGATTATGGCGCCTTTATCGCAGGCGCCGCCTATAAAAATGAACTGGAGGACAGACTACTTCAGATTATTCAACAATTGAAACAAACAGGCAGGCATATACTTTTTATTGACAATCTGCACACCCTGCTGGACAAACAATCCGGCAGCGGTATGGCAAATGTAATTAAAGCCTCACTGGGCAAAGGGGAGATCATCCTGATCGGTACCACTACCCCCGAAGGTTTTCGGAAACTGATAGAACCTGATGCTATCCTGCGGCACCGTTTTGAGACTATTAACCTCAACGAGCCCGATGAAGCACAGGCTGTTCGTATGATCGCCGCCGTTATGCCGGTATACGAAAGCTTTTATCAGTTACAGGTGCCTGCGGAATCTGTCAGTGAAGCGATCCGTCTTTCCCGGCGTTACCTGAAGGAACGTTGCCTCCCCGATAGTGCCATCAACCTGCTGGACCGCACCATGGCCGGTATCCGTGCCATGCAGGATACCGGAACACCTCTGCTCCTGACACTGAAAGAGGAGCTGGCAGCCCTGAGCAGTAAGGATAACTTACAGCCGGAAGACCTGCAGTGGTTTTTAAGACAGATGACTGAAAGACTGGGCGCACTGTTGTCCGGTAAATTGCATATGGATGCTGCAATCAGCAAAATGACCGATACCGCCGCCTTACAAGCTGCCCTGCAACAGCTGCTGGTACAGCTGGAAGAAGTGGTATCCGTACAACATACTGCCGTATCACCCGTAGACCTGGCCACCACAATAGCCGGGATGACAGGTATACCGCTGGGCAAAATCCAGTCGCAGGAAAGAGAACGCCTTGTAACCATGGACCTGCATCTGCGTAAAAGAGTAGTAGGTCAGGACCATGCCCTCAAAACCGTGGCCGACGCTATTCTGGAGTCAAGATCTGGTCTGAGCAGACCCGGCCAGCCTATAGGCTCTTTCTTTTTTCTGGGCCCCACCGGCACCGGTAAAACAGAATTGGCCAAATCGTTGGCGGACTTCCTCTTCCAGGACGAACGATGCATGATCCGATTTGATATGTCCGAATTCAAGGAGGAACATGCGGCTGCCCTGTTGTACGGCGCGCCACCGGGATATGTAGGTTACGAAGAAGGTGGCCTGCTGGTCAATAAGATACGGCAACAGCCCTACGCAGTAGTATTATTCGATGAGATAGAAAAAGCCCATCCTTCTGTATTTGATATCTTCCTACAGATCATGGATGAAGGGAAATTACACGACAGACTGGGAAAAACGGGAGACTTCTCCAACGCGCTGGTGCTCTTTACCTCCAATATCGGTAGCGACGCCATCGCCAGCTCTTTCCAGCAGGGAGTTATCCCGCCATCACAACAACTGATGGAGCTGATGGCCCGCCACTTCAGGCCCGAGTTCCTGGGAAGACTCACAGAGATTGTGCCTTTCGGTCCCATCCAGCAGGAAAATGTGGAAAAGATATTCGATATCCATCTGCAACATCTCCTGCATCTGCTGCTGCAACAACAAATCACGCTGACGGTTACACCGGAAGCCCGGAAACACCTCGCCATGATGGGATACTCTCCCCGCTATGGCGCCCGCCCACTGCGGGAAGTCATCCGCGGCCAGCTCCGTAAACCACTGTCCCGCATGATCATCGATGGCAGCCTCCAAAAGGATATGAACGTTACCCTCGACCTGAAAGATGACAAACTGGACTGGTCTATCAACTAAAGCAAAAAAACCTCAAACAATAAAGCGGCTTTTGATAACCGGATCCCCGGAACACAAAACCACCGCTGCTAAATTTGGAAAATCTCAAAATGTTTTGTTATGAATGACAACTACGGAATTGGTGGCACAGAAGTCAAACTGGACGCCAATGAAGCCATTGCGGAAATATCACATAACCGCACACTGTTTGCTGAAAAACTCACCCAGCAAGCACCTGTAAAGCCTGAAATCGTGGAAGGGCTTACTTCCGTGGAAGCCGTTTTTGAACACTTCAAGCCTAGTGTGAATGTCAGCTTCAATGATGCAGAAGGACGCCCCGTACCGGAAAAACTCCAGTTCCACCACCTCGGCGATTTCGGCGTAAAAGGCATCACTGAACAAAGCGCTTTCCTCAATGATCTGGCCACTGAGAAAGAGCAATACCTCAAAATCATGAAAAACCTGAAAACAAACAAAATCCTTAAATCAGCCCTCGCTGATCCGGATGCCAGACAGGCCATGCTGAACGCTATACGCAGTATGCTCAAAGACCTGAATACAAAATAGTTAACAGTTCCCCCTATCCCGGAACATAATATCATTTCTTATGGCAGAATTACAGAAAAACGAGGAACTGCAGAACCAGCAAAGCACTGGTCAACCTTCAGCACAAAAAGAAGCCAGCCTCTCTCAAAATGTGGAGGAACTGGCCAAATACGGCGGCTTCGACCTCCTCGAAGCAGCGATCGAAGGCGCGCAGAACCTCAACCCCGAGCGCAAAGCACGCCGTAATATCTTTCTCACGGAAGCCGGTAAAAAATCTGAAAGAGATAAACTCAAAAAAACACTCTCACTCTGGGAAAAAGTGCTCTCCGAAGCTACCGAACTTCCCGATATGGTGGAGTTCTGCAATAACCACGCTGCAGAATCAGAACAGGTGCTCAATAAAAACCTGGGCGAAGCCGTGGATACCACCCGCGAACTGGAACAGGCCTACCGCAACGTTGCACTGTTCTTCAAAAATACCGAGTCCGACAAAGTGAAAAACATATCTTTCATCAACGTTGAACTCGACCAGCTGAAAGACCTCGATAACACCCGCTTTATTGACGCAGTACAGGCTGAACTGGTGAATAACTACGACAGACTTGATCTGCGCAGCAACTACAGCCTCCTTGTAGTACCCGGCTATCTGGGTTCCAACAAGGTGCTGGAAAAATGGGCCAAAATAGCACACGAAAATAAGGTGATGCTGGTGACCGATTTCGCCCACCTCGATGCTCCGGATGACGTAATGGAGATGTTTGAACTGGCCAACCTCACCGGTGGCGAAATACACCGCTCTAATGTGATCATGTCCTGCAACTGGCTCGTAGGCCGTGGCAAATTTGATGAAGTAGGAGAGGAAGACCACCTCTATGTACCTCCTTCCGGCGCCCTCGCAGGTAAAATCTATAAAACACTCATGTCACAGGTAACCGCCGGTAAAAAATTCGGTGGCATGAATGAAGTAGATGGTGTACGCTTTGAACTGAAGAAAAGCGAAATCGCCAGCCTCGAAAAAATGGGCCTGGTACCCATGGTAAAAGAATACGGAAAAGTAATGGCCTTCAGCGCCAAAACATTGTTCAACGGCGATAACCTCGGCCTGCAGACTTATTCCGTAGTAAGAGTGTTCGACTTCGTTACCAAAGTATTGATGGACTTCCTGAACCGTCGTGCATTTGAAAACTTCAACGCCAACACCCGTAAAGACCTCATGAAACAGATTATTCGTTTCCTTGATGGTATCACCGGGCCGGACAAACTGATTGAAGATTTTAACATACGCCGGTTTGAACAGGACCCTGTTCAGAAAGACCGTATCCACCTGGATATTCATCTGAAGCCTTATTTCCCCGCCAAAAACTTCCTCATCAAAATGGAAGGACAAAAAGGAGATGATGCTGCAGACTGGGATACTACCTATGAGCAGGATAAATAACGGGAAACTTACTTCCTGAGACGCTATCACCTGTCATCGTTGAAAATGGTCCGGATCTATACCTTCACAGACCTGCAACGCTGACTGGTGATGGCATTAAGCAATTTTATTCCGGTTGTTTTTCAGGTAGATGAACAGCCTGAAAGCCAACTAACATCGTTTAAGTATAAGACAATGAAATCGGTGCGCAGTATTTTATTTTGTTTGTTAATTGCAGGAACAGCCCCGGCAACAATGGCACAGTCGGTAGGAAAAGTCGATACTGTACTGACCAAAAAGGGCGCCTCTACCCTTATCACCAGCGGATCGGCTATCACCACTTTCCAGATCGGCGATGGTAATAACCCTGACTATGATTACCGCATTGTAGATGGTAATATGGCGGTAATAAGGCCTAAATCGGCCTATCCAAAACCTACCAACCTGATCATCAGGGAAGGGGAGAATATTCATTACCTGATCCTCGCTTACCGCGAAAATGTGGACTTGTCCAAGCTGAAGTACATGTTGTCAAAGAAACCGAAAGAAACGGCAATCGCTGCTGGTCCGGAACTTCGTCGTGGTGACAAGGATTCCGGTAAACAGTCCACTGGCCTCAAACTTCCGGAAGAAGATGGCAGCGCGCCACTCATCAGCGTAGATACCGTCACTGTCAGCGTGATTGCGGAAGATTTCCGCAGAGACAGCAAAGTGAATCATCAGTATGAAGTGAAGGTGGAAGGTGTCAGCATTGGTTACGCCAAAGCCATGACCCTCAGCGATCTCAATTACTTCTGCTTTCATATCAAAAACAAAAACAAGGAGCCTTACGAATACGTAAAAGCGACGCTGCTGCACAAGGAAAAGAAAGATTCCTCCATGTTGCATACCATGCCGCTGCTGTATAAAAAAGGCCCTGGCACCATCGATGCACATGGAGAAGTACAGGAAGTATTTGTAGTACCCTCCAGAACGTTTAAAAAAGATGATGAGATCATTATCGTGCTGGAACCGGTGGAAAACAAACCACAACTGGTGTTGTACGTTCCCGCCAGCACACTGCCCAAGTACATGTTGACGAAATAACAAAACATGAAACGCTGCTATCTTACAGTGTTGCTCGTTTGTTGTCTGCTGTGCACAGGAATGGCGCAGCAGATAGATTTTTGTGGAGAAGTGGTACCCATGGAGAGGGATTTTGTGTCTTTCCGCCTGATGGACGTTATCAAAAGAAACCTCCGCTACCAGGGCTACCTGCCGGCATTACGTTCCAAGGCAGAAATGTTTTTTCCCGTCATAGAACCTATCCTGCAGCAGTATCAGGTGCCGCTGGATTTCAAATACCTGCCTATCGTGGAAAGTGGACTTACCAACGCCACCTCTCCGGTAGGCGCCCAGGGTGTATGGCAGATCATGCCAGGTACCGCCGCCGATCTGGGTTTGACAGTCAGTGCAGGCTATGATGAACGGAATCATCTGATCAAAGCCACCCATGCGGCTTGCAGGCTGATACGGATACTGCATGATCAGTTAAAATCATGGACCCTGGCTGCCGCCGCGTATAATGCAGGCGCCGGTAATATCTCCAAAAATATCCGCCGCCAGGGCAGCAGCGATTATTATCAACTGCTGCTGAACAACGAAACAGCACAGTATATCTACAAAATCATCGCTATTAAACAGCTATTCGAAAGTCCTGAGTTATACATGCCGGGCTTCGGATACAACGTGTTTGCCAAATCCGGCAGCACAGGTTCGGTATTTGCGAGACCGCAAACACCGCTATCCGGCGATGTCAAAGATTTTAATACCATCCGTATCAATGTGGGTGGGAAAGCGCTTCCCCGGAAAACAACAGCTGTTTATGCAGCCCGTTTGCAAAACAATACTGCCTTCAAAGATGGTGAGCTGGTTAGCATCCGCATGCTCGATAATATGCAGGCCAATGGCGTGTATGTTGGGCGTGATGCCAACCTGTCGGGCAAAGGATGGATTGTCAGCAACAGAGTGTACGTTGATCTGGGCTTTGGTAATGCCGTTGTATTATGCGCTGCCGATGGCAAAAAAGGAGTACCACTCGATCTATTAAAGACCGGTGGCGAAGTAAAGCTGCTGAGCGCAGAAGCTCACATCAGTACCTCATTGATGAATATACGAAACGGAAATGTGTTGGCAGACTTCTCTTCCAGCTGGAGTAATAACTCTTCTTTCAGATAATTCAGGTTAGCAGCAGGATAGCTGGCCACCGGCTGCACCAGTGTAAGCCGTATATCAATCGTTCTTACATAACCCGCATTGCCACCAGGTTGCAGGCTAACACCTTTTGCTACACTGGCACTCTTCATTTCCTTTCCGAAAATGGTGCGGCATAATGTCTTCATGTCTTCCGGTGTCACAATCCTGTTGTGCGAAAGCAGATGTGAACGATAGAGGTTTATTTTCTCGTCAATGTTTAAACGGTCTTTGCCTCCTTGTGTATTGGTGAGCAGGGTAATGCTGCCCGGTTTGGTTTGTATACTGCCATATTCCAGCAGTTTGCTGCCCATACGGATATTGTTGGCAACAGTGCCGTTGGTGGAATAAAACTCTATGAAGATGTAAGCCGCATTTTCTTTGGGCTTCACCATTACATAGGGGATGTTTCCTTTGTTGGAACCCGGTTGCAATTGTTCTTCCAATGAGGCGATGAGCTGATGCAGCTCCCGCATACGGTTGGTAACGTAGTCGTTTTTTACTTCTTCGAAGAGTGAGCTTTCATCCCGTACCACTTCCATCAGATAAGCGATCACTTCTTTGGCTTCGCGGGTATCAAAGCGGCCAATGCCGCTGCTGCGCACCACCAGTTCTCCTTCCTGCATCTGGCCTGCAGTAGAGAAGTTACGTACATAATAATCCGTTCCCTCCAGGTCATAAACCCTTTTGATATCGAAGAAGATATCGGGTGTCTGCAGGGGGATGATATTGAGGTAGCGGTTGAGCTTAAGTGATTGTTCGTTGTTTTTTTTGTTGATGACCGGAAAACAGTTGATACTGCAGTACAGATCTTCCAGCAGTGTATGGTGCAGGGCTTCGGGGAATTCTATCCGGATCCACTGCAGGTCTTTGGGTAGTTTGTCTGCTTCCTGGCCAAACAGGCGTATCAGGAATGCAGGCGTATTACCAGACGTATGTATACGCGTGTCTGTTATCGTCAGGAAATGTCTGCGAAACCGTTGCATTACATGCTGGCTGTAGCGGGCGTTGGTATCTACGGCTACTTCCACCATCCTTTCAATGTCTTCTTCTTCGGCGGGGCGGCTGTGATGGTAGCCTGCTTTTACCGGTACTTCTGTATCGTTAATAAAAAAGCGGGCCAGGGGCAGGTAATGGTAGAACATTTCCTGCTGATGAATATTACGAAGGTCAAAGAAAAAGGACATGCCTTCGTAGTTCATTTTGGCGTCTTCCAGGGATAGCCCTATCCAAAGATCGTTAGTGGCTGTATCGGGCTGATAATGGCCTTGCAGCACCTGTTCCTTGAACCAGTTGTCACGGGTCTCGTACAGCTTATTGCCGATGGCAAGGTATTGTACAAATCCTTTGAACAAACGGTGGGCGGTAACCGGGGAAAAAAAGAGGTCCTGGGTATTGTGTCCAGCTTTGGTATGGTAATAAAACTGATGATCAGCCTGAATGTCTGCCATTGCTTCGGTAGACATGGCGTGCAGGATGCCGAATGCAGGCTGGCTGCTGGTAATGGGTTCGGGCATCATAATCTGGGCCAGTCTCTCCACCAGGCGGGCGTGTGATACATCTACTTCGCCGGAGATCTTTTCCAGTTCGCTGGCACAGGCTTCAAGCAACAGCTGTACGATGGGGTCAAAAGAGGTTTCCACTTCCGCGTCGGGGTATCCCCACAGGCGTGCAGCGGTTTTCAGCATACGGTCTTTTATCCTTTCTTTTTTTTCTTTCATGTGATGCGGTTAAAAACAATTATCAATCATATGACAGTGGGCTGATATAAAAATAGCTGCTGTACTGGAAGGGGTTGTTGTTTTTGGCCAGGGTGCCGCTAACGGTTACCCGTATCTTTTTTTTCATTTTCCTGGAGGCTGTCAGCGCCAGTTCTTCCTGGTTGACGGCGGCCACCACCCTGATCTGTCCCAGCCTTTTTTCGTATCGCTGTACGGAAGATTTAACAGCGTTTTCTATCTGCTCCTTGACTTCATTGTTGGAGGCTTTGATGTCAAAATCGCTGTCCCACCACTGGCAACCATACTGGGGGTCGTCTTTATTTTCCCCCAGTACGGTAGTGATGAGCAGATGAATATGTTGTGCTACGGATTCTTCCAGGGTAACAGCCGGTACATCTTTTTTCTGCAACAGCTGGGAGAAGTCCATGGGTAGCTTATAATATTTCCCTTTCATGCAGGTAGTTTAAAAAATACCCAATACTTTTTTGCGGTCGTACATGATCCTGATTTCCTTCACGCATCCGTTCGCATCTTTGACCAGATTTACCTTTTCTATCTTGAATTTTTTCTTGCCGTATATACGTGAACAGAAGTGGGTGAAATTATCCGTGTCTTTATCGTTCAGTAATACGCGGGCAGACAGATTGTCGCACAGGAACTTGGAGAAGTCGCCGGCGCTTTTCTGCTTGGAAGTAACCTGTGTAAGCATGTACAGGAACTCATCATCAGAAACGGCGGGCACTCTTGGTTTTTCCGGCTCTTTGGGTTTCTCTTCTACTGGTGGCGGAGGAGGCGGGAAGCCAGGATCCGGGAGTTGTGTTTCCACTTGTTTGGCTCTGGCAGGAAATACAGTAATATTCTTCATCACCATATGAGCAGTATCACCATTTACAATAAGTGACAGGGTCCTTTCTCCGGGAGTGGAGAAAGTATAGGTGACAGAGGAACCGTTATGTGCAGAGGCGTTGTCTTGCAGCAGGCGCCAGGTCCAGGAGCGGGCGCCGGGTGTTTTGTTGGTGAAGGTAACGGGTCTGCCGGCGAATACTTCGCCTGGGCCGTCGATAACCGGGAAGATATCCGGGCCTGCGTTTATCGGTGTGGCGGCTGCGCCCATTACGATGATCACTTCCTTATTCCAGCTGCATTTACCGGAGCTAAGGGTGATCATGTAACTGCCTGGCTTACTAAAAGAGTGGTATACCTGGGCGCCGGTTTGCCGGGCAGAAGAATCACCAAATTCCCATGTGAAGCTGGTTCTTTTTTTACCACTGTTTTCAGCGTTAAAGGTGATGACTTCGCCTACCGTATAGGCTTTACCGGTGCTATGTTGTTTATTACTGAGTACAATGTCGGTAGTGGTGCAGTCTTCACGGCCGTCGAGCTGAAAGGCAAGCAGGATCACGCTGATCAGAAAAAGACCGAGAAAGGTCCACAGTACCATGGGGTCTACATGACTGGCAATTTTTCCAAAGGGTCTGAATGAATTTACTTTACGTTCATTTTCGGGTTTACGAGGGGCCATCGGTTTTTCTGGTTTTTGCAATTTTAATATTTTTTTTGGATAACTTGCCCTTGTTGACGGTGCAGAGTTTTTCTTTTTACAAAATTTAAGTCACATATAGTCACATATAAATGCAAAATGCTATTTTTGGGGCAAGTGTTAGCCCGAATAACCATAGGAATAGCTGAGATTAGATAGTTATGCTAACAGATTGAAGACCAAACCCGAAAGACCTGAATAAAAATATTAACCTCATGGTAAACAACGCCCAGAAGGCTGCGGTACTGGAAGACGTTATCACACATGTCACTAACTTCCCTTACGATGTAAGGGCGGAAGTGGTTGTGGGTGAGCTGCTGGACAACCAGGTACGGAGAGAGGAAGTGGTGGTGCATCTGCAGAATGTGTTTACCCGTTCATTCAATAAAGATATTCTTCATGTAAAACTGGATGACAGTCAGCCATATCAGCCCTATATTCTTTTATCATTATCACGGGATGGCCTATATGACAGATTGCCGGAAGGGCTTTTTCATGAATTTTCCGAACAGCATAAGATACGCGGTACTACGGATATGGTAGTCCGTTATAAACGGCAACAGCAGCAGGAGCAACAGGCAAGGCGTTTTTTTCAGCCGCTGGAAAATGAATTCTTTCTGCAGCGGGTATTTTTGGAACAGCGGGAGAAACACCTGTTGTTTGATGTATTTGGGAAGGATGCCGACCAGTTGTTTAGCCAGTTCTGGGACATTCCGGAAGGGTTACCCGGTGCTGCGGCCAACAGGTTGGTGAAACTGCTGCCCTATATGCACCGTATAGCCGGTAACTACCGTATGATAAAGCTCTGTCTTCAGCTGATACTGGAGCAGGTGGTGGATATCCGGGAGGATCATACGCCGCAGGCTGTACGAACAGAGGAGAGTGTGCCGCTGGGCGAGTGGTGCCTGGGGGTGGATAGTATGGCCGGAAACGTTTTTTATACGGATATGCCCCGGGTAACGGTAACGATAGGACCGCTGCAACGGCAACGTATATATGATTACCTGCCCTGGCAGCCATATGGACGCCTGCTGGAAACATGTTATGGGTACCTGTTTGCGGCAGATGTTGATATAGAAACCCTTCTGGTACCGGAGGCAGGGGAAAAGGAAGTAGTTCTGTCTGACCAGCATGTGGAAGAAGGTATTATGGGATATAATTTTTTCCTGTGAGCACTTTTTTGTACCGATGTGGAATTATTTTTGTTAACATTGTTAACGCGTAAAAAACGCTTTATGTTAAGAACCCTAAAAAAAGAAAAACCTGACATACCGGAAGAGCTATGAGATACACCGCAAAATTCTATTTAATGCTGGCCGGCGTTATGGCCATAGGATCTATCATAGTGGCTTTGCTCAGCAGATATATTAAAAATTTCAGTCTCTTTAAAAAGAAGGCACTGTGGTATTTAGTAATTATGACGCTGATATTTGCCGTGATTAGTTCCATCCCTTTCCTATTTACCCACAAAAACCTGATGAACCAATACCTGTTTTATGAAGTATGGTTTTTAGGGCTGGGGGTAGTACACTGTCACTTTATGTATACCCGTTTCTGGGCCAATGAAACCACCCTGGGATCTGAACTGGCTTTTATTGTGGCTATCTGGCTGTTTGGCGGTGTTGGATTTGTATTGGTCAACCGGTTGCTGGACAAAGATACTTTCCTGTTTTATCCCATGCTTACCAGCATGTTCTCCTTCGTATTGCCCACCTTTGTATATAAGACCTTTGAGAAAATGATGGCCATTCCGGTGAAAGTGCATAAGTGGTGGCAATATCCCATGTATAAGGAAGTGCCCGATGTGAATGAAGACGAAATGCGCGATCTGATCGTAATAGGGCTTGAAATGGAAAAAGGGCATGGTGATCGTAACCGGACCTATTTCAGGGCCCGTACGCCTATTAAAATGGACCTGGGCGACCTGTTTTATCATTTCATCAATGACTATAATGACCGTTACCCCAATACGCCCATTGATTTTGTGGATACTAACGGACAAGCCTATGGGTGGGTGTTCCATCTCAAACCCAGATGGTTCGGCGCTGCTAAAACACTGGACCCGGCAAAGGCAGTATTTATGAACGGGATCAAAGAAAACAGTGTGATCATCTGCAACAGAATTATGTTATCCTAAACGAATTATTATGGCGGAGCCATTAAAACATTTTCCCGTTAACTGGGTAGACGGGATGAAGATAAAGAAGCAGCATTTTATTGATACAGAAAATGCGTTGCTGGACCAGGTCAGAGATGCGCTTGCCTGCAGTATGAATGCATTGAACTATGGCCTGTTGCCTCCCAAAGCAGAAAATAAGGAATCCCTGCGTTGCTGGTTTGTGACTGACAACCAGCAGCAGTGGCGCGTGAAGCTGACAGAATGCCGTGCCGTGACACCAGGCGGCGCCCGCATCGAAATACCGGAACATACGGTGCATTCCCTGCGTTATGCTACCACTTTCCCGGAAGCTACCTATGCATGGGACCCCGAACATACAGAAAGCACTTATTATGTACTGATACAGGTAAATCCGTTTAACAGACAACCCAGCGGAGAGCCGCTACTGGATGAAGATCCGCCACGGCTGCCATATGCTACGCCGGAATACAGTCTTTATGTGCTTCCCGCTTCGCAGTTGCCACAAGGACAGCTGGGCAGCTATCAGGCGGTACTAGGCAAGATAACGGTGATGGACGGACGCCCGCAGATGGATGATGATTATATCCCTCCCTGCAGCATTGTCAGTGCGCATCCTGCCCTGGTAGACCTGTTTTACGAACTGGACCAGTTCCTCGGACAGATGGAGCTTTACGGCGTACACATCGTGCAGAAAATCTATGGGCGTAACCAGAACAATGACCTGGCACTGGTAGTATTGTATATCACTGAAAAAATGGTACAGTTTCTCAGTACCCGCATCACCCAGTTCAGATGGCTGGCGCTGAACCAGCCGCCCGCACAGATGCTGGAGATCATCGCAGGACTGGCACGCACCATGAAAAATGCAATCGATCTGCGCGCCGGCGCCGGTAAGGAAGAACTGCTGAACTATTTATCAGAGTGGTGTGAACTGCGTCAGGGAGAACTGGAAACACTCATGGTCAATTGTGCCAATATCCGTTATAAACATCTGGATGTGAGGGAGTGTCTGCAACCCATGATACCTTTTGTCCGGGCGGTAAACAAGCTGTTTGAAAGCCTGAGCAGACTGGATTACATCGGCCGCAAGCAGGACAGCAACATCTTCGTAAAAGAAGAGTCGGCAGAAGATTCAGAATACCTGCGCAAGCATAAAACCAAACGCTGGTTTTTTACAGACTGATTATTATGACTGCTGGCTTTCAGCAAACCGCTTCAGGTGTTTATAATAATTGGGTAGTTATTGGTTTCACTTAAAAGCAATGCTGAAGGTCAGCAGTTATCATCATATTTAATTTAAAACAGCTCACAGCTTAAAGCTCAGATTCGTATGCAAGTATTAAACAAGCAGGAGAGGACCGTTTCCTTTTTGTGGTTTCTGTTATTTTTTATTGTAACGGTGGCACTGTTTGTATTGGCCATCTTTTTCAACTACCAGGTACCGGCCAGGGAAAATGCCTCCCTGCGTAAGGAGCTAAGTACTTTCCGCGAGGAGCAGGCGTTTCAGGCTGAGTTTCTGCAGAAGCTGGATAAGGTGAAACATAACCTGGACTCTATCAATCTCCCTAATCAGAACGCTAACTACATGGACCAGGTAATTGCCGCCTCTCTGGCAGAAATGCGCAATTCCATCCCGAAAGATGTGGTAACACACTATGCCCTGTATGATAATGTCGTACAGGCGTGCCTGTCATTGCAACAAGCCAAACAACAACTGCGCGAGTTGCAGAATGCCCAGCAAAATATTGCTGGATTAAAAGAACAGGTCATGGACCTCACCGGCAAACTGGAAAGCAAAAGCAGGGATCTTGATAACTGCAGACAGATGTTACTGCTGAATAGCCGCGCCCACTAACTTAAACGCCTACTTTATAATTTATTGCATTTTATAATTTGTGTGCTAATTGGCTAAAAAGTGGTTAGGATTCTTTACAGTATTGAAAAATAGCCTTATATTTGAAGCTCATACTTTTTCCTTTTTAATAGGTATTTTTCTTTATTGTAACCTTAAAAATTAACCCGAACATGTCTTTCAAATCAGTCTTTACAGTAAATGGAGAGAACTACAATGTTCAACATGTCTCCTACGATCTCAACCAGGAAACTGATGCTACTGGACGTCCTTCTGCTATCACCCGCGGTGGTCGTATCAGAATGACAGTAGAATCTACTGGTAAAACAGATCTCTTTGAATGGATGGTAAACAATTTCGAAAGAAAAGACGGTACCATCACTTTCTACAAAAGAGATACGGATTCCAAATTAAAAACACTGGAATTCAGAGAAGGTTACCTGGTAAAGTTTGAAGAGTCTTTCGACTACGAAAACAAAAACCCTATGGTAATCACCTTTACCATTTCTGCCCGTGAAATTAGCATGGGCAACGCTAAACATGTTAATGAGTGGGTATAATTATAGCCGCTGATTAATATGAACGTTGATTCATATGATTTTGCTGATGCTTCTGATCACGGAGATATAAGCGGAACATTGATTCATATGATTTTGCAGATTCTTCTGATCATGTAGATATAAGCAAATTATTAAAAACAAAAGACCCATTGATGTCAATATCAATGGGTCTTTTGTTTTAGTTTTTATGCGCCGATGGTTTTAGATAGATGTTCTTAGTGTCTTCATCCACATTAAAAGTCATCTTCGAAAAAATCATCCCCAAAAAATCTTCACTTCAATTTTCTATCCCAATCTCCGCTCATCAGGATTATCATCATCATCACAAAAATCACAGTTATGTTTTGCGGAGTTTCACAGACTGCACAAAATGATGATGTCCTTTTTCCAGTATCAGACTGGCGCGGTATCTGGTGGGTGCGATGTTTTGCTCAAGGTTAGGTTTGTTGATATCTTCCCATATCTGGGTGGCCAGTTCCACGGTAGCAGTATCGGAGAGGTGTGCATAGCGGTGGAAGAAAGATTCCGGGTTTTGGAAAGCGGTAGCCCGCAGGGATTCGAAGCGGGAGATATACCATTTGCGGATATCTTTTTCGGCGGCATCTACATAGATGGAGAAATCAAAAAAATCAGATACGAAAACGGCCGGATCTTTTTGTTGTTGTTGCTGTGGTTTTACCTGCAATACGTTTACACCTTCTACAATCACGATATCGGGTTGTTCTATCCATTGCAGCTGGCCAGGCAGCACATCATATTCCAGGTGGGAATAGAGTGGGGCGGCTACTCTTTCCTTACCTGATTTTACATCTGCGAGGAAATGGATGAGCCTTTTGATATCATAACTTTCCGGAAAGCCTTTTCTATTCATCAGGCTATTGGCATCCAGTGTTTTGTTGGGATAAAGGAAACCGTCGGTGGTGACGAGGTCTACGCGCGGATGGTCGGGCCATGCCTGGAGCAGACGTTGTAACACGCGTGCGGTGGTGCTTTTGCCTACGGCTACGCTGCCGGCGATACCGATGATATAAGGTACTTTCATGGCCTGGCTGCCGAGGAAGTTGCTGGTGGCTTTATGCAGCTGTTGAGATGATTTCACGTACAGGTTGAGCAGATGTGCCAGGGGCAGATATATCTGCGTGATTTCTTCCTGTGTGAGTGGTTCGTTCATACCATGCAGCTGTTCCAGGTCGTAATAATCCTGCAGCTGCAACAGTGCGCCGCTGCTGGTTTCTGCCCATTCTTTACGGGAGAAGGTGATATAGGGAGTATATCGTTCTCTTTTAAGGGACGTGGTCATTTTACAGATTTAGAAATTGAGGGGTTCAGGGATTTATGGATTTTGAGGTTGGGGATTTATTGGTATTTCCAAGCTCCCCAATCCCAAAATCCATAAATTCCTAAATCCTATTGTTGTATATAAACAGTTTTGACATTTAGAAATTCGTGTGTGCCTTCCAGTGATAGTTCTCTGCCGTATCCGGATTGTTTTACGCCACCAAAGGGCAGACGGGCATCGGAGCGTACCATGGCATTGATAAAGACGTTGCCGCTTTCGATCCGTGTGGCGAGGTGGGCGGCTTTGTCGAGGTCGCTGGTCCAGAGGGCGGAACCTAAACCGAAGTCGGTTTCGTTGGCTAATGCGATGGCTTCGTCTTCGTTGGCAGCTTCTATAATAACGGCCAGCGGGCCAAAAGTTTCTTCCTTAAAAGCAGTCATATCGTTGGTGACCCCGGTGAGCAGGGTGGGCGCGAAGTTACATCCTTCATAGGTACCGCCCAACTCCAGTCTGGCTCCCTGGCTGATAGATTCCTGGAGCTGCCTGTCAAGGTCTTCTGCCAGGTCAGTACGAGCCATCGGGCCCATGGAGGTGGTATCCTGCATGGGGTCTCCCTGTTGCATGTTTTCCAGCAGGCGGCGTACTTCCGCGGTGAAGGCGGGTACTATTTCTTTTTCCACGATCCAGCGTTTGGCTGCGATACAGGACTGGCCGGCATTCTGCATACGGCCTTGTACGGCGGTTTTGGCAGCGGCTTCCAGGTCAGCATCCTTTAATACGATAAAAGGATCGCTGCCACCCAGTTCCAATACTGTTTTCTTCAGGTATTTGCCTGCCAGTGCGGCCACACTTTTACCCGCGGGCGTGCTGCCGGTAAGGGTTACCCCCTGGATACGCGGATCAGCCACAATCGGTTCCAGGTCTTTGGAAGACACCAGTAAGGACTGGAAAGTACCTTCCGGAAATCCGGATTCCATAAAAACCTGTTCAATGGCCAGTGAACAACCGCTTACATTGCTCGCATGTTTCAGCAGGCCGGTATTGCCGGCGAGAATGTTGGGAATCGCAAAGCGGAATACCTGCCAGTAGGGGAAGTTCCATGGCATGATAGCCAGAATGATACCTTTAGGCTCATAGCTGACATAACTTTTATAAGCATCCGACTGTATAGGCCGGGGCTCCAGCATTTCAGCGATATGTTCTGCGAAATATTCTGCGGAGGAGGCGCATTTCAGCACTTCTGCCTTCGCTTCCTTCAGGGTTTTTCCCATCTCCTGCGTGATGAGGGTGGCGTGGGCCGTCGCATTTTTTCTGAGGGAAGAAGCTACCTGCATCATCCACTGACGGCGCTGCTCCAGCGGCGTCTCCAGCAACTGACGATAGGCTCTTTCTCCTCTTTGTAATTTCTGTTCTATTTCCGCCTGGGTATGTGGTGTATACTCAGCAATGGTTTCCTGTGTGAAAGGATTGATACTTGTAAACATAGCAGTAACCTTTTAGCCCTGTAAGCAGTAAAATAATCACAAATTTAGCCATTTCATGTCAAACGCTCTCGCCCGTCCATCATAAGGAAATCGGTAATGCCAGGTTCCTTTATGTATCTTTGCCACTCCAAAAGAATCGGTTATATGGCTTTAAGCAGATGGAATATTATGGTTATGGCCCTGTGCACAGGGCTCATCGTTGCGAATATTTATTACAGCCAGCCTTTGCTGGTATTGATGAGTGAAGAATTCGGTGTCTCCGAAAGTAATGCCGGACAGGTAACTTTTTTTACACAGGTAGGTTATGCGCTGGGACTGCTGTTTTGTGTGCCACTGGGCGACAAGCTGGAGCGTAAGGGACAGATCATTGTCATGACATTTACTGCCGTGCTGGCTTTGACAGCTGCAGGTTTCTCCCAGAACATTACCATGCTTAAAATCACCGGATTACTGATTGGTTTTACCTCAGTGGTACCGCAATTGATTTTGCCGTTGGCTGCCAATCTTTCGGACGCTGCCAACAGAGGCAAGGTAATAGGTACCATTATGAGTGGTTTGCTGGTAGGGATTCTGCTCTCCAGAACACTCAGCGGTATAGTGGGTCATCATCTGGGCTGGAGAGCGATGTTCTGGATTGCAGCAGGTATCAGTTTGTTGCTGGTAGTGATTATGTTGTTCTCTTTCCCTAAAAGCCAGCCTAAGTTCGGCGGTAGTTATGGTGATCTGATGAAATCGCTGGGAACGCTGATCCGTGAGCAGCCCATGCTGCGGGAAGCGTCTGCTATCAACGCCTGTTGTTTTGCGATGTTTGGTATGTTCTGGACTACGGTGGTATTCCTGCTTTCAGACAAACCTTTCGGATATACCAGTGAGCAGATCGGGCTGATGGGGCTGGCAGCTGCTGCCGGAGCATTGGGCGCCCCGCTGGTAGGCCGCATTGCTGATAAGAAGAATCCCCGGATCGCAATTGGCTACGGGATCATCTTTCTCCTGGCCGGTTATGGGATGTTTTATTTCTTCCAGGCAAACATCATCGGAATCATCATTGGCATCATTGCGATAGATCTTGGATTGCAGGGGATACATGTATCCAATCAGACCCGTATTTATGCATTGCAGCCGGAAGCCCGCAACCGCCTCAATACCGTATTTATGACGGCTAGTTTTATCGGAACTTCACTGGGTTCGGGAATTGGCCTGTGGGTGTGGTCTGTAGGGAAATGGAACGGAGTATGTGTGGCGGGTACTACGCTGATTCTGATAGCGCTGGTCATCTACCTGGCGACTTACAAAAAGAAATAAATAAAACGGGAGTAGTGATCACTACTCCCGTTTTATTTATTAAAATCGTTGTGAATACTATTCTACTCTGGTAATCTTGAGCATGTTGGTAGGCAGATGCAGTTTTACAGGCGTGCTACCGGTGTTTACGCATACATCTCCAACTTTGATAAAGCCTCTTTCTTTCAGAATATTGATCTGATCGAAAACGATGTCATCAAGGCTTTCTTCTTCTTCGTAGTAGAAGGCGCGTACACCCCAGCTGAGGCTCAGCTGGTTTACCAGTGTTCTTTCTTTGGTAAATACGTAGAGCGGAGAACGAGGACGGTAGCTGCTCAGCATAAAGCCGGTGTAACCGCTTTGGGTCATACCGATGAGGGCGTCAGCGTCCAGGTCTTCAGCGATTTTACAAGCGTTGTAGCAGAGTGCGTCGCTGAGGAAGGTAGGAGAGTGGCGATGCGGGATCAGGTTACGGTTGTAGATGATCGCTTCTTTTTCCACTTCCTGAATGATTTTATTCATGGTCTGGATCACCAGTTCAGGGAATTGTCCGGTAGCTGTTTCACCGCTGAGCATTACCGCGTCGGAGCCTTCCAGTACGGCGTTGGCCACGTCGGTGATTTCGCTACGGTTAGGACGGGTGCGGTCCATCATACTTTCCATCATCTGTGTAGCCACGATAACGGGTTTCGCACGGTGGATACATTTGCGGATGATATCTTTCTGGATCATCGGGATCTGTTCTACCGGCAGTTCCACACCGAGGTCACCACGGGCGATCATAACGCCATCACTTTCCCAGATGATTTCTTTCAGGTTCTGGATGGCTTCCGGTTTTTCGATCTTGGAGATCACTTTTATTTTAGAGTTCCGTGCTTCCAGGCGTTTGCGCAGGTCGCTCAGGTCTTTTACGCTTCTAACGAAAGACAGGGCTACCCAGTCCAGTTCCTGGTCGATAATGAACTCGAGGTCCACAATATCCTTTTCTGTCAGGGCAGGCAGGGATACTTTGGTATCGGGCAGGTTAAAGCCTTTTTTGGAAGACAGTACGCCTGGCAGTGATACTTCGGCTTTGATTTCGCCGGAAGCCGTGATTTCTTTTACTACGGTTTCGATTTTACCATCGTCCAGCAGAATTTTCTGTCCTGGTTTGAGATCTTTATACAGATCGGGGTAGGAAACGTAGATTTTTTCTTTGGTACCAACTACTTTTTCGTTGATAAAGGTGAGGATATCACCTTTTACCAGCGGGAGGGCGTTATTTTCAATTTCGCCAACACGGAGTTTGGGTCCTTGCAGATCTCCGAGGATGGCTACGTTGTAAGGTTCGGTTTTGTTGATCTGACGGATGTATTCGATGATCCGCAGTTTATCCTCGTGCGAGCCGTGAGAGAAGTTGAGGCGGAACACGTTCACGCCCGCTTTCACTAATGCCAGCAATTGTTCATAGGTATCACTGGCAGGGCCTACAGTGGCAACGATTTTTGTTTTGCGGGAAGAGTGTGCTCTACCGGCAGCATTGTCCATCTGCTTGTGATAGTATTTCGAAAGATCCTTTGTACTCATAAGTCTTATTTTTTAACTCGCAAGAATTTTAACAATCTTAAACCATTCGGGGTCAATTTCCTGTTTGGCTTTAACAGCCTTGTCCAGGGGGGTATAATGGATCTTGTCGTTTACGATCCCGATCATGACATTGTGAATGCCTTCGAGGAGGGCGTCTACAGCGGCATAGCCCATACGGCTGGCCAGGATACGGTCTGTACAGGTGGGGGATCCACCTCTTTGGATATGTCCGAGGATACATACTCTGGTATCCAGTTGCGGACAGGTTTCTTTAATGCGGCGTGCTACTTCATTGGCGCCTCCGGTGTCGTCACCTTCGGCTACTACGATCAGATTTACCAGTTTTTTGCGGCGTTCGTTGGCCTGCAGTTCTTCAATAATGTCGTTTAATTCGGTTTTACGCTCGGGCATCATAATATGCTCGGCACCGGTGGCAATACCACTGTGTAAAGCGATGTAACCGGCATCACGGCCCATTACCTCGATTACAAACAGCCGGTCATGCGCATCTGCAGTATCCCTGATTTTGTCAATGGCTTCGATTGCAGTGTTCACTGCGGTGTCAAAGCCAATCGTGAAATCAGTACCTGCAATGTCCTTATCAATAGTACCAGGCAAGCCTATACAGGGAATGTCAAATTCCTGGCTGAATTTCTGCGCACCATTAAACGAACCATCTCCCCCTATCACTATCAATCCGTCAATGTTGTGCTTTTTCAGATTCTCATAAGCCTTTTTTCGCCCTTCATATTCATAGAACTCTTTGCACCGGGCGGTCTTTAAGATGGTGCCCCCTCGTTGAATGATGTTGGCAACTGATTTGGATTCCATCGGGAAGATTTCATTCTTCAGAATTCCCCTATATCCATACATGACGCCGAACACATTCAGCTGATGATAAATGCCCGTTCTTACAACGGCGCGAACAGCTGCGTTCATGCCCGGAGCATCTCCGCCTGATGTAAGGACTGCAATGTTGTTCAATTTTTTCATATAAATTGCTAAAAAAATATCTTAAAGGCGCACAAAAATAACATTTTGCAATTGTTTTCTAACAGTTATCTGATGAATTAACCTAAATATTTAATTTTAATCAAACAAAGTAGCGAATTTTTTTAAAAAATATAGGCATGTTGAAAAAGACTAATAAGAGTTGGTTGATCTTAAGCATGAGTTTAATGACTATGGAAGGAATAGCACAACAAATGAAGCTGCAATATCCCATTGCAAAAAAAATAGACACAGTAGACGATTATCACGGTACCCGGATCCCAGACCCTTATCGCTGGCTCGAAGATGATCATAGCGCTGAAACAAAAGCCTGGGTAGATGCGGAAAACAAAGTGACTCAGGATTATCTCTCTACCATCCCTTTCCGTGCAGATATTAAAAAGAGACTGGAAGAACTGTGGAACTATCCCAAGACCGGTGCTCCGGTAAAACACGGTAATTATTATTACTTCTTTAAAAATGATGGCCTGCAGAATCAGGCTGCTCTTTACCGCTCTGCTACACCTGGTGGTACTCCGGAAGTATTTATCGATCCTAACAAATTATCTGCCGCAGGTACTACCGCCCTGGGCAACCTCTCCTTCTCCAAAGACGGGAAATATGCAGCCTACCTGATCGCCAAAGCGGGCTCCGACTGGCAGGAAGGTTATGTAATGGACGTCGCCACCCGCCAACTGCTGTCCGATAAACTGGAATGGATCAAGTTCAGCGGACTTTCCTGGAGAGGTAATGGCTTCTACTACAGCCGCTATGACAAACCGGATGAACAAGGCAAACTCTCTAAAAAGAATGAGTTCCAGAAAGTATACTATCATAAAATAGGTACTACACAAGACCAGGATGAACTGATATACGTGGATAAAGATCATCCGCTTCGTTCTGCCGGCGTGAGCGTAACCGAAGATGAACGTTTCCTTATTCTCTCCACTTCAGAAGGTACTTCCGGCAAAGAGCTGTGGTATCGTGATCTGCAGAACCCTGCACAGACTTCCTTTTCCCTGCTGGTAAAAGGATTTGAGCACGAACCTTCTGTAATTGACAACGATGGCGGAAGTCTGCTGGTGAGCACCAATCATCACGCACCCAACTATAAAATAGTACTGATTGATCCGGCTCATCCGGCGGAAGAAAACTGGAAAACAATTGTACCTGAAAAGAAAGAGGCATTGCAAAACGTGGGTAATGCCGGTGGAAAATTATTTGTGTCTTATCTGAAGGACGCCTCCACCCGCGTATTTCAATACGACTACAAAGGCAAGCTGGAACAGGATATCAAGCTGCCTGGCATAGGCTCTGCCACTGGTTTTGATGGGAAGAAGGAAGATCAGGAACTGTTTTATACCTATACTTCCTACGTAACACCTACCACAATATATAAGTATGATATCAAACAGGGAAAATCCACGCTGTATAGCAAAGCAGAGGTGAAATTTAACCCGGATGATTATGAAACAAAACAGGTGTTTTTCACCAGTAAAGATGGTACCAAAGTGCCGATGTTCCTGTCTTCCAAAAAGGGCCTGAAAAACAACGGTAACAATCCTGTGCTGATCTATGGTTATGGTGGTTTTAATATTCCGCAGACACCTGGCTTCAGTGTATCTAATCTGTATTTTATGGAGCAGGGTGGTACCTACGCGGTAGTAGCGCTTCGCGGAGGCAGTGAATATGGAGAAGCCTGGCACCAGGCCGGTATGAAAGAGAAGAAACAAAATGTATTTGATGACTTCATCGGTGCTGCTGAATACCTGGTAAAAACCAAGTACACCAATCCTTCCAAAATAGCGATCCGCGGCGGTTCCAACGGAGGCCTGCTGGTAGGTGCCTGTATGACACAGCGTCCGGACCTCTTTAAAGTAGCTTTGCCTGCGGTAGGGGTGATGGATATGCTGCGTTTCCAGAAGTTCACCATTGGCTGGGCATGGGCTACGGAATATGGTAGCAGTGATCATGCAGCAGATTTTAAATATCTGATCAAATATTCTCCACTGCATAATCTGAAGGCTGGTGTTTCTTATCCGGCAACGATGGTGACCACTGCAGATCATGATGACCGTGTAGTGCCGGCACACTCCTTTAAGTTTGCGGCCACACTGCAGGCCAGTCATGCCGGCCCCAATCCTGTACTGATCCGCGTGGAAACGCAGGCTGGGCATGGGGCAGGTAAACCTACCTCCAAACTGATTGATGAGGCTACGGATATCTGGGCCTTCACCATGTATAACTTAGGGATGAAGAAATAAGATCATCCTTTTCGCTGATCAGGGGTTGATGGAAAGTACAGGACAATAATGCCGCGCTTTCTGTCAGCCCCTGATTATTGCAGACAGGTGCCTGTGCAAAAAAAATATGGGGTGGGAGGTAAATGCTGAATGCCGTCGGCTATTTTTTCTTATCTTTAAAGACAGCGTACTAATATGGCATTATGAAGGTATTAATTACAGGTTGCAATGGACTATTGGGACAGCATCTGATCCCTCTTTTTGTCCAAAATAAGACATACGATGTAATAGCCACCGGAAGAGGTGCTAACCGTTCCCCTCAGCGAGACCATTACATTTATGAGGCTGTCAATCTCCGCGATGCGGGCAGTGTACAGCAACTGGTACAGAAACATCAGCCGGATCTCATCATCCACAGTGGTGCAATGTCGCAGGTGGACGAATGTGAGAAGAACAAGGATGCCTGTTGGGATACCAACGTAGGCGCTACACGTTACCTCGTGAATGCAGCGGAAAAAATAAATGCTGCCTTTATCTTCCTCTCCACTGATTTCGTTTTTGATGGACTCAACGGCCCCTATGATGAAGAAGCCCCTGTTAATCCCATCAATTACTATGGTACCAGCAAAGTGGCGGCAGAAAGACTGGTCCACAACAGCAAGCTGCAGTGGGCTATCATACGTACCGTGCTGGTATATGGTGTGGTAAATGATCCTCACCGCAGTAATATGATCACCTGGGTGAAAAATAATCTGCAGCAGGGGAAAAAGATTAAGGTGGTAGATGATCAGTGGCGTACACCTACCTTATGCCAGGACCTGGCAGAGGGCTGCCTGCTGATTGCGGAAAAGAAAGCTACCGGTATCTTCAATATCTCCGGAAAAGAAGTCCTCACCCCATATGATATGGCCATTAAAACGGCAGAATATTTCCAGCTGGACAAAAGCCTGGTTGAAAAAATCAGCTCCAGAAGCCTCGCCCAGCCAGCTGCCCGGCCGGCTAAAACCGGGCTGATCATCGACAGGGCCGAAAAAGAACTGGGCTATAAGCCCCATACTTTTGCAGAGGGGCTGGACATCGTGGCGGCGGAGATCCGGTAAACACTAGAACTCCAGATACGCCTTATTGATTTTAAATTCACTCTGTTTTTCCTGCAATACACTAGTGGTATCTATCGGTAAGGATTTTACCGGTACGGCCACTTTATACAAGTTGTTTTTGTGGTACAATACCACATTCTGTTCCCAGGACTTTCTTTTGGCTACTTTATGTGCAGCTGTCAGGCTGTCTTTATATTCTTCCAATATTACAAAATAGGAAATGGAGTCCGGTGCTGCCGGAACAGCGGTTGTTACGGTGTTTGCCGGGACCTGCTGCGTAGTATCTACTATCGTGTCTGTTGCTGGTGGAAGTGCAGGTGCGGGTGCAGGAGGTGGTACTTCGTGTACGCTCTGGTGGCCGATATACCACCATGCGCCCAGGCCTCCGAGGAGGATCACTGCGCCGGCCACGGCCCACCACCATTTAAAAATACCACCTTCGGTGACTGCTTCCAGCGTATCTTCTTCCGCTGCTGTCATTAAAGGCTCCACAGGCGCCGGTGGTTCGGGTGGCGTTACCGGTGTCACAGCCATGGTAGGCTGTATTGCTGGCAGCGCAGCAGGAGCGGGTGGCTCTGTCCTTTGTATAGGAGCTATTGGTAAATCGGCAGGATTTACAGGTAATTCTTCTGCATAAAAATGCAGGTTACCGGTAAAATCTCCCTGTAATCTGCCAATACCTGGCAGTTCCAGCGTCTTGCCGGATTCGAGTGCTGTTTTAAACTCTTCCAGATATTTCTCCAGCTTACGTTGTGCCACGGAGGGTACCAGGTTTTCCTTCAGTGCTATCCATTCCAGGCAGGAGCCGTCGTCTTGCCACGACTGGCTGAAGATCACCTGGTCGCGCGGAGGCAGCAGCGTTTGTGAGACTGCATCGTAGCGGGCCGGGAAATGCTGGATGGAGAAAGTGCCGACGTGAGGAACAACGCATACCCGTTGCCTGAACAGGACTTCCTGGATGTATTGCTGTAGTACCAACATGAAGAGGTTTTTGTGGTTAAAATCATTCACGAAAAGTAGCAAAGCAGCAAAGAAACGTTACTTCTTTGCTGCTTTGCGAACCCAATTTAGGTCAAAATCAGAACTTCACCATAATTCCGCCTACGATGTTGAATCCGTAGGTAGGATAAAGGTACCAGCGCTGATAATGGGAATTGAAGATATTATTGGCGTTCAGCCATAAATTAAAGTTTTTGCCGATGTCATAGGAAGCTCCTGCATTGAGGTCCCATGCACCTTTGGTTTTGCCAAAATCTTTATTAGGCAGGAGATAGTAACTACCACTGAGTGCAAACAGATCGGCATTCAGGTGCAGTTTTTTAGCAAAGGTGTACTGTACAAACAGGTCGCCCTGGAATGGAGGCAGATGCCATGGTTTTACTTCCGTTTCCTGTTTGTTATAGTTGTACCAGTCAAAAGTTACTCTTGCCTGGAATTTTTCTTCTTCGATATATCCTACTTCCGCATGAAGCTGGAAAGCACGCAGCTGTTCTTCATTGCGGGTAGTGAAGTATTTGGTATCAGCGCTGTCGTTTACAAACAGTGGCAGGTTGTACCAGGTAACGGCTGCAAACTTGGTGTTATAATTGAAATGGCTGCCCAGTGTTCCTTTGATACCGGTATATTTTTCTTCAACACGGGTGTTGAGCATACCCGTTGGCAGGCCTGCCAGGAACGGATTTTTATTGGCCAGGTTGCGGTAGGAGTTTTTATCAAAATAAGAAATCCAGCCGCTGCTGAGGATCAGCTTTTTGCGGATCAGGTGCGATTCGTTGACGATGTCGGGCAACAGATAAAATTTATCGTTGGTCCAGGTAGGATTAACACCTGCATGCAGCACAAATCCCGGCTTGATGATGTCTACGGCCGGGTGGATGGCCACTACGTTGTTGTTGATGGTCCTGTTGTTGTCCTGTTTGTAGGTAGACAGGTCAAAAACACCTTCCGCTTTGATATAGATATCTTCAAACACCTGTTTACGTACCGGTATTTTGGCGATGAAGGTATTTTCTGTGCGTTTATATGAATCATTGAAGAGGATGAACTTCACCTGTGGCTGGAACTCAAATGCCCAGTCGTGCTGGGGGCGGTTTTTCAGTCCTACCTGAGCTGTCAGCTGGTTGAACGTTTGTGCCACATCGCTTTTGGAGTATTTGATAGTATCGTGGTTGTAGCCGTAATAGTGAACGGTATTACGGTCGTAACCCAGGCTGGCGTCGAGCTGGAACTTGGGCAGGAGATAGGAGCCGGAAGCCAGTACATTCAGGTTGCTATAGTTCTGGTCCGGGATGTCTTTGCCCTGGGAACCGGTATAGTTTACATACAGGCCGTAGTTATAGTTGTCTTTTCTGCCACTGCCGAAGCCTGCCTGCACAAACGGTGTTTTATAGTTGCCATAACCCAGTTTGATAAAGTTATTCTGCAGCATAGTCAGGGAGTCTTTACCCAGTGCCAGGGGTTTAATCGGGGCTGCCTGATACATGAAGTTCAGGTTGAGCGCCGGTACCTGGTATTTGAGTATGGGCCTGCTGGTGTCTACACCTGGCAGAGAAGCTGTCAGGTTGAGTTTATAGGCATCCCGGAGTTTTGGCTGATTGGTGGAAATGATGTCGATCGTTTCCTGTTTCAGTGGCTCCTGAGCCCATGCCTTTTGTTGATGCAGGATACCTGCCAGGCACATCGCTGCTATGGCAAAAGCGCGTTTGTTATGTATGGTATGAATGTTCATGCTGTCGTAGTCTTAATTCTCAAAATCCCGGAATGTATTATTGTTTCTTAGCTTTTTTACCGGCTGCTTTTTCTTCTGCTTCCGCTTTGGCGAGTTTATCTTTTGCTTCCGCTTTCAGCTCCGGAATGGGGCAGTTGGAGGCAACACTCTGGAAGGTGGCTTTAGCGTTAAAATAGTCTTGCTGACGGAGGTAAACATCACCCAGCAGGATATATGATTTAGCTACCCACACTTCGTAGGAAGGCGTGTTTTTGATGACATCAAAGCCGGCTTTTTCGGCAGCGGCCAGATCATTTTGTTGCAGATAACAATCGGCGATATCATAACGGGCTTCCGCACCTGTTTCAGATTTGGTGAGGCCGGCTACTGTTTTAAATTCGGCCAGGGCGTTTGCATATTGTTTGGCCTGTTTGTGTGCTTTACCCAGGTAGAAGTGGGCGATGATCTGGTCGTCTGTGCTGATATTGGCGGCAGACAGCAATATTTCGGCGTAGTTGCTTACCTCGTCCCAGCGTTTCAGCTGGTAGTTGCTGCGCAACAGGCCTTTGGTGGAAGCAAGGCTGTTTTCCTTGCTGGTGGCCAGGTCTTGCAGCTGCAGGTAGTAGTTACGTGCTTTCTCGTAGTTTTTATTCTGGTAGAAATTGATGTTGGCAGCTTGCAGGGCAGAGCGTTCTGCATACAGGCTGTTATTACGTGACAACACAAACTCATATGCAGGCAGCGCGTTCGTATAGTCCTTGTTGTTATAGGAACATTCTGCTTTATAGAAGTTGGCTGGTAAAATGAACTGGCCGTTGGGATACTTCTGGATATAGCTGTTGAATGCGATGATGGCGCCGGCGCAGTCATTGTTAGTGAAGCGGGCTTCGGCGGCGGAGTAGGCCAGAGAGTCTTCTGCGGAAGCGCTCACGGTGCGGCCGCTGGCTTTCAGGAAGGCCAGATAATCATCGGTTTTACCCTGACTTACATAGATGGATTTGATGCTTTGCAGTGCTTCGTTACTTTCCGGTGAACCAGGGAATTTCTCTACTACCTGACGGTAATAGGAGAGTGCTTTGTTATCGTTGTCTTTGTTATAGTAGCACAGACCCAGTTTGAGCAGCGCTCTGGGAGCGTTTACACCGTTAGGTTGTTTTTGCAGCACGTTCTCCAGGAAAGGAATAGCTTCATTGTATTTTTCCTGTGCGAGATAGGTGTTGGCAATCTCCATATCGGTTTCGTTACTGAAACCGGAAGAAGGGAATTTGTTGCCCAGTTGTTTCAGCAGGGCCAGTTTGTCAGCCTGTTTGCCTTGTAAGCCCAGGATGATGGCTTTCTGATAAGTAGCGTAGTCGGCTCCGGGCTCATTGTTGCTGATGATACGATCATACAGGGCAATGGCTTTGGGAAACTGGCGCAGCATATAATAACAGTCAGCTGTACGAAGAACTGCATCTGTGGAGATCCTGGTAGCATTAGGGCCGCTGGCTTTCTGGGCAGATTCGAAATAAGGCAGTGCTTCGTTGTATTTGTCCTGTTTCAACAGGCTGTAGCCGAGGTTGTAACTGGCGGTTTGTGCGTTAGCTTCTCCGGAAACGGGAGCGGTATTACTCAGATAGGCGTTCAGGTTAGTGATGGCCTTATCTGTTTTATTCTGACGCAGCGCGATTTCAGCTTTCCAGAAATGTGCGAGTTGTTTTACCTGAGCGTCGTATGGATTGCTGATGGCGATATCGAGCAGGCGGTCGGCTTCTGCCAGTTGCTGGTCGTTGATCAGCTCAGTGGCCCTGCCGTAAGCTATTTTCTGATAGGCTTTGAGAACGGTAGGGTTTTTATCGGTGATCTGCTCGATGGTGGCAAGACCGTCGCGATAGTTGTTGGTATTGAGGAAGAGGCTCACGAGGATTTCGCGGGCTTCTTTGTTGTAAGCAGACTGCGGATATGTTTTCACAAACTGTGTCAGTTCATTGAGGGCAGCGTCCTGGTATCCCAGTTCGTAGGACAGTTTACCGTAGTTGAAACGGGAAATTTCCTGTTGCTGCGCATTGGAGCTGTTGTTGGCGCAGAAGGCAAAAGCGTTGCGGGCGTTGGCTTTTTGTCCGGTGCGGAGGTAGCAGTCACCCAGCAGATACATGGAATTCTGGCCCAGCGAGTCTTTGGAGCTGCTGAGCTGTTTGAATCCGGTAATGGCTTTATTGATATTACCGGTTTGGTAGTAGGAGTAAGACAGCTGGTAGATATCTTCATTTCTTACTTCATCGGCATTATCCTGGAACTCCTGCAGGTAGGGCAGGGCTTTTTTATAATCTTTTCTTTCGAAGTAGGCTTTACCGAGCAGTTGTTTCATCTCGGCTTCGTAGTACTGGCCGCCTTTTTGGAGCAGAGGCTCGGAGTAGGAGATCAGCTGGTCATGTTTTCCCTGGAAATAATAGATTTCAGCGATATAGTACGGAACGATGTTGCTGTATTTCGGATCGTTGACTACACGCTGGAAGCTGTTGAGAGCTTCACCATACTGGTGGTTGTAGTAAGCGATAAAACCATAGTAGTAGTTGGCCGGGAGGTAGTATTTACCTTGTATTTCCCGGATGCCGGCAAACAGTGGTTGTGCTTTTTTAAAATCCTTTACGTTGAAATAGCAGTAAGCCAGTTCAAATTTTGCTTCCGCGATTTCCTGGTTGGAAAGGTTCTCAATATTGGCTTTTTCGTAGAGGGGAATGGCCTCTTTGAATTTATTCTGGTGGAAATAATATTTGGCCAACTGATAACTTACCAGTTGTTCGCGGGCGTTATTATTGAATATTTTGAGATAATCCAGGGCGATTTTTTCCGCGTTGTTCTGTCCGAGTTTCAGGGCGCATACGGTGTAATAGTAATAGGCGTCGGCCTTAACGAGGTCGCGGTTGGATTCGTGGAAATAATCGATATTATCGATTGTTTGCTTGAAAAGCTGCATGGATACGCTGTACTTTTCCTGCTGGAAATACTGTTGTGCATCTTTGAACGCCTTTTCAGGGTCTGTATAAATGCGTGTTTGCTGTGCCTGTGCTGCGGGCAATCCTGCGATGCCTGCGCCGGCGAAAGTCAGCATGGATATGTACAGATGTCCAGGAATAAAAACTTTTCTTATGAACTGCATGCTTTTGCTGTTATATCTTGAATTATGCGTTTAAAACGAATCCCTACCGGAAATATTTTCCTGACAGGCATTTCACGGAACAGTATCAGGGACACAAACCAGGCAAATATAAAAGTTAAATCCTATCTTTTCAGACTGGTTTTCCAACAATGTGGATAACTCCGGCAGTCTGACACAGGCTATTACGCTATATTGCGGCAAATATTTTTATAGCGCAAAAACCTTACCTACTATGCGAAAACTCTTCTCAACAGGCTACAGTGCAGGGGCGGTCAGTTTTTCCATGCTGGTGCTCCGGCTGATGTTCGGCGGTCTGTTGTTGTTACATGGCTGGCCTAAGCTGATCAATTTTGCTGCCAAAATGAATTCTTTCCCCGATCCTTTGGGCGTAGGACATAAGCTTTCCCTGGGGATGACGGTTTTTGCGGAAGTCTTTTGTTCCATATTCATCATCATGGGATTGTTGACCAGACTGGCCGCCATACCGCTTGTTATCTGTATGGGCGTAATTGTGGGAATGATTCACAAGCAGGATCTTATGGCCATGAATTTTGACACGATTGAGTTGCCGCTGATGTATCTGACCGGCTTTCTGGTGATCCTGTTTACAGGGCCTGGCAAGTTTTCCATAGACGGCGCATTGGGAAAATAATTGTGGAGCAGTCTTTGTGAAGGCTGCTATTTTCAGCATAAAATTTAGTGAAGGAAACATGTTTAGCAGTATAACAACGATCCGGGTACGATATGGTGAAACAGACCAGATGGGTTACCTGTATTACGGAAATTACGGTCTGTATTATGAAGTAGGCAGGGCAGAAGCCATACGGGAACTGGGTTTTAGCTACCGTGAACTAGAAGAGCAGGGGGTGATCATGCCAGTGGCAGAACTGAATGTAAAATACCTGCGCCCGGCATATTATGATAACCTGATAACGGTAAAGACTATATTAAAAGAGCTGCCAACAAATTCCAGGATACAATTTCATAGTGAATTGTATAATGAAAAAGGAGAACTGCTCAATGTAGGGGTGACCACACTGGTATTTATAGATGTGAAAACCAAACAGAAAGCAGGACTGCCAGCAGCCCTGAAAGAACGGTTGGAACCATTTTTTAAATAACTTACAGATGGCGGACCATGGAGTCCGCCATTTATCATTTTAAACATCATGGGCAAGATAACAACAAGTATCATTACCATTGGTGATGAGTTACTGATAGGACAAACGATTGATACCAATTCAGCCTGGATGGCCCAGGCACTCAATGCGCTGGGTATCTGGGTACACCGGCGTGTAGCCATCGGGGATGTTCGAGAGGATATCCTCACCACGCTGGCCAAAGAGGCGGAAGTATCTGATATAGTACTGATTACAGGAGGATTGGGGCCTACGGCCGATGATATCACCAAACCTACCCTCTGCGAATATTTCCAGACAAAACTGGTGCAACATGAAGAGACGCTGCAGCGGGTGCTGCATCTCTTTGAAAGCCGCGGCCTGCCAATCCTGGAGCGTAACCTGGAACAGGCTATGGTGCCGGAATCCTGCACAGTGATTATCAACGAAAGAGGTACTGCACCAGGCATGTGGTTTGAAAAAGACGGTAAGATTTATGTTTCCATGCCGGGAGTTCCCCACGAAATGAAGGGCATTATGGAAAATTATGTACTGCCGCAGCTGGCCACCCGTCTTAAAACACCGGCTGTGATACATCACACATTGATCACTTCTGGTTTGGGAGAATCTTTTGTGGCAGAAAGGCTGGTGGATTTTGAAGCCAAACTGCCACCGCATATTCGTTTGGCCTATCTGCCGAGCTACAGTCTTCTGAAGCTGCGGCTGACCGCCTTCGGAGCAGATAAGGTAGCCACCGCGGCAGAGCTGAGCATCTACTTCCATGAAATGAAAGACCTGCTGCCGGATATTGCAGTGACTGACCAGGATATTTCCATCGGGGAAGTATTGGGCAAACTATTGAAAGAAGAAGGTAAGACCATCGGTACCGCTGAAAGCTGTACCGGCGGACAGATATCCACCTGGATAACAGCCATCCCTGGTAGTTCTTCCTATTACAAAGGCAGCGCCATTGTCTATGCCAATGAGATGAAAATGAAGCTGTTGGGCGTAAAGGCGGAAACACTGCGGGCCCACGGCGCTGTGAGTGAAGCCACTGTATTGGAAATGCTGGCTGGTGCGCTGGACCTGCTGGAAACAGATTACGCCATCGCGGTATCCGGGATTATGGGCCCCGACGGAGGTACGCCGGAGAAGCCGGTAGGTACGGTATGGATAGCTGTAGGCAGCCGGGAAAAAATGACGACTATAAAACATCACCTGCGTTATGACAGGGATCGGAATATCCAGATGACGGCGGTTTACGCGATGAACGAGCTGCGTAAGCTTATTTTGGCATAGGGGTGCTGATTGAATTGATACAATTCCCTTATTTTTGTCGACATTAAAGCTAAAAACAATCTTATGGCCATTGTAGAATTGGTAATGCCAAAAATGGGAGAAAGCATCATGGAAGCCACCATTTTGCGTTGGCATAAAAAAACGGGAGATCACGTAAAAGTTGATGAGACCGTATTGGAAATTGCTACAGACAAAGTGGACAGTGAGGTTCCCTCCATCGCAGAGGGAGTGATCACTGAGGTACTTTTCAAGGAAAATGATGTAGTACCTGTAGGCACGGTGATAGCCCGTATCAATACCAATGCCGATGCAGCGGCCAATACTGCCCCTGTACCAGAAGCGCCGGTAGCGGCCGCAGAGCCTAAGTTTACGGCTGCTGCAGCACCAGTAGCGCCAGCACCTGCTGCCACCGCACCCTCCGGCGGCACCAGATTTTATTCTCCGCTTGTGCTTACCATTGCACAGCAGGAGGGCGTCAGCTTCGCCGACCTGGAAAGAATCCCTGGTTCCGGCAATGATGGCCGTGTCACCAAAAAAGACATCCTGCAGTATGTAGCCGACCGTAAGGAAGGTAAAGTAGTTCCCGATGTAACACCGGTAGTGGAAGCTCCTGCCGCCCCTGCTGCAGTGCGCAGCACACCGGCGGTAACCACCGTAGCCTCACCTACCTACAGCGGCAACGTGGAAATCGTGGAAATGGACCGCATGCGCAAACTGATCGCCAACCACATGGTGATGAGCAAACAAACCAGCCCGCACGTGACCAGCTTCGCTGAAGCCGATGTAACCAACATGGTGAAATGGCGCGACCGCGTAAAAGGTGAGTTTGAAAAAAGAGAAGGGGAAAAACTGACCTTCACCCCACTGTTCGTGGAGGCCATCGTAAAATGTATCAAACGTTTCCCGCTGATCAACTGTTCCCTGGATGGAGACAAGATCATTATCAAAAAAGATATCAATATTGGTATGGCCACTGCGTTGCCTTCCGGTAACCTGATCGTGCCTGTTATCAAAAATGCGGATGTACTCAATCTGGTAGGCCTCAGCAAACAGGTGAACGGCCTGGCCAATGCTGCCCGTCAGAACAAACTGAAACCGGAAGATACCCAGAGCGGTACTTTTACCTTCACCAATGTGGGCACCTTCGGCAGCCTGATGGGAACACCGATCATCAACCAGCCGCAGGTAGCTATTCTGGCTGTAGGCGCCATCAAAAAACGTCCGGTGGTAATAGAAACTCCGGAAGGTGATTCTATCGCTATCCGCCACATGATGTACCTGTCTATGTCTTACGACCACCGTATTGTGGACGGCTCCCTGGGAGCTACCTTCCTGACGGCCGTGGCACAGGAGCTGGAAAATTTCGATCCGAAAAGAAGCGTCTAAGATCGCTGAAGTAATAAAAGAAAAGGCCCGGGTGATATCACCCGGGCCTTTCTTCTTGCTATAAAAAACTAAAAAAGGCGCTCCGAGGAACGCCTTTTAAAATTCCTTTGTGCCCGAATAAGGGGTATTAATAGCGACGGTCACGGGAGCCATATCCTCCACCGCCACGATTGCCACCACCTTTAAAATTATTATTCGGTTGTTTCGGTCTTGCTTCGTTTACCATTAATTGCTTGCCTTCTATTTCGCTGCCATTCAAACTATCCATAGCCTTTGCGCCTTCATCCTGATTAGGCATTTCCACAAAACCGAAACCACGTGAGCGGCCTGTTTCATGGTCTTTGATAACCTTAGCGGAGGTAACCTCTCCAAATTCGCTGAAAATCTGATGAAGATCTTCATCGTTCAACCTATAGTGCAGGTTGGCTACGTAAATGTTCATGATAACTGAAATTAAAAAAATGAAAAATAATGTACTGAAGTTATGAAATAAACATCAATAAATCAGTTAAGGTTAAAAAAAATTTCCAATAAGTATTGTTAACTTTTTAATTGATTACCCCGAAACCCTTTACAGATAAAGGTATACAGGGTTTGTGTATTCCGGAATATTGTTTTGGGAATGACAAATTACGAATGTACTTAACAAACCAGTACATTAGTTATTGTTAATATTTATTATATGATTGGTGGCGTTTTATGTGGTTGAAAGTAAGCGGAATCCGTTCGTTTTTTGCCCTTTTTTTCGTAAATTAAGGGTAAGATCCATTAAATTAATTTTTTATGGGAACGCTAAGCGAAACGTGGTTTGCCGATGGTTACATAGATTTTGAGCTCAAGAAATACACCTTGTTGTCATACCTCCAGGATATCCACCGTGCCTTCAGTCAGAACAAGCTGTATCCCCAACTGGCTGACATTATCTTTCACTATAACAACCTGCGGGCTTTTAAGGAAAACAAACAACTGATGCAGCAGCAGTTTCCCAAACGGCTGACAGGTATAGACCTGGAGAAGCTGATGCTGTTGTATGAAAAGGTGAGTGCCGATGATGAGCTGATGAATGAGCTGGAGGAGATCATTGCCTACTCTCTTGAAGAGATGAACAATACGATCCGGGACGGTACCGAAATATTTGAATTTGTACAGGACAAACTAAGGATATCACCGGTAGGACTGGTACCGCTGGAAAATACATCAGGTTACCTGCTGTTATGTGACGGGCGCCATAGTGATACCCTGGTATATACTTATCACCTGACTATTTTTGAACGGCATGATGAGCAGTTCAGAGGTATCCGCACTGAATATGTAGAGGCCTATACCAAAGACCTGATACATACCTGTGAACATATCAAAACGATCCTTATCCGTAAAAACAGCCAGTTATCCAATCCTGCTGTGTATTGTGTGGAGACGCCGCTGGTATTGCCGGTGAATGAAACATTATTACCGGTCGCCAAACGTAGCCTGGTGCGTTATATCGCACTGCATGCAGCCTGATCAGTTCAGTGCTGGTTTGGCAGTAGAAGCGCCTTCAAAACGGACTTCCAGGGTATGGTCTTTCAGAAAAGGAGCATAGTACTGTTCCATCACTTTTCTGATTTTGTTTTTGGATTGTTCAATGTAGATATTATTGTTCTCCAGTTGAACGCGGGAGCTTTGATACAGTTTTTTCTGTACGGCGGTATAGGTTTCGTCGTCCTGGAAAAGCAGCCATCCCTTACGGTTGGCGGTTTCCATTTTGTCTACTTTGAGCTCATAGCTCATAAGGTGGGGAGCGGGCAGGTGGACGATGATTTTTTTGTTGTTTGTTTCCACTTTAAAGTGCTGCTCATCGATGTTCACACCATATTTGGCCTGATAGGGAATGGATACCCAGACGGTATTTTCGAGGAATGTTTTTTTCAGATTATCGCTCCAGCCACCACTTTCTTCTATATTACTCCGTTTGATGCTGGCGGTGCCTTGTACGTCGAGGCTGGCCAATTCCGCAATTTCTTTGACAATCGTGCTGTTGGAAATAACCTGTTCGCTCACGTTGGTGGTCCCGAAACGTTTGCCCACCCAGAAAAGGAGTATAGCGAACAGGACAGCAACGATGATGTAAATAACCTTTTTCATGTATGAACAATTGAAGGGAACAGGCATGGACCTATTGCTCCCGGGCTGTAATTTAGTAAAAAGCCGGAACTGTGATGAATCTGATGCCCACAACTGTGATGAATGATGATGTTCACTGATGCTCCTGATACGTCTGATGGGCGGATATAAAAACGTTTATTCGTTTACGTTAGTACTACCTGGTAAGGGTATCGATTAGGTTGGCATGCTGTGGGTAAGCAGCCTGCAGGGTGGCTTTATCTGCCAGTTCGAAATCGGCGAAATCGAAACCTGGCGCTACTGTACAGCCGGTAAGTGCGTAGCCGCCGGGTACTTCCACCCGGGATGCAAACCAGTTGCCGGCGGGTATGATGACCTGCAGGTTTTCTCCGTTGGCCATATCACGGCCCAGTTTGTGCACATGGAGTTGTCCTCCGGGCTCTATTTCATATATGGTCAGTGTATGGCCATCATAAAAATGCCATATTTCGTCTGCTGCAATTCTGTGAAAAGCGGAAAAAAAGCCTTCTTCCAACAGAAAATAGATACAGGTAGAAGCGTTCCGGTTGCCGCCCATGCCGGCCGGCAGTGTACTCATGTCCAGCATCCATTCTGAACGATAGGTTTCAAGATAATAACCGCCTTCCACGTGCGGTTGTAGTTTTAGTTGTTCGCGCCAGTGGGCAGCAGAATATTGCATAATGCATCCAATTATCGGGGTAATATAATGAAAAGAATAGTTGTCTGATATTATTTCGTATACACGTTAGGGTTGTGAAGCTGCATAAACTTCTCCGGATTGGGTATGGGTGTAAAACCAAACTGGCTGTACAACGCATGTGCATCGGTGGTGACCAGCAGCCATCTTCTCAGTGTCTGTAGCTCCGGATGGGCCAGCATGGCACGCATCAGTAATTTAGACAGGCCCTTGCCCCGGTATTCCTGTATGATAAATACATCTGCCAGATAGGCAAAAGCGGCATAATCGGTGATCAGCCGGGCGAAGCCTATCTGGCGGTCCTGATGGTATACCCCAAAACATAAAGATCCTGCCAGCGTTTTTTCGACAACACTGACAGGAATATCTTTTGCCCAGTAGGATTCATTGGCCAGAAAGCCATGAATAACTCCTATATCAAGTCTGGATTTATCTGTTGAAACGGTGTATTCTCCTTCGGTGGTGGTAAATATTGCGGTTGTCATAGTCAGTAACTTAGCAGTTACTAAAAATAACAATTTTTCTTTAACTGGCCACGGCTACCGGCAGCATTTCAGCGGCTGTCATCCGGGTGATGGTTGCCTGAGCTGCCGTATTATGCCCGGAAGGCATTTCTCCGTTGAATAACAGATGGTCCTGGATAAACATCGCCTGATTGTAGTGGGCGGTGGTGCTGATCTGCCATTGTGGAATGTCCATCTGCTGCAGGGAGCGCAGGGCTGCCTTAAAGCGCACCATGCGGGCAAACAACTGGGGAGGAATACCAACTATACGATTGAATAGCCTGTCCAGCGTGGGTTTGGATACCCGGAAAACTTTTGCCAGTTCATGAAGGCTTACATTTCCCTGATTGGCCAGCAGATAATCGGCCATTTTATCTACCTGTTGCAGGGCAGGGGAGAAACACCGGAGCACTTCCATATAGGTATCATTCAAAAGGCTGGTGATTTCCTGCGGAGTCTTTGCCTGCTGCAGTTTTGTGCCCAGCAGGGTCCATACAGGGCTTTCCTGCATGTCGAGATTACGGTAATAATTGGTAAAGGACCGGACGTCCATATCAAGCAAACGATAGCACCCGTAGGCATTCAATTGTACAACGACCATTTTCAAAGGGCCTCTTACCTGTAGCTCACAGGCACAGGTGAAATGACCGGTTACGGAATGTTTAGGCAAGGTAAAGGCTGCATGGTCTGCGGGCTTTATGGTGGCTTCTCCTTCCAGGATAAACACCATGTACTGGTCGCCCAGCGTAAAAAGGTGCTGAGGCAGCTGGATCAGGCCGCAGGAATCATCTTCCCAGAAATAAAATTGTTTTACAAAAGGACGCAATGCATCTCCAGGGTGGCAGATATGGAAGTTCATAGGTACAAAAATGTGGTGTTATTGGATACCGCTGTCGCTGCAAATCACACCATACGCTAAAAGTGGCGATTATTCATTGTAAATATATGTTTTTAATATCATATTAAAAAGAGAACTGGGATTTATTTAATGGTGCTGATGCACCTGATGAGCGAAAACAGGAGTACCTAATCTCTGGAGAGAAGGATGGCTTGGAGTACTCCAATAGAAAGAGGCTGCCCCTTTGGGAGACAGCCTCTTTGGGTATCTTATTGAGGATTATTTATTTATCCTTATTTATTATCCTCTCCTTTAACATCCCAACCCCAGTTAATACCTTTTTCTGTGGCGGGTACGCCTGATTCGAGCCATTGAGGAGCCGGAGCACCTTTCAGGAAATGGTCGAAGAACTGTTGTTCACGGCGCTGAATATCTTTACGGTTCTGGCGTTGTACCAGGTTGTGGGCTTCATTGTTGTAGTTCAGCATCCAAACAGGTTTACCGAGGCGACGCAGGCCTGTAAACAGTTCGATGCCCTGATACCAGGGAACTGCACCATCTGCATCGTTAGCCATGATCGCGATAGGCGTAGTTACCTTGGGCAGGTTGAACAGCGGAGAGTTTTCGATATACAGCTCGGGTTTCTCCCAGAGGGTAGCACCGATACGGCTTTGAGAGTGCTCATACTGGAACTGTCTGTTCATACCGCTTTCCCAGCGTATGCCACCATAGGCACTGGTCATGTTGGCCACTGGTGCACCAGACCATGCCGCCTTAAAGCGGTTGGTACGAGTGATGAGGTAAGCTACCTGATAACCGCCCCAGCTCTGGCCCTGGATACCCATGTTCTGGCCATCTACCCAGGGGTGTTTGGCCAGGTCATCGGCTGCGCTTACGATGTAGTCGTATGCGCTCTGGCCGGGATGACCGCTTTCATAACGGATGTCCGGCGCAAACACCAGGTAACCGCGGCTCACAAAGAAGGAGATATTGAGCCTGGAAGGGGTAGGTGCCGGCGGCTGGTAGTTGTACAGTCCATCGGTCAGTATCTCGTAGAAATAGAGAATAACCGGGTATTTTTTGTTAGGATCGAAATTTTCCGGTTTATAGAGAATACCTTCTGACTGTTTACCGTTGAAGGTAGTCCATTTGTACAGCGAAGCCGTACCCCAGTTGTATTCCTGCTGCTGAGGGTTGGTATTGCTGATTTTGATGGCTTTGTCCAGGTCGCCGGTATACACGTTGGGAGACTCAATATAACTGGCTCTTGTATAGGTGAAAGCATTGGCATTTTTTGCCTTTTTCAGGTCCTGATAACTGTTGGGTCCCAGTACCAGCTGTTTAGGCTGACGGGCTTTATCATTTTTGGCCAGCAGCTGAAGGGAATAATAACCATTGTATTTGGTACTATCTTCAAAAGCGCTGAGCACCAGGGTTTGACCAGCGTTGAAGAACCGTTGTTCCTCATCCAGTTTGAGGACGCGGAAGGTGATTTTTCCTTTGCGGCCCATACCGCCGGTGATGATGGAAGGAGCTGTTTTGCCGGTAGGGTCTACCTGCCAGATATCATAACGGTCATAGATATACACAAAATGGTCATTGGCCAGCCAGCCGGCTATACCATAAGGTATGGGCAGGTCCGGATGGTCATCGTCTTCATCAAAGATCTGAACGGGGATGTTCTGGCTGATATTGACGATGGTGCCGGTAGCGTTATTGTAGGAGAAATAATGCCGGGCAGCCATGTCGTACCATACGATGTATTTGCCATCAGGAGAGCTGGAGAAGTCGCCTTCCAGTTTTTCTTTTACTTTTTTACGGGTACCATCTTCCAGATTGATAAGGTAGCCAGTGTACAGCGTGCGGCCGATCCACTGAAGAGCAATGCGTTCACCTTTGTTGGAATATCCGAGTGCATAACGGCCATTGCCTTCTGCAGGAATGATCACGTTTTCGAGGTCCTGGTCTCCCAGCTGAACCAGGCGTTTGGAGCCGGGGTAGTATACTGCAGCATAACTTCTTTTCAGTTCCTGGTCTGCATTTTTCAGCTGCATGGGTTGCAGGTAATCCTCTTTATAGTTCCAGATGTCTACTTTGGCCACTTCAAAATCCACGATGTTGGTATCCTTTACCGGGAGGATGGGAGCGGTGCCGAAGAACAGGCGCTGACCGTCATTGCTGAACCAGATTTTGCTGTTAGGGCTGATGGTCCAGCGGGAAGGGATGCCACTGCTGTTTTTGGTGGCAGCAGTGAACGCGCTGTCTTGTCCTGGTTTATAATAAAACAGCTGATAGAACTGCTGGAGGGATTTGGCGCTGTCGCGGGTACCAAAATAGGCCGCCTGTTCACCTTTTTCATCAAAGGCAAATTGTTTGTAGTCGCCATAGCCGCGGCTGAGGGTATCAGCTTTGCGGGTAGCGGTATGCCATAACAGTACGCCGCTGCGGGAGAGAGAATCTTTTTTATCGGAAGTGATTTCTATCAGCAAGCTGTTGCCTGGTTTGCTGAAGGCGTATTCAGCCACATTTTTAACGGAATCCTGGCTGCCGTCTTTCAGCTGGCGGATAACGAGAATGCCTTCTTCATTTTTATCGGAAGCACCTTTGTCATCATCGGCACGGTCGTTGTCAGCCGCTTTGGGGGCTGGTTTACGACCTTTGGCTTTAGCGGTATCAGCGGCTGGTTTTTCAGCGAGATAAGCGAGCCATCCGCTGCCTTTGGCGGGAGTCTTAAAGGATTTGATGCCAGGGAGTTTCTGCAGATCGCCGGAGGCCAGGGTAACGATACCCATGGAGTCTTTTGGCATTTCCGCCGGTTTTTTCTTTTTGATGCGTGCCTCACGGGTATCCTTAAACAGTGGTTTGATGCTGAAGACCACGTGTCGGGAGTCGTTGGTAATCACCGGGTTGCTACCACGGGGAATAGACTGTGAACGGCCCGTTTTGCGGTCATAGATAACCAGGGTGGCGTCGCCTTCCTGTGGTGTTACCGTGTATACCACCCACTGACCATCGTTGCTGAGTAGTTTGGTCCCAATACTCTGCCAGCTGTCATAAACGGTGTGGTCCAGCGGTTTTTTGGCAGGTTGTTGTGCATAGGCAAAAGAGGCCCCCAGCAGGGAGAGGGCCAGAAACGTATTTCTCATGATCGCAAAGTATACATTTTTCGGGCAAAAGTACAAAGACTTTTACCAGTGGCGACAGTGGGGGAAAGATGAAGGCCACATTTTACAGATGATCTGTAAAACGTGGCCTTCAATGGTTTAGGATATGGAAAAATGCGAAGCGCTTAATATATTATTTCCAGCCTGGATTCTGTTCCAGATTACCGCCGGGATAGAGGGAGATCTGGCCACTAGGGATAGGCTCCAGGTAGTTTTTATCCTTGTTGAACACCCTGCTGATGCCGGCATTATATACACTGATATATCCGTTTTCATCAACGGTCAGGTCTTTATTGCCGGCTGGTGGAGGAGGCACTTTAGCACCTTTTGTGATATCCGGATTGGTGGTAGTGGTCAGGTTGTCGCCTAATGACCAGCGCATCAGGTCGTAGTAACGGAAACCATCGAGCATCAGTTCTACCCTTCTTTCGCGTCTGATTTCCCAGATGAGTGAGGAAACCTGAGTATTGTTTGCAGGGTCGCTGAAGCTTGCTCCGTTTACAGCTGTTTGTCCGCCACCGGATGTCTGCAGGATCGGAATACCGGCACGGGTACGCAGTTTGTTGATGGACTTATCCAGATCCGCCTGAGTGAAAGTGTATTGACCCTGCTTGTCGAGAACAGCTGCGGCTTCTGCGTAGTTCAGCAATACTTCTGCCAGCCAGAAAAGCGGAGCGTCTGTATCGTTATAAGGAGCTACGATGTTGGCTACCTGCGGGTTCAGGAATTTGGTAGGGCGATAGCCGGTGGTGCTGGTTCTTCCGGATACCAGGTTGGTTGGATAACATAGCACGGTATCGATAGAAAGCAACAGGCGGTTGTCCCTATTGGTTCGGGTGGCCTTGATATTATTATCTCCCTGGTACAGCGGAGAAAGTTTGATAGGTAATCCGTCAGAGCATACAAATGCATCAATAGCGGATTTATTAAGACCACTCATGGTAGTACTGCTGGTCAGATAACCAATCAGACTATGTCCCAGATAACCCGGCACATACCTTTTATAAAGCATCACCTCTTTGTTACCGGTAAGGTCGAGGGAGTTATAGGTAGTGGTATAGTTGGCGTTCAGCGCAAAAGGACCGTTTATTAATTTTTCGCTGGCATCTTTGGCAGCCAGGAGGAATTTGGCGGCATCAGGCAGTTTTGCCTCTTTATGATATTCGCGCCAGGTTCCTTCAAACAGACATATCCTTGATTTAAGTGCGAGGGCTACGTACTGGTTGATGGTATTTTCCTGATCTTTTACACGGAGGTTAGCACAGGCAAAATCGAGGTCGGCCAGCACGCTGTCCATTACGGCAGCACGGGGATCGCGGGATTTGTATACATAAGCGGTGTCGCTGATGTCGGCGGCGCGGCCCATCCAGGGTACATCACCATAATCCTTTACCATGTTGAAGTAGGAATAGGCGCGGAAAAAGCGGGCTACACCTCTCCAGTGGTTTTTAGCATCATCCGGCATGGGCACTTTGTTGATCCTTTCCAGCAGCACGTTGGCTTTACGGATCAGGGTGAAATCCCATTTGGAGGATGTAGTTGGAACTACCGTGGTTAATACCGAGATAGCGGGAGATGCCTGGTCATCGTTCAGCGTGGTGAAATAAAAATCACCGGAGCCATTACCGTTGCCATAGCCTTTAAATATTTCATAGAAAGGCCAGGAATACATGCGGACATTATCTTCTGAAATCCAGAAGTTATTATCGTCAAACTGATCAACCAGACCTTTATCTACATACTTCTTGCAACCCACAGCTGCGAGCGCAATTGTCAATATAATGGGTAAATATTTACGTTTTCTCATGTTGCTGTTTTTTAGAAGTTCACCTGTAAACCACAAGACCATGTTTTCTGGAAAGGCCAGGTTCTGCCGAAAATACCGGCCTCACCGGTAGTGATTTCCGGATCGAGCGGTAAGCCAACATTGGAGATGGTTGCGATATTCTGGGCACTACCGTAAATGCGTACACGTTGTAAATGCGCGCGTTTGGTCCATTCATCCGGCAGCGTATAGCCGAGGGTGATATTTTTCAGACGCAGGTAAGCGAGGTTCAGCAGATATTTTGACTGAGGGTAGAAGTTATTGCTACCGTCCAGGGAAGTCAGACCTGGTACTTTACCATTGTTGTTGCCTGGATAAGGATTTGGATAACGGGCATCCTGATTGTCCGGAGTCCAGAAATCGATTTGGTGTGCGTACAGGATGTCGCCAGCGCGGTACATCGGAGTTGTTACGTCTCCCTGACCCCAGTAATCCATTTTACCTACACCCTGGAACAGTACGTCCAGATCGAATTGTTTGTAGCTGGTGCCGAGGCGGATGCTATACTGGTAGCGTGGACGGGAGTTACCGATACGTTTCAGGTCACCATGATCGGCGAGGGTACCTTTACCACCGTCGATTACGCCGTCGCCGTTGAGGTCTTTGTATTTGATATCGCCAGGACCGAATTTGAAGTTACCGCTAACCAGTTTGGACTGATCCGGAGAGTTTTTAACATCGTCATCTGAAGTAAAGTAACGATCGGTTTCAAAGCCCCAGATTTCTCCGAGCACCTGACCTTTATAGTTTTGGGTGAGGAGCATGGAAGGGTTGTTCCATTCTGTAACAACGGTTTTGTTGTCCCAGAAAGAGAGGGTACCATATACGGTCCAGTCTTTTTTCAGGTTGTAGTTACCGTCTACAGATATTTCATAACCACGGGTACGCAGGCTGCCGTCATTAATTTTTGGAGCGCTGGCACCGAAGGCACCAGGTACTGCTTTACTGGTGATCATACCATCATTCACACGTTGGTACCAGTCGAAGGTTACGTTGATGTGATTATTGAGCAGGCTGATGTCTGTACCGAAGTCGAGGGTGCGTACTCTTTCCCACTTGAGGCTCTGGCTAACCGGAACAGGTGTTGCGGCGCCCAGTGCATAACTGTTGCCCACCATCCAGTTGACGTTGCTGGTGTTGATAGCAGGGATATAATATTTTCCACCCAGGTCCAGGTTGCCCAGGCTACCATAGGATGCGCGGAGTTTCATGTCGGACAGCACTTTGCGGAAGGGCTGCATGAAATTTTCCTCAGTGATGCGGTAACCGGCAGAAACGGATGGGAAAAATGCCCAGCGGTCGTGTGCAGGGAAAGAGGCGGCGCCATCATATCTGCCGTTCAGTTCCAGTAACCATCTGTCTTTGTAGCTATAGTTTACTCTTCCGAACATACCTGCATAGGCGGTGATGTAGTGGTAGCCACCAACAGTCTGGTCTCCAACAGCCAGTGGAAGTTCAGCTTTGGTAGGGTCCAACGGTGAACGTCTGGAAGCGGAGAAACCGAGGGTATCAGTATCTTCAGAGTTCATACCGGCCATTACTTTCAGGTGGTGGTCTTTACCCAGCTTTTTATCGTAGGTGGCGTAGATGTTGAAAGTATTGGTTTTAAAGCGGCTGTTTCTGTAGGTAACGATGTCGTTTGCATCACCACCAACGCTGGCGAGTGGCATAGTAGACTGCCAGAAGTCCCACAGCATTACTTTTCCACCTACTTCATGACGAACAACGTTATCGCGGCCAATGGTGTAGTCTGCACGTACGTTCAGGTCTTTGGTGAGTTTCAGGGTAGCGCCCAGATTTATGCGGCTATAGTTGTCTGTCACCGTATTGGTATTGGCGTTAGCCATGAAACCGGGCGTATGGCGGAAATATTTTCCCTGGTAGGTGCCGTAAGGGAAGTAGGCTCCCCAGCGCCACATATACTGGAAGTAGTTCTGATATTGGTAAGGAGCGTCGTATTCGTAGTTACGGTACATCATCTTCATGTCCAGGTCCAGCCATTTGGTAACAGCGGCATTCAGGGCACCGGTGATGTTGTATTTTTTCATGTTGTCGGGGTTGAGTTTCATAACACCACCCGCATTATTGAAGCTACCGGAGAGGTAGTAGGAGAGTTTTTCACTTCCGCCCTGTACGTTCAGGTTATGGATTTGCTGAGCGGTCCATTTTTTAAACATGATATCCTTCGGGTTCCAGACGCGGTAGAAATAAGCCGGGCTGGTGGCTGTGGGGAGATCAAAGTCTTCACCAGGTACCATTTCCATGCCCTGACGGTTGTTGGCATATTTCTCTTTCCAGTTGATGATACCATCACGCAGTTTTGTCAGCTGCATACCGAAGAGTTCGGGAGAGGCAGGGCCGGTACGTTTGGCGGCATTGATCATTCCGGTGAGTTCGGCTACCGGGTCTGCGAAGTCGGGCAGGCTGGTAGGAGAGTTCCAACCGAAGTTGTTGGAGTAGGTGATTTTTGTTGGCATGTTGCGCACACCGGATTTTGTTTTGATCAGCACTACCCCAAAAGCGGCGCGGGCACCATAGATGGAGGTGGAGGCGGCGTCTTTCAGTACAGAAATACTTTCAATGTCTTCCGGGTTGATCAGTGTCAGATCTGGTGTTTCCACGTTATCTACCAGGATCAGCGGACGGCTGGTACCGTTGAGGGAGCCGGCGCCGCGGATGTTGATAGAAGGGCTTGCGGTGAGTCCTCCGTTGGAATACTGGATGTTGAGGCCCGGAGAAATACCCTGCAATGCTTTGGAAGGATCTGTGATCGGCCTTCCCTGCATGGTTTTGCCGATGTCAACGGTGTTTACAGCGCCGGTGAGGTTGGCTTTTTTCTGTGTACCGAATCCTACTACAACTACCTGCTCAAGTGAGCGTTGGTCAGGTGCAAGGAGAATTTGCAAAGCATTTTTGCCAACAGAAACATCTTGTGGTTGGTATCCGATGAAGGTTACGTGTACCACAACAGTACCTGCTGGTGCGTCTAATGAAAATTTACCGTTGACATCAGTTACGGTACCCTTTTTACCGGCCATGACAGTGGCCCCGATAATAGGTTGCTGGTTGTTCTTGTCCAGTACGATCCCGGTGACCATCTGTTGGGCCCAGGAACTCGCACAAACCAGCAGAAAACTGAAAATGAAAAGTAGCCTTTTCTTCATGTTTCGAGATTTAGATGTTGGCTGTTTTGAATAGTTTTTAAAATATAACGTGTTAAAATACAGGTGATTACTATGTTGATTGTCTAGCATTTATGGTTACGGTCAGAACGCGGTATAGTCTCTCAGGTACACGGAATCTTGCATTTATATGCGTTTTACTGCATGAATGTAAGGTAAAAATTTTTGAAAAAGGAGCAAGTTAATGGAAATTGCGTTTATTTAATGCGAAAAACTGCTAAAACACGCATCGTTAATTTGAATTAGAATTTTTTAAATTTGTGAGCAAGCAAAAAATTCCCCATAGCATGTTGAAAGAAGAGCGTCAGGCTTTTATAATGAAGCAGATCAACCTGCACAACAAAGTTTTGTCAACCGATATCAGTGCCATGCTCAGTATTTCTGAAGACACCGTCCGACGCGACCTGAAAGAAATGGCAGAAGAAGGTAAGGTATTGAAAGTTCATGGCGGCGCCATCGGCCGCTCTTTTCATTATCCTTTCAATGAAGGCAATACTGTATATGCGCAAGCTGCAAAAAAGCAAATAGCCGAAAAAACACTCAGACTGTTGAAGAACGATATGGTCATCCTCACCGGCGGCGGCACCTCCATGATAGAACTGGCCAAAGCCATCCCGGAAAACCTGAGGGCTACGTTTTTCACCATCAGTCCTCTGGTAGCCCTCCAGCTGGTGGAACATCCCAATCTTACCGTCATCACCATCGGCGGACAATTATCCCGCAGCTCCCATATTCATATAGGCGCCAGCGTTATTAACCAGCTGGCGGATATTAAGGTAGATCTCTGTCTGCTGGGAGCCAATGGTTTTTCTGTACAGGATGGTATGACAGAATCAGACTGGGAAGTAGTACAGGTGAAAAGAGCGATGCTCAGGGCTTCCAAAAAAATGGCCGTCCTCAGTATTGCAGAAAAACTGAATTCCTCCCAACGTATGAAAGTGTGTGATGTTAACCAGATCAACTATCTGATTACAGAACTGGAACCCGACAACCATTTCCTGGCTGCCTATCAGCATCTCGACCTGCAGTTGTTTTAATGGGCGAGCATTTTACCCGTCTTATGCTGCCAGGCCACCCTGGTCATCTGTAATATCACCGATAATATAATACAGGCCAGCCCTATATAAAAAGCACCATTGAGGAGTTGGTTCTCATGAAAGAGAATAAACGCCATCACAATGCTATACACTGGTTCCAGATTAAAACAGAGGTTTACAGTAAAAGGAGAGATTTTTTTCAGTGCATTCATGCTCAGCGTGTACATGCATATTGTGCAGAGCCATGCCAGTACCAGCAGGTAGATAAAATCGGAAGTGCCGGGTATAAAGGAGGTGACAGGGAAAAAATGCAGATAAAACGGCAAGGCGATGGAGAGCACTACCAGGCCAGTAGACAATTCATAAAAGGTAATGGTATTGGTATCAAAACGTTTGACCAGCCGCTTGTTGTACACGGTGAACAAAGCGGCGAACATGGCGGAGATGATTCCCAATATGATACCGGTGCGGTATTGCGTATCGAAATGGAAAATCAGCAAAATCCCGAAAAGCGTCAGCATACTGAGCAGCATTTCGACGATATCAAAACGACGGCGGTTGAGCAGCGGGTCAAAAATAGCTGTAAAAAGACTTGTCAGCGAAAAGCAGATTACTCCGATAGAGACGTTGGAATATTTGATGCTGCCATAAAAAAACAGCCAGTGCAAAGCTACTACCACGCCTGTAGCGCCTATCGGCAGAATATCTTTCCAGGGCAGTTTACGGAAGGTGCCCTGAAGGCGGAACAATATGTACATGGTCACCGAAGTGAGCAACAACCGGTACCATACCAGCAGACCTTCATTCAGAGAGATAAGTTTGCCTAAAATGCCGGTAAATCCTGCAAGAAATACAGAAAGATGCAGCTGGAGAAATGCTTTTTTCATTTTATCAGTCAGAATGACCTGCGTTGAAACCGGCAGGAAGCACGGGTTCGCACCTACGAAGTTTCTCTTCGCGGGAGCCGCATGTTTCCTGCCGATTTATCCTTAGTTGGTAACTCTTTTTTTATAGTTACGGAAAAGACTTTGCCACTGAATTTTTAACACACCTAATACACCTTCCTTAATGATACCTTTGCTCATTTTGGAATATCCTTCGCGGCGGTCTTTAAAGGTAATGGGTACTTCTGCAATGGTAAAGCCAAGTTTCCAGGCGGTAAATTTCATTTCGATCTGGAAGGCATAGCCTACAAACTGGATCTGGTCCAGGTTGATTGCTTCCAGCACGGTATTCCGGTAACATACAAAACCGGCGGTAGGGTCTTTTACCGGCATCCAGGTGATCATCCCTACGTAAACAGAGGCACCGTAGGACAGTACAGCACGGTCCCATGGCCAGTTTTCAGTTTTACCTCCTTTGACATAGCGGGAGCCTACAGACACATCGGCACCACCTTTGGCGCAGGCGTCGTATAGTCGTACCAGGTCTTTGGGGTTGTGGGAGAAATCCGCATCCATTTCAAAGATGTACTGGTAACTTCTGGCCAGTGCCCATTTGAAACCATGGATGTAAGCGGTTCCCAGCCCTTGTTTGCCGGAACGTTCTTCCAGGAACAGTTGTCCGGGATACTCGCTTTGCAGCGATTTTACAATATTACCTGTACCGTCAGGAGAACCATCGTCCACAATCAGGATATGGAAATTCTGCTGTAAGGAAAATACAGCGTCAATGATGTTGCGGATATTATCCTTCTCATTGTACGTAGGAATAATGACAAGCTTTTCCAATTCAGCCGATAAAGTTTTGTGTACTGCGAAATTAGTTCAATTACGACGCAAGATACCCCGTTCCTGAAAAATATTACAGTTTTTTTAACATCATATTGTGATAGATTTCTGACAGTTTTTGCTTGGTATTGAGCGGAAAATCTGCCTTCATCATCCAGTCATAGTATTGAGGCTCAGCCTTCAGCACTTCTTTTACGGGGCGTCCTTTGTATTTACCGAAGTTGAATACTTCCTGTCCGCCCTGCATAACGATACGACGGGCAAAGTCGATGTATTCTTCTTCTTTGGTAAAGTCTGCCAGTCCATCGATATCCTGCTGGAGGTGTTCGTAGCGGCCCAGCTGGGCTTCCAGGATCTCGTAGGTGGCCAGGGCGTCTGCTTCGGCGCTATGGGCGTTTTCCAGGTGTTTGTCGCAATAGAATTTATAGGCTGCGGCCAGTGTTCTTTTTTCCATCAGGTGGAAGATGCGCTGAACGTCCACAAATCTGCGTTTGGAGACATCGAAGTCCATCTCTGCACGGAGAAACTCTTCTACCAGCAGCGGAATATCGAAGCGGTTGGAGTTATATCCGGCGAGATCGCAGCCGTCCATAAACATTTTCAGTTCGTTGGCCGCCTGTTTGAAGGTGGGCGCATCTTTAACGTCTTCGTCCTTAATACCGTGAATTGCTGTAGATCCTGCAGGGATAGGCATTCCCGGGTTGATACGTTTTACTTTGTTTTGGATGGATTTATCAGGGAATACTTTGATGATAGCAATTTCGATGATGCGGTCTGTGGCCACGTTGGTACCGGTAGTTTCCAGATCGATTACGGCCAGCGGCCTTTTGAGGAGCAAAGAAGGCATTATATATCTTATTTATTAATGTTATTGTGTTTTTGAATTAATCCCGCAAATGTAGGGTATTATTTGTGTAGGAGCTTCTCCAGTGATGGGAAATCCAGTCCGTCGTAGGTGCCGGAGCTCATCAGGAGGAGGTTGGCATCGTGATAGTTCTGTTCCTCCAGGAAGGCTTCCAGCCGGGCTCTGTCGTTGAAGACATGAAGGTCTGTGCGGCCAAATTTTTCCATGATCAGTTCGGGTGCCAGGTCGGGCATACGTTTTATTTCGAGGGCATGTTTGCTATAGAATACCACGGCCACATCGGCGGCTTCCAGTGCTCCCTGGTACTGGGAGAGGAAGCTGGCATTGAGGCTACTGTAGGTATGCAGTTCGAGTACGGCGATGAGCCTGCGTTGTGGGAACTGCTGCCGGGTGGCTTCCATGGTGGCTTTCACCTTGGAAGGGGCATGGGCAAAATCGCGGTAGATGACACTGTGATCGTTTTTAGCGACCAGTTCCAGTCTTTTGGCAGCACCTCTGAAAGAGGCGATAGCGGCCAGGAAGGCTTCGTCTGACAGTCCCAGTTCGTTGCACACCAATTTGGCAGCATGCATATTGAGGAGGTTATGTTCTCCGAATACTTCCAGATCGGCATATCCTTCATCAAAAAACACGCGGGTTACACCATCCCGGATCATGTGGATGGGCGTGGTATAAGGTATCAGCCGGAGATGGCGTCCTTCGGCGGTCACGAGGTTGCTGAGGGCGGTGTCTCCGCTGTTGTAGATCAGCACGCTGCCCGGCTCCATCTGACGGAGGAAGAGGGCGAACTGCTCCTCATAGATCTCGTAAGTAGGAAATACGTTGATATGATCCCAGGCGATGCCGGTGAGTATAGCTATCTGCGGGTGCAGGAAGAGGAATTTGGGTCTTTTTTCGATGACGGAAGCCGGGTATTCATCTGCTTCGCAGACGATGAGCGGTGCGTCGGTGATGTTAACGGACTGGTTAAACCCTTCCAGTCTGGCGCCTACGAGGTAGTCAAAAGCTTGCTGGTTGTACTGCAGCACATGCATGATCATGGCGGTGGTGGTGGTTTTACCATGACTGCCACCTACGGCTACCCTTGTTTTATTTTTACTTTCCTGGTAGATGTATTCCGGGAAAGAGTAGATTTTGAGTTGCAGTTCCCGGGCGCGGATGAGTTCGGGGTTGTCTTCCCGGGCATGCATACCTAATATGACCGCGTCTATATCGGCGGTGATGCGGGTGGGGTCCCAGCCGAGTGAGGCGGGCAGGATGCCTGCCTGCCGGAGATTGGACAATGCCGGTTCAAATATCTCGTCGTCACTGCCTGTCACCTCATAACCCTTATGCCTGAGTGCGATGGCCAGCTGGTGCATTACACTTCCACCAATTGCAATAAAATGTACTTTTGCCATAACCGGGAAAAATATGTCCGAAAAGATAACTTTGATATCTTCTGATACCAAAAAGTTACCTAATCTTAAAATGGTATAGTTGTTTTTTTTAATGTATTATTTATATTTGCAAAATAACGTTACAAAAGACTATTAAAAAAGTTGTCGTATCATAAATTCCTATGAAATTTCGTTTACTTATTAAATCTTCTCCCATTATGAAATCGTTTGTAAGAATTTTGGGCTGCGCAGGTATGGTGTGTATCTTTGCAGCTTTCTTAACTTCGTGCGCAAGCCGTCAGAAATTAGGTTGTCCGATGAGGGGAATGGCGAAGGCTCCAGCCGCACATCATAATAAAATGAGCTAACTAATGAATTGGAAAACGTTAACCAGTGAGGAACAATTGCAGGAAATCAATGTGGCTTCTGCTCATCAGCCGGTAGTGATCTTTAAACATAGCACGCGGTGTTCTATCAGTTCGATGGCCAAATCCCGGCTTGAACGTGCAGCAGCTCCCGATGGGTTAACGTTTTATTATCTCGATCTGATTGCTTACCGCGACCTGTCTGGCCAAATAGCGCACACTTACCAGGTACAGCACGAATCACCCCAGGTGCTGCTCATCCGTAACGGAGTATGTACCTATGATGAGAGCCATAACGGTATCAACATGGATGAGATTGCCGATCACCTGAACGGATAATAGACTAGCTTTGTGCTATCATATCGTATAGCACATGAAACATCGTATAGTAGTAGCAGTTACTGGTGCCAGCGGGTCGATATATGCGAGGCAGTTGCTTAACAAGCTGCATGCCGCTGCCGACCAGCTGGATGAAGTAGCCGTTGTAATGACCGAGAATGCCAAGACTGTCTGGCAAACAGAACTGAAGAACGAAGATTATCATCAGCTGCCTTTCCGTTTTTATACCCAACAGGACTTTCACGCTCCTTTTGCTTCCGGTTCCGGGAGATTTAATACCATGATTATCTGCCCCTGTTCCATGGGCACCCTGGGCCGTATTGCCACGGGTATCTCCAACGACCTGATCACGAGGGCGGCGGACGTGGTGCTGAAAGAAAGGCGTAAACTGATTTGTGTGGTCAGGGAAACGCCCTATAACCTGATGCATATCCGTAATATGGAAGCGGTAACACTGGCGGGCGGAATCATCTGTCCGGCTACACCGTCGTATTACAGTCTGCCTGCCACCATTGAAGAGGTAGCAGCCACTGTAGTGGACCGTATTGTAGACCTGGCCGGCGTGGAGCAGCAAACCTTCCGCTGGGGCAGTGATAATAAAGCAGAATAATTATCTTCGTTTATTCATCAACCTACTTTATCATCATCATGAAGATAGCCATCATTAACGGGCCTAATCTCAATCTGCTGGGCAAGCGGGAACCCGGTATCTACGGCAGTGAGTCTTTTGAAGATTATTTCAAGAAGCTGCAAAAAAGTTTTCCTGCTGTAGAACTCAGCTATTTCCAGCACAACGTGGAAGGAGAGATCATCAATCATCTCCATGAGATCGGCTTTTCCTATGATGGTATCCTGCTGAATGCCGGTGGTTATACCCATACTTCCGTAGCCATCCGTGATGCCATCGCAGCCATCAAAGCACCTGTCATCGAAATTCATATCAGCAATGTATATGCCCGGGAGGAATTCCGGCATACTTCCCTTATCGCGGCCAAATGTGTAGGTTCCATCTGCGGATTAGGTATGAATGGGTATCGGCTGGGTGTGCAGCACTTTTTAAATAGTATCGAATTTGATTTTGCGGTAAAACCACCCAGCTTTCAATAAAAGCCAAAGAACATTTGATTAATAGTAGCAGCCATTGATGTATATCAATGGCTGCTGCTCTTTTATCTCCCTATATCAGGAGCATCCTCAGTATCACATAAATCACAGTTGGGAAAGTCATTGAAAAGTAGTTATTTGCGGGCACTCAAAACCACAACCGAGTTTAACCTCTATTTCAAAACCTCTATTTCAAAACCATTGCTATGAAAAACACCTTCAGTGGCAAGCTGCTCGCTTGTTTTTTCCTATCGGTCTTTGTACTGTCCTCCTGTAAAAAACATGATGATCCTGTGACACCGGTTTACAATCTGGATACGCTGTATGCGCATGCTGTAGCGGATGCCATGATTACGGACAGTAACAAGATCTCCAAAAACCTGTGGGCTATCACAGAAAGTAATCCCAATCTTCAATGGAAGACGATTAATGGTCAGACTTATGTACTGATGGCTACTTTTATGCGTTTTCCGACCAGTTATCCGGAAGGCGATTCCATTACCAATACGTGGGGCGAGTCCTGGCTGTTTATTCCAAAACAGATGAAAACCCGGATTGGTCAGAGTTTTACGCCCACTTCCGATACGATCCTTCGTGTCAGCCAGCTGCTGGGGTTGCCGCCGGTGAATCCCAAGAGCAATACGCATATTGCGGAAGTGTGGGTGAAGGCCGTTAATTTGTTCCGTCCGGCAGGAGATCCGGCCATTAATACCACTACAGCCGGTCCTGTACTGATTCCTTCTGCACCGGTGGATTATGTTACGTGGTTTAACAATTACATCATTTATGCGTACTACCGTCCGTTGGTAACGGCAACAGATTACCATTATCCCTGGACGCGGATGGGATATACCTATGACTGGGCTTATGGAGCTAATAAAGTGGGGTTGAGCGAGTATGTGGTAAAGGCTTCTTCCGGTATGTGGGTAGAGAAAGTACGCAGGGCAGCTGATTACTTCCGTTGATCGGGAGCAGCAGGCCGCCCTGCGTAGCAGGGTAACTAACGGTTACAGATATTTGAAATTTGTTTTCGGCGTGATCTGTAATAAAGTCTGATAGATCAGCTGAATTGTATTTTCGATATCATCCCGTTTCACCATTTCAACGGTGGTATGCATATACCGCAGTGGTAAACTGATCAGTGCGGATGGTGTACCATCGTTGGAATAGGCAAAAGCATCGGTATCGGTGCCGGTGCTGCGGCTTACGGCATGCAGCTGGTACGGGATCTCGTTCTTTTTAGCAGTTTTGATGATCAGGTCGCGGAGGATGTTGTGTACAGCAGGGCCATAGGTGATGCTGGGACCGCCGCCGCATTTGATTTCCCCTTCAATGTTTTTGTTGATCATCGGGGTGGTGGTATCGTGGGTTACATCGGTGATGATGGCCACGTCCGGTTTAATACGTTTAGCGATCATTTCGGCGCCGCGCAGGCCAACTTCTTCCTGTACCGCATTCACAATATAGAGGCCGAAAGGCAGTTCCTGTTTCTTTTCTTTCAGCAGGCGGGCCACTTCCGCGATCATAAAGCCGCCGATACGGTTGTCGATGGCGCGGCAGATAAAGTAGTCGTAGCTCAGTTCTTCAAAGCCATCTTCAAAGGTGGCTACACAGCCGACATGTATGCCCAGGTCTTCCACTTCTTTACGGGAGCGGGCGCCGCAATCCAGGAAGATGTTTTCTACTTTGGGCTGGGGCTCTTTGCCGTCGCCGCTGCGGAGGCGGGTATGAATGGCAGGCCAGCCGAATACGGCTTTTACAATCCCCTTTTCAGTATGGATATTGACTCTTTTGGAAGGTGCGATCTGCTGATCAGAGCCGCCATTGCGGATTACATAGATCAGCCCTTCGGGGGAGATATAGTTTACGAACCAGGAAATTTCATCTGCGTGAGCCTCTATCACCACTTTAAAAGGTGCTTTGGGATTGATGATACCTACTACAGAGCCATAGGCATCTACCTGGTGTTCATCAATATATGGTGTCAGATATTTGAGCCACAGTTTTTGTCCTTCTTTCTCAAAACCAGTGGGAGATGGATTGTTCAGGTAGTCTTTGAGGAATGCCAGTGATTCCTTGTTGAGGATGGATTTCTGTTTCTTGGACATAAGAATAGCTTTTTGCGATCGGACAAATGTAGCAAATTACGTTATACGACGGCAGGCTTCTTTTATGCCTGTGCCCAGTAAATCAGGAGGTGTAGCAGGGCCGACAGGGCCATGAGTCCATCGAGTACGAAGTAGAACAGATAATCTGACGGGTTGTGCTGCGCTTTGCGGGTGAGCAGAGCGGTGATCACTACGGGCGCCATCAGGGTAGCGATGACGGGGATGGTTGTTTCCGGGCCCAGGAGGCCGGCAGCAACAGCAGACAACAACAGGGTGAGGTAATATAAGCGGTTGAGGTTTTTCAGGTCGAGGTAAGTGATCAGGCTGCGGATACCTTCTTTTTTATCGGATTCCAGGTCGCGGTAGTCAAACAAGATACAGATCGCATAAATCAGCAGGAAGCGGTGCACTGTAAAAAAAAGCAGCGCCCAGGAGAAGCCCAGATTGGCTACCAGTGCTGGCAGCAGCGTAGTTACATAGGTCCATACTGCTGTCAGAAACAGGGTTTTACCGATCGCGATTTTACGCAGCCAGGTAAATGTTTTGTGTGGCACCTTGGGAGCGGAGTAGAGGAAGGTGAGGAAAGCGCCTCCGCTGAGGGCCATCCAGTGTTCCCGCAGTTGCCAGAAATAAAAAAGGGCGCCTGCCAGGCCTATTCCACAAAACACAAGCATCATGGTACGATGCCGTTCACCCCACTGCAGCCGTTCTGAAGAGGAGTAGGTGCCAGGTGTCAGGTACCAGTGAAAATTATAACTACAGATAGTGGAAAAAAATACGAACAGATAAAAGGTACAATGCGGATAATCCAGATGAAGTAACTGGTTAGTCTGCCATATCATCAGCAGTGCGCAAAGTGCAATAAAGAGGGAGGTGAAAAGGAAAAAGTTAAAAACGGACCGCATAGAAAACAATTACGAATTACGAATAGCGAATTACGAATTACAAGGGGGCCCGGGAGCCTGCGTTTGTAATTCGTAATTCGTAATTCCTAATTAGTTACAAAGGTATATTACCGTGTTTTTTTCTGGGCATATTCACCACTTTATTTTCCAGCATTTTAAAGCCTTTGATAAGTTTGGCGCGGGCTTGTTCCGGGATGATGACTTCATCGATATAACCTTTTTCTGCGGCCAGGTACGGGTTGGCAAACCGGTCGGTGTAATCTGTCACCAGTTCAGTGGTGCGTGTTTCCGGGTCTGCAGCGGTATCGATTTCCTTTTTGTAGATGATCTCTACGGCGCCTTTGGCTCCCATAACTGCAATCTCGGCTTGCGGGAAGGCGTAGTTGAGATCGGCTCCGATATGTTTGGAGTTCATTACACAGTAGGCGCCACCGTAGGCTTTACGGGTGGTGATGGTGATTTTGGGTACCGTAGCTTCGCAGAGGGCATAGAGCAGTTTGGCACCGTTGGTGATGATACCGTTCCATTCCTGGTCTGTGCCGGGGAGGAATCCGGGTACGTCTACCAGTACCAGCAGCGGGATGTTGAAGGCATCACAGAAGCGGGTAAAGCGGGCACCTTTTACAGAGGCGTGGATATCGAGTACACCGGCCAGTACAGCGGGCTGGTTGGCCACAATACCGATGCTTCGTCCGGCAACGCGGGCAAAGCCTACAATGATATTGTCTGCAAAGTCTTTATGTACTTCAAAGAAGCTGTCGGTATCGGTGATCTGAGCGATGACTTCCTTCATATCATACGGCTGGTTGGGACTGGCCGGAATGAGGGTGTTGAGGGCGTCCCGCAGTTCGTTGCCTGGTTCGTAAGGATATACCGGTGCTGTTTCTTCGCAGTTTTGCGGGATATAACTCAGGAGTTGTTTGATGTTTTGTATGCATTCCACTTCGTTGGCGCAGGCGAAGTGCGTCACGCCGCTTTTGGTAGCATGTGTCTGGGCGCCGCCCAGTTCTTCAGAAGTCACTTCTTCATGGGTGACGGTTTTTACCACGTTGGGGCCGGTCACGAACATGTAGGAGGTTTGTTCCACCATCATGATGAAGTCGGTGATGGCGGGTGAGTATACGGCGCCGCCGGCGCAGGGGCCCATGATGGCGGATATCTGTGGGATTACGCCGGAGGCGCGGGTGTTGCGGTAGAAGATATCAGCATAACCGCCCAGGCTTACCACGCCTTCCTGGATACGGGCGCCGCCACTGTCATTGAGACCGATCAACGGAGCGCCGTTTTGCATGGCGAGGTCCATGATCTTGCATATTTTACGGGCATGAGGTTCGGAGAGGCTACCGCCATATACAGTGAAATCCTGTGAAAAGACATAGGTCAGTCTGCCATTGATGGTGCCATATCCTGTAACTACGCCGTCGCCGGGGAATTGTTCCTGATCAGTGGTTATACCTCTGTTGCGGTTGGTCACCAGCATATCCAGTTCTTCGAAAGATCCTTCGTCCATCAGGAGTTGCAGCCTTTCGCGGGCGGTCAGTTTTCCTTTTTTATGCTGTGACGCGATCCGTACTTCGCCACCACCTAACATAGCTTCTTTAATCTTCGACTGTAATTCCTCGATCTTGTTCATATGTGGAAAAATGAATGATAAAGCTTTAAAAAATAAAGGATTCCGTTTAAGGAATCCCTGATATCTTGTAAATGTAAGGCTTTTGAAAGACTATCTGTTCCGCCGGAACGGAAATTTTGGTGTGGGAATGGTATCACTGAAATTGCCGGCGTTGTCGCGGAGGAACACGATATAGTGGGCGCTATCATTGGGAACAGGGTTGTAGGCGGCGGCGAAGTCAATTTCCTGGAATGGCATGATCACGTCGGCTTTCACCTTGTTGCCCCTGTTTTGTCCGATGTTAGGCATTTTATAGAAGGTCCAGATGGTATCGTGGCTGGTGGCTTGCTGACTGTCTTTGAACATGGCCACGGCGATGCTGTCTTCAATATCTCCGTCACCGTCCTCCACCCGCATGGTGAGTACAAAGGTTTTGGTGGTAGGTGTTATACTGTCTTCAGAATAACTTTTGAAGGATAGCAAAGGTTTGGTGCCGATTTTATCCTTTTTACAAGCATAGAAGAGACCGGCGGCCAAGATCAAAAAGAGAATTTTCTTCATAAAACAAACCTACATTAATTTAGGAAATATACAAATATTCAGCTATCTCTGTCTCCCTCCCGGAAAACGTTTTTTTCGGGTCAATTGTTACTTCCGGTAGGTAAATTTATTCTTCTCCCTAACTTTGTGTTCTTTTAAAGACCGATATCCATGCGCGTAGTTTCGCCCGACCATATATTCTCCCTGCAACACCATGAGCTGGAAACGGCCGCTCTGGAGGTGTTTCATTACCAATACCAGGAAAATGAGCTTTACCGTGCCTATACGGATGCCCTGCGTATAAATCCCCAGGAAGTGAAAGGTATCCTGGACATTCCCTATCTGCCGATCCAGTTTTTCAAGACCCATACGGTGGTATGCGGCCAGTTTGAGCCACAGCTGATATTTGAAAGCAGCGGCACTACACAGACCGTCAACAGCCGCCATCTGGTAAAGGATGCAGCCATTTATACCCGGAGCTTTATGATCGCCTTTGAGCAGTTTTATGGGCCGGTGACCGATTACGTAGTGGTGGGGCTGCTACCTTCCTATCTGGAGCGGCAGCATTCTTCGCTGGTATGTATGGTGCAGGAGATGATTGTACGTAGTGGCCGTGAAGAAAGTGGTTTTTACCTTTATGAGCATGATAAGCTGTTTCACCAGCTGCAGGCTTTGGAGGCAAGGCAACAGAAGGTGCTGCTGATCGGTGTTACTTTTGGTTTGCTCGATTTTGCGGAGAAATATTCCCTGCAGCTGCAGCATACCATTGTGATGGAAACCGGCGGGATGAAAGGGCGCCGGGAAGAATGGACCCGTAATGAGGTACATGATTTTCTGAAAAACAGATTAGGCGTTGACGTGGTACATGCTGAATACGGTATGACCGAATTATTGTCACAGGCCTATTCCCGCGGGCAGGGGTATTTTGAAACGCCACCCTGGATGAAAGTGTTGCTGCGTGATGAAAACGATCCCTTCCAGCTTACGGCCGGCAAAGGGTCAGGGGTTATGAACATTATAGACCTGGCCAATATTTATTCCTGCGCATTTATTGCTACCGAGGACATCGGAAAGATCCATGAAGACGGCCGTTTTGAAGTATTAGGCCGACTGGATAACTCCGCTTTGCGTGGTTGCAGCCTTATGGTCAGCTGATACCATTACGAATTATAAATTATGAATTACGAATTACGAATTACGATTAAAATATATTTGATTGTCGTAATTTGTAATTCGTAATTATTCTATGCTTATGCCTATTAAAAAACAGGTTTTACTCCTTGCCTGTATATTGCTGGCCTCTACCCTGCAGGCGCAGATATTGAAAAAAGTGAAAGACAAGGTTCGTCATCTTGCCGGGGCTCCGGTTGATACCGTGTTAACTGAGGGACCTTATGAGACAGAGCACAGCGGCCCGGTCAGCAAGGGGCCTTCCCTTATTATTGGCGGAGATCAACAGGTGCAGATAGATTCCATATTTGAATTTGATATAGCTGTTTACCAGGAAAGTGAAGCCTGGGAAGGCGGTCAGCGTGTAGAGAAGGGAGGGGAGGAGATGATGATTTATTACAGCAGTGCGAGGCCGCAGCTAGGCGTACATCTGCTAAGTAAAAGTACGGGGGCGCGGTATCGTTTTTATGCTGATTTTTTAAAGGGGGCCCAGCTGAGCATTACAGCTATCCATCAGGTGGGGAGCGGCACCCGGGAGAAACTGAACCTGAATACGATGGAACCGGTATATCCCGGTGAGACGGGGTATCTTAACCGGCTTATCCGGACCGGAGAGAAGAAGGTAATTGCCGGTATAGCCTGTGAAGAATATACAGCTGATACTACACGCCGTGATTCCGCCAGTATCGGAGTTACCAGCAGGGTGCTTACAGCAGCCAGCATCTGGGTGCCACAGGAGCCCCACACGCTGTTTCCCGGTTATGTTTTTATCCCTGATCATTATAAAGACCAGATCGAACAGCTCCTCATAGCGGGCAGTTATCCTCCTATAGCCCTGCCGTTGGAGACGCACCTGGAGTACAGTAACGGGGACAAGGTAAATACCTGGACCACTGATATTGTAAGAGGGGAAAGCCGGATGGTGGTGGTATCAGAAGTGATACGATAGCGGGCCGGTCTGCCGCATGGCTGCAGACCGGAGCCGGTTCCTGCGGTTTATTGCCTGCTGCTCTGAGCGGCAGCATTGAGCAGTGCCGGCAGTTTGGAAGGATCGTACATCATGTCGGCGAGCGAAGACATATAGGGGAAGGAGTAATGGTCCATGCCGAATTTGTTCAGCAGGTATACGTCCAGTTGTTCTGGTGCGGTATGGCCCTGTATATAGTCGCCTACGTAAAAGAGGAAACGTTGTTTTTCCTTTTCAAACAGCAGCACCAGCGCTACTTTGTCTTTAAGCTGGTCGCGGAACGGATTTCTGAATATTTTAAGTATCTGTGTAAAATGGGCGGAAGTAAGTGGTTCAGAAGGATTGGGCAGCAGCTGGGTGCAGAAATAGTCCACAGCCAGATCATCGAAGTAGCTGATACCGTTATCTTCTCCCGGATCGTTGTGCCAGGTGGCCCATTGCAACAGCTCTGCCTGGGTAGTGTGGCCGGCCAGCAGTGCTTCCAGCTGATGTATTACTCCTTCACGGGTAGGTGCGGAGTCTTTAGCCTGAGTGAGGGCACCAACTATCTCCTGATAATAATCTTCATGCATGTTAGCGGCAGTCCTCAGCAGAAGGCGGGTAACATCTTCTCCGGAATCTTCCGGGTCTAAAGGTTGTAGGTTTATTTCTCCGTACAGGTCCTGTAACACTTCCTGTTTAGTTTTAGTTCCACGCAAGTATGCCTTCAGCAATGAAATAAAGTATACGGACGTTACAGGGGGCATCTTATTTTTCATGGGCCTTTTTTAATCACGCAGCAGCGTTCAGGCCAAAAATAGCATAAATTGAATAACATTTATTTGCGTTTTCAGGAAAACTAAAACATTTAATTTTCCGTAAGCTTTCTACAGGCAAGATGATGGACGCAGTGACCCCGGATAAAAACTGGTGCAGTAATTGAGGAATGACATCACCGCCCGCACGCAGAAAATGGCTGTAGTAACCGGCCCGGCACTGACCGGTACAGGCAATCAAACAACAGACTGAACTTTGACCCCAGCAATCAGACAGCACTCCGCTTTCAGGTATAAGTCATATATCTAACTATTTCACTCAGTTTAAATTCACAAAAATGGAAAAAAAATCAATCAACAAAAAAGTGCTTTTTTCCGGCTCTCTCGTAGCCAGCGCTATCCTGGGTCTTGCTGCCCTGCAACCTACAGCTGCCAATCCGGTTAGTTATACTAATCTTGGCTCTGGTGCTGCTGTCAGAAGCGTCCTGACTGGTCATTCCTCCCCTGTCAGTGCAGTAGAGCTTTCTTGTAGTAACCACAAGGATTCCACTATGAAATCCCATGAAGGTAAATGCTCTCCGGGCAAATGTGCGCAAGGCAAATGTGTAGGTCACAAAAAGGGCAAAAAAGGCGGCGGTAAAGGCAAGCCTGCCGCTGATACTACCAAGTCCGGCAAATAATTTCCCATTAAATTAAAAGGGAAAGGCGGTTACAGGTCTTTCCCTTTATCCTTTTACCAAAATACCTGGTCATGGTAGGATTAGGCTTTCGCCGCGAGATTGCGGAAGAGATGATCAGCGGAACGCTGATCACTCCTGACTTCGTTGAATTTGCTCCGGAGAACTGGATGAACCTTGGTGGTTACTGGAAAAAGATGTTGCACCGGGTAGTGGAAAAGTATCCGGTACTCTGCCATGGGCTTTCCTTGTCTGTCGGCAGTCCTGAAGAGCTGGACAAAGCGTTCCTCCGTTATGTGAAATCTTTTCTGGAAGAATATAAAATACAACTGTACTCAGAACATCTGAGTTATGCCAAATGTAATAATGCCCATCTGTACGATCTGCTGCCAATGCCTTTCCGGATGGACGCGGTAAAACATATCGCCGGCCGTATCCGTCAGGTGCAGGACTTTCTTCAAAGGCCGCTGGCTATGGAGATCATCTCTTATTATATATCGGTGGCACCGGAAATGAGCGAGATTGATTTTATCAACGAAGTGGTAGCACAGTCTGACTGTCAGCTGCTGCTTGATATTAATAATATCTATGTCAATGCCTTTAATCATCATTATGATGCGAAGACATTTATTTCACAGCTACCGCTTGATAAGGTAGCTTATATACATATGGCTGGTCATGAGCAGGTATCCCCGGATATGATCCTGGACACACATGGGAATCCGATTGCAGATCCGGTATACGATCTGTTTGAATGGGCCATCCAGCGGATAAAACCGGTGCCGGTATTGCTGGAGCGGGATAACAATATTCCGGCTGTGGAAGCGCTGGAGACAGAACTGACGCGGCTGAAATCGATTTGTCAAAAACAATGGAAACAGAAAAATGAACTCGTTGCCTGATACATGGCAGCTGCAACAGCAGTTTGCGACCCATTGCCGTACCGGCGACAAAGTAAAGTTGCCTGGCGTGCCCCAGGACCGTCTTGCCCACTATCGCCGCACTATTCTGCATACGGTGAAAGCTACCATCGAAACCGCTTTCCCGATTACCTCCACCAATATCCCCGCGCGCAAATGGAACAGAATGGTCAGCACTTTTTTTGCTAACCATGCTTGCCAGTCGTACCAGCTATGGAAGATGCCGCTGGAGTTTTACACTTATTCGGTGGAAAACAGCTGGGATGAAGTATATGGTATACCGTATCTCAGTGATCTGCTCGGATTTGAATGGGCGGAGATAGAAGTGTTTAATATGGAAGATATTGCTCCGGCTCCTTTCAGGCAGGAAGGCAGCTGGCTGGAGACGCCGCTGGTACTGAATCCGGAGTACCGGTTGCTGTCATTTAGTTATCCGGTGCACCTGGAAGCGAAGGCAGCGCGGTTGCTGAAACAGAAGGGGGCCTGGTTTGTGCTGTTGTACCGGGAGGCTGGTACCGGCCATGTACAGTTTACTGATCTCTCGCCCTGGCTGGCTTTTGTAGTGGAGCAGCTGGTGCAGGGGGTAACGGTGAGGGACATACTGGATTATTCGCCACAGCTTGGAATAACGTTGACAGATACACTGGAAAAAGATACGCTGGCATTTTTAGGTAATATGTACCGGCAACATTTTGTGCTGGGCTTTCAATCCTGAATCATGCGTTTTTATGCTGCATATGCGCGCCGGCTTTCGGCGCTGAAAGATATTCCCCTGTTGTTTTTCCGGCTGGTGCTGGCTTATGGTTATTATCATCCGGCGCTGCTGAAGTGGAAAGATATCCACAGTATTGGGGACTGGTTTGGCCAGTTGCATATCCCTGCGCCTTATATCAGTGCTTATGTGGTGGCTGTTACGGAAACGCTGGGTATCATTTTGCTGACGCTGGGACTGTGGGTGCGTTATATTACACTGCCGCTGATGATCAGTATGGTGGTGGCTATTATTACAGTACACTGGGCCAATGGTTTTGAGGCCGGTGACAATGGTTTTGAAATCCCTCTTTATTATATTCTCATGTTATTTACCCTGTTAGTGTATGGAAGTGGTAAAATAGGGTTGGATGCATTGTTGGAGCGTAACCGTTAGGGCTATACTACGATGTTCTGATCGCAGGATCAGCTGGCTATAGGGAAAGAGTAATTACCCAGGCTGCAATCGTGGAACTGTTGCATAATTTCCAGCCCTTCTTCATAAGTGTCTGGTTTGACTACAAAAGCTTCTGCACCCAGTTTGATACACTGTTGTTTCTGTATCTCATTCAGGAAAGTGGAATAGATAATAACCCGGATATCCTGGTACCGTGTGTGCTGCTTCAACAGTTCCAGTGTTTGCGTACCCGTAAGTCTGGGCATATTCAGATCAAGGACAATGAGCGAGGGTAATGGCTTTTCGTATAGTGCATCCAGGTATTCGAGTGCCATCATGCCATCCTGTACAAAATGGATGTTATCTGAAAAAGAAAGCTCCCTGCACATCATTTCCATTATGAATACGTCCTCAGGGTCATCGTCGGCTATGAGGATCTGTGCATATTTCTGCATGTTAGGACAAATATTTTTGTAACAATAAGTTAAAAATCTACCTGCAAAGCGGATGCCTGACGCTATACTGCTGCCAGCTGGCTTTTTGCGGGGTATAACCGATACTTTCTGCGGTATCACGTCCTTGACGGGCTACAAAATGTGGAAGAATGTCAGCGCCACAGAAAGAAAACAGAATCCGGATGTAAGTTGCTGCTAAAACAAGCTACATATGAAAAAGCACCTGATGATGGTTTTGTCCATTGGTATAACGGTCACGGCTGTAGCGCAGGTAAAAGTGCCTGCAGCAGCCAAAACGGCCTTTGAAAAGGCTTATCCCGGCGCTACCAAAGTGAAGTGGAATAAAGAAGGGATTGCTGATACCGAAGTAAGTTTTGTGCATAATGGGAAACATCAGTCTGCTGTTTACAATCAGGCAGGCATCTTGCAGGAAACAGAGGAGACGATTGCTGTATCAGCTTTGCCGGCAAGCGTTACTGCTTATTTAAAGGAGCATTATAAGGGCGCCCGTATTGCAGAGGCGGCAAAGATTACCAAAGCCGGTGGCGAGGTAAATTATGAAGCTGAAGTGAATAAGAAAGATGTGTTGTTTGATACCAATGGCAAATTTCTGAAAGAAGTAGTAGAACATTGAGCATGAGCAAATGCGAATGATGGGTGTGTTGCTGTAATGGCAGCACACCCTTTTTTAATTACGAATTACGAATGGAAATCCTGATTATTACCAAGGAATAGTTTGCCACTGATGGGTGAAAAACTGTCGGGTGGGCACTTCTTCCTGGGCTGCCTGTACAATGATCCTGGCGCCTTCAGGGATTTCCAGCAAAGCATCAGCGGTGCCCATGGAGGTCTTCACCCAGCCGGGGCTTACAGTATAGGCGCTGACGGTAGTATCACGTAGTGCTTCCTGGAGATATACAGTGAGCAGGTTGACCATTGTTTTGGAGCTGTTGTAACCGAATTTTTTTACATGATAGATGGGAGAAGCGGGATCGGCCTGTAACTGAATGCTGCCCAGCTCACTGCTCAGGTTGATGATACGTCCGGTATTGCTTTTCAGCAGGAGAGGAAGCATGGTTTGCGTGAGCAGTAGCGTACCCCATACATTGGTATCAAAAACAGCTTTAAGCTCTTCTATGTCTGCCTGCAGGATAGTATTGGCCATTCGTTGAGCGGGCAGCCGGGAAGGGCTGGCATGGGTGATTGCAGCGTTGTTAATGAGAATATCCAGGTGGCCGTACAGGTGATAGATCTTTTCGAAGAGTGCCTGTATCTGTTGAGGCTGGCTGATATCCAGCGGGAGGAAGGCGGCGTGGGGATATTCGTGTTGCAAGCTGCGGACGGCAGCTTCACCTTTTATAGGGTCCCTGGCGGTGAGGATAACTTTTACTCCCTTTTGCAATAACTGCCGGGCGGCTTCCAGGCCCAGCCCACGGTTGGCGCCGGTGATGAGCGCAATCTTTGCTGACATAACGATGTGTTTTATACAACAAAGCTCATGAACATCCGGGCGCCGGAAATTGTCTTAAGGCAATTAATGGAAGCTCAGGTTTGCATGCGGCGCCGTAGCCGGCTGAGGGAAGAAGGGGTGATGCCGATAAAGGAGGCAAGATGTTTCAATGGCACCCGTTGCAAAAAACGGGGCTGCTGTAGCAGCCGGTTGTACCTTTCCTGCGGGGTGTCGAGGAGTAGTGAGGTAGCTCTGCACATGGTGCCTACTAATATTTCTTCCATCAGTTTCCGTCCAAAGGATTCGAATCCGGGTATTTTTTGATAAAGTGCATGCAGCTGATCGTAGTGAATGGTAGTTATTTCGGAATGCTCCAGTGCCTGGAGGTAATAGCGGGAGGGCTGCCGCGTGAGGAAGCTGGCCGGTTCGGTAATCAGGGTGTTTTCAAATACAAGCCAGGTGGTCGTTTCATTACCGGCTTCATCTACAGCAAAAAGCCGGAAGGCTCCTTTCAGGATGATGGAAAGCGTGTCACAGGTTTGTCCTCTCCGGAGGATAACAGTATCTGCCGCAATTTCTCCGAAAGAAAATTGTTGCAGTACTTTTTCAAGGTCCGGATCGGACAGGTTGCAATAGCGAGTGATAAAATCAGCCAGTAGTTTTCTGTTGTCCATCGGGCTGAAATTAGCCATTTAATTTAACAGTTTAGTGGCATATGGATGGTGGGCTGGCATCCCCTTTGTTTTCCAGTAGGTAAAACCATGCGATATGAAAAAGATATTATTTATCGCGTTAGTGATTGCCAGTGGTTTGTTATACCAGGGTGCGTTACAGGCACAGGTGAGGCTGAATGTGAATTTTAATGTTGGCAGTCAGCCTGTATGGGGGCCGGTAGGGTATGACTATGCTCAATACTATTACTTTCCGGACATAGACGCCTATTATGATGTTGCCAGCCAGCAGTACGTATACCTTAACGGAGGAAGCTGGATGTTTGCGCCCACTTTACCACCGCGATATAACTTTGATGTGTACAGGGGGTATAAGGTAGTTATCAATCAACCGAACCCCTGGATGCAAGATAATGTTTACAGGAATAAATATGCGCGTTACAAGGGGCAGGAATGGTACGGCAGCCAGCCGATCATCCGGGATAGCCGGGACAGCAAGTATTTTATTGTGAAAGGGCATCCGATGTATGGCAAGGGTAATGAACAGATGCATGCACGTGGACATGAAGATCATGGTGAAAGAGGACACGGACATGATCATGGGCATAACTAGTAAAATATTTTATAACAGATGCAGGAAGATAAGGAATGGCCGGTGTTTTGCCGGCCATTCTTTTTTATGAAGGTATTTTGCAACTGCCGGTCAGTGTTTTTTCGGCTGCTATTGCTTTAGGAAAAAGGATATTGTTTTCGAGATGTATGTGCTGGTGCAGGTCGTCCTGGAATTCTTTGAGTATGCCGTAGGTAACACGATAGGTGTTGCAGGCATTTTCGGGTGGTGTGTAGTTGTTGCTCAGCTCAGCTATTTTGCGGAAGCGTTCCCCTTCCTGGTCGTGTTCGCCCATCATGACAGCGATGGGTTTATCCACTTTGCTGACAGCGCCGGATTCGAAGTATTCGCCTGCCTCCTGTTTTTTGACGATTTCCCGGATGCGTGGGAAAAGTATCAGTTCTTCCTTTTCCATGTGGGCGGTGAGCTCTGATGCCGCGGCGGTAAACAAGGCTGCTATCTGCCACAGTTCAGGATGTTCTTGTCCATGTACCTGGCAGACTTTTCTCAGGTATTGGTGGAGGACTGGTATTTTTTGTGCGACATAATGGTGGTGTTTGCGGACAATATGTTCTGCTAGCTGATCGAGTGGCCATATGTGATAGGTTTGTATACTACATTCAGGCGTTGCCGTTATATCATGCAGTTCGTTCAGGATAGGGGCCATGTCGAGTTTTTTTTCTGTGCAAACCTGGCCTATGGCCCGGTTTCCTTTGCAACAGAAGTCGATGCCGTGGTGGCGGAAAACGTCGGCGGTGCGGTAGTCGGTGGCAACCAGTTGGCCAATGATGGTGTTTTCATTGATTTCCATAATAGCTATTTTATTGCTGTGGTACTATTGTAATACGTGATCTTGGAGAGGAACATCTGCGCCATTTTTTCTCCCCGCCAGCAGGCTTCGCTGGCTTTTGGCCCGTCAAAAAGCTGTGTTACCGTTTCCCGGAAAAGCTGCTGCCAGCGGTCAAAATGGGTTGCATTCACGGGCATTTGGGCATGTGGCCAGAAAGGACTACCATGGTAGGTATGGTTGTCCAGCAGCAATGTTTCCCAGAAGCGGTACATTTTGTCGAGATGTTCAGGCCAGCGGTTTTGTATGATGCCGTTGAAAATGGGCCCCAGCAGCTCATCAGCACGAGCTTTCCCGTAGAAACTGTCTACCAGCAGGCGGATATCGTCAAGGGAGGAAATGTCTTTTAGTTGCTCCATGATAAATAAATACATTTTTGTCCTTAATTAGGAATCGCGTTCAGGCCGATTAAGGAGATCCTGCAGCAAAAGTAAGTATATTCATTTTAATAAAAGACAAAAATATCCTTAATTAAATAAAATAAAAACGGCGCCGATGATAAGGCGCCGTTTAGTGGGGCAAGCTTTTAGACTAGCCGCTGGCATTTGGGCCTGGGATGTAGCTCTTGTGCCGTTGCATTATTTTTTTTGACTTACCGCTGGCATTGGGACTATGGATATAGTCTTTGTGCCGTTGTGTATTATTCTTTAGACTTAGTATTGATATCTTGGCTACGGATAAGCTTTCGGTCAGCCTGGTATTAATTCTTTTTCAGGGAATAATTACCGTTGGCATCCTGGCTAAGGGTATAGCCTTCGTTGAGCTGAAGTTTCCAGCCTTGTCCACTCACTTCACGGATAGTAAATGCCTGCGGGAGGCTCACCGTCACCTTGTCCCAGTTGGTGCTCATCAAAGAGCCGTCGGTTACGGTGAGAATGCCCCATTTATCGGAGATCCGCATAGTAGGGTATACGGTGCCGTATCCTTCCAGCGGAACGATGTTACTGGGGTTGAAGGATACATTCATTTTTTCGAAACGGAGTTCGGTATGTGGTTGTGTGATGAAGGTTCGGGTATAGGCAGCGATCTGTTCCTGTATACGGACTTCCCTGGTTGTTTCCGCGGCTATGATGGCTGCTGCGTCGTATTGTCCGGCTTGTGCGAGGGCGGCGGCTTTGACATCTTTCGGTATCGTGATGTGGAAGCCTTTGATCAGCAGGGGCATCAGTTGGGAATGGCTGTTAAGTTGTCTGTTCCAGCCTGGTGTGGTCTGAGCCAGCAGGTAGCCATATACGGGAATGGTCTGATACGGGAACGACCGTACGAAAGTAGGATATTCCAGAAAGGTCTGCAGGTATTGACTGAAGTGTGCCTGTGCATCCTTTTTATTCCTGTTGCTGACCATCATACCGGTATATTCGGCTATGCCTTCATTCAGTTCCAGGGCGTTTTCCGTTGTATCGGCGCCGGGGAAGAGGATATAGCGGTATTGGCGGAAGGTCAGGGCATTGGCGAGGTGCTGTTGGCGTTCTGCAGAAGAGGTGGCCTTCAAGGCTTTTTGCAGTGCATTGAGTTCGAGACGCAGATATACACGACCATCCTTTTTATCGAGGTGGTTATTGGGCGGGTCTTGCAGGGTAAAATGCAGGGAGGGCTGCGCTCTGTGGAAGAGTTCATGGGCCATCAGATTCACCCTATCTGCTTTATTGCCGGGGAGGGGCAGCTGAAGCATGGCCCAGTCGCGGCCTTCCCAGTGGAAGGAAGTGTTGGCTGTATTGAACTGCTTTGGCAGTTTGCCGGTGTACACTGTTCCTTGTTTCTGCAATATGCCGGAGCTGTCGGGCATATTGGTGATGATCTCCCGGGTGGCCGGATTTACCAGCAGCATAGGCCCATAGAGGTCGATGCCCCATATCTGCTTTTGTTGCAGGGTAGCGGTGGCTGCTTCGTTGAAGTAGGTTTGCATTTGAGCGGCCAGAGAATCCTGTTGCTGGCAAAAGGTTTTGCCGGCAGTGCTGCATAGCAGGAGACCAGCGAGGTAAGCAGATTTCATAAGTTTGAATTGTTCTAATTACTGTTGCAGGATATATTGATTAAATTCTTATTTTCTTTCTTCAGTATTTCCGCCCATACGGCATATCCTTCCCGTTTCAGATGCAGCCCGTCTATTGTAAGCTCAGCGCGGAGATGATTATCAGCGTCGAGGAAATACAGGTCTATGACGGTTACGGCTTTAGCTGGTTGGCCGGCGATTACTTCGTATCAAAGTTAGAAAATCCGGTTAGTTTTTTAAGATAGAAACAGTGGCAGTGGTGCCGTTGACCCAGCAGCGGTTGTTTTCGAAGCCGCTGACATCGTCCAGCACAAATGCCGGGCGAGCGTCAGGCTGCAGCGTGTTGACGCGGATATCTTCGAAGGAAATGTTTTTGACATGCCGCAGATAAAAGGCTGCTGCAGGCAGTGTGGTACCAAACATTCTGTTTTCGGGATAAGCGGCTATGTTTTCGGGTACGGGTTTGTTGCTATTGGCAGCTCCGCCTGGCGTGGTAATGATCACATGACTGATGGACACATTTTCCACATAATAGCCGGGGATGCCGGTAATGCTGGATGTGAGCTGGCTGGCGCTTTGCGCGATGATGTTGCTGATGATCACATTTTTCAGAGAGCTGATAGTATTGCCTCTGTTACGATCGCCCAGGCGGATGAAAACGGGTGTCTGCACGTCTTTCATAGCGACTCCCGAAATGATGACCTGGTCCATGCTACCGCCGTCTACTACTTCCAGGGCTATTCCGGCGATGACGGTGGTATCGGTGGTGATACCCATCCAGGGCATATTTTTTTTCCAGTGACGGCGGTTTTCTTCGGAAGCCTTGTGTATAGCGATATTGGAGACAGCGATGTTTTTGAAGCCACTGAAGGAGCCGGTGCCGAACTTGAGCGCATTGCAGTTGCTCCGCAGCACACAATTACTGACGGTAATGTTTTCGCAGGAAGCATTGACTTCACTTTTGAAACAAAGTGCATCATCATCGGTATCGATATAACAATCGGAAATGAGTACGTTGCTGCTGCCGCTGATATCTATGCCATCGTTGTTATAGTTGCCGTGGCTGTATATTTTAAGTGCATGTAGTGTTACATCGTCGCAACCTTCGTATTTCTGTACCCAGTAGGCTGCGTTGCGGATATGGACATCTTTTACGGTGATATGCCGGCAGCGTTCCATATGGAGGAGCATAGGGCGGATGGCGCCGGTTTTACTGTCGTCGCCCAGCTGGAAGCTGGGATGGTCGCCCTGGCCGTCGATCGTGCCTTCACCGCAGATGGTGATGTTGGCGGCATCTGCAGCGTGGAGCAGGGAAGGGGTGCCGCCTTTGGCGGGGCGGGGATATTTTTTCATATCGGGGATACCGGTGAGGGTGGCACCGTATTCGAGATACAGCCGGATATCAGATTTGAGGACAAGCGGGCCGGTGAGGTAATTCCCCTGGGGAATAAGGACCGTGCCTTGCTGGCATTCATTTATAGCCTGCTGGATGATGGCGGTATTGTCAGTTTTGCCATCACCTTTGGCGCCGCGGTCGGCAATATTAATGGTATTGGCCATAACATCGCATAACAGGAGAAGAGCAAACAGTGTTAAAAAAACTGTTTTCATAACGAAATGTTTAAAATTTTCAGGAGGTCGGCAGGACATCTTCATCTCTTCACAAAAAAAAGATAAACTACGCTATAATATTTTATTACGCAAGGGGGATATACTTATCAGGGTAATGAGTTGACTATTTTGTGGGATGATCTGCTATAGTCCTGAGGAGTATATTGCAGCGAATTTATTAACTAACCTATGAATGAAAAAGATGCCCGGCAACTGGGCGCAACAACAGCCCTTAAATGCATACTACCGGGCGTGGTGCTGCTGGAAATCATGTTCCTCGTGTGGCGGAGCGATCCCTTCAATAGTATTATCTTTATACTGAGTAGCCAGATCAATCCTGTAGATGGTATTTTGCTGGTGGCCATTGTGCTTCCTGTCTGGCTGCTGGGCCGTAAGGCTGGTAAAGATCTTTTAATAAAAAATAAGTCTTATCCCATTACGGTAGTCAGGTATACCTTTTGTCTGCTATCGCTCCCTGGATCTGTTTTCTCTTTATATACATGCTTACTGCCAGCCTTGATGTTGCAGACAATGCAGTGTTAGGGATGGGGGTGGTGACTACCCTTGTACTCGGAGTGGTATGGGCGGTGGCGTTCAGGTGGATGAGGCTGAAGGCTGCCTGAGACTTACTTTTGCGCCGGTTTCATGTTTTTATTGACATATTCATCCAGCTGTTGCCGTTCAATGACTTCCGCCAATTTTTCGAGGGCTTTGTTTTTATTCACGCCTATTCCTTTTTTATACACCTTGGAAATCGCTATCAGTGCGGATTTAGTGGGTTCTATCTGGTCTTTGTAGGACTGGTGGGAGATGCAGTAACTGGCGTAATTGGCCAGGTAAACCGGGATCAGGGGTGGGTTATTGTCCAGCAGTTTCATGTGGGGTTTTTCAATGACAATGCTGACATTGGGAGATCCGGTTGTCCAACGAAGGATAAAAATGTTGGTAGCCTGTCTGATATCTGTTTGTTTATCGATATCTGTTTCCACCAGCCATTCGGCAGCTGATATCACCAGTGGTTCGTATTTCGGATAATCTTCTTTTACTTTCAGCTCGTTTTCATCCGGGAAGACGGGTCTGTTCTGTGCCTGGGCATGGATTGCCACAAAGCTCAGCAACAATACAAAAACGGCGCTAATGATCTTGTTCATGGCACTATGATTTAGCTTTTCTGTAAAATTTTAAGGAGCGAAAGCTGTTCTTCGTAGTATTGAAGAGAGAGGCCGGATACGTGCAGCCATTGTTGCCGGAGCTGTATCCAGTTCGGAAAATGGCGGCTGCAGTGGTTAGTACCGTTGATGGTGTCCAGATACAGCAAGGCTTCCATTGCCGATTGCTGGTCGTAGTGCAGTTCCGGTTTTTTCAGGTAATAGAGGAGGTAGTTGTCGAGATAATCGATGCTTTTGCTGGTATTGAAGCTGGCGAGTACGAGGGCGTACATGCGTCCCTGATATTGCTCATTTTTGAGAAACCGGGAGCCAATGATGTCTATCAGGTCAGTATAATTGTTGACTGCGGCCAGATAGGCGCCTACTTTTCGGGTCTGCCAGTTGGAATCGCCCAGCAATAAAGTTGTCAAGTCGTGTGTGATGAGTGGCTTGATATTTATAAAGGGTTCTATCCATTCGTCATTGCCGGATCCTACATTCATATAGTAGGGCTTTACCCATTGATGAATGATGTTTAACGGCAGTTCAGAGTTGTTTTGATGAGAAGGCAGGCTGGCAAAGGGAGATGGTTGTTGGACAAGGTTTCCGCCCGCATGGAGGTCGGTCATATGCTGCAAATCGTTCATGGTATAGGATAGCTTAATTACGGGTAATTTACGCGGATTGAAGTAAAATAACAAATGAGATGGATGAAGATATTTTTGTAAGTTTAAAGATATCCCTGACCGTTATAAGGCATAAGCCCATGGAAATTGTATCTACCCAAAAACAGAGGGGTCGTTTATTATACTATGCTGCCTTGGGGCCGTTCCTGCTGGCAGGCTTCTTAATAAATGAAAAAGTGGTGCAGATAATATTCGTACTATTATTTTTGTTTCTTGCTTTTCTCATAGCGATGGACTGTGATACGATAGCCCTGCGTCTCCGGGGCGACCAGATAGAGGTGGATTATATCCGTTTTTTCCGGCGCAGGCGGGTTTGTTTTAATATAGCTGATACTGTTCTGGAGGTCCGGCAACATCAGGAGGCGACTACTTACAAGTCCTTCCGGGAAGGCCGCCGTTATTTTGTACTGCATATTCTTCAGCAGGGAAAAACAAGGTATTATGCAGATGGCAGGGATGGTTTTGAACCTGAGGCTTTTATGCAGTTTTTGAATGCCTTTGCAGCTGCCAGGGTAGCGGGCTGAGGCTAATTTGTCTATTTACCTGGCAAAACTGTCCACACGTCAAAGATCTTTTCTGAAGGCCCGGTTTACGGGTAGGTTTGCATAAAACTGATCACATGCAAACAACCTACCGACAAACTTATCTCGACTGGTTACGGATCATCGCCATTGCCGGCGTATTGTTTTTTCATTCTGCCATGCCGTATGTGGCTGAGTGGGGATGGCATATTAAAAACAATGCCACGAGCCACGCGTTGCTGGAGATGAATGATTTCCTGCACCGTTTCCGGATGCCACTGTTGTTTTTTATTTCGGGTACCGTTAGTTATTATATGCTACAGAGCCGCAGTGGTGGCGGTTTTCTGGGGCTTCGTTTTCGGCGTTTATTTGTGCCCCTGCTGGTGGGCGTGCTGGTGATAGTGCCACCGCAGGTATACCTGGAGCGGGTAACGCAGGGGTATAAGGGTAATTTCTGGGATTTTTATACCGCGATGTTTAGTACAGGAGCCTATCCCAAAGGCAATATGAGCTGGCATCATCTCTGGTTCATCTGTTATCTGCTGGCCTATGATATCCTCTGTGCGCCCTTGTTTGTGTGGCTGGGATCTCCCAAAGGAAAACAATGGCTGCAGAAGCTGAATCCGTTGGCCTCGGGCTGGTGGGTATATATACTGATGGTGCCTAGTGTGGTTTCTCATGCTTTCCTGTCCCGTATGTACCAGCAAACCGGCGATCTTATCCATGATTATGCTTATTTCCCTTATTATCTATGGTTTTTACTGGCTGGTTTTTGCTGTATTGCCAATCCGCTGTTGATGGATAGCCTGGAGCGTAACCGCCGTACTTCTTTTGCCATCGCTTTTGCCAGTCTGATGCTGATCAATTATTTACGGTGGAATAAGCTGGAGCCGGGTTATGGCTGGCAGGGCCTGCAGGGATGGTCATATACAGCCCTGGCCGTTGTGTGTGCCTGGATGTGGGTATTTACAGCGATTGGTTATGGTAAAAGGTATCTTCAGAAAAAAAGCAGGGTGCTGGATTATGTCAATGAGGCGGTTTATCCCTTTTATATCCTGCATCAGACTGTTATTGTGATACTGACTTTTTACCTGGCCAATTTGCAGGAAGATATCGGATTGAAATATATCTTTACCGTACTGGTCACATTCTTTATCAGTATGAGTATTTTTCATCTGTATATCAGGCCCTACCCAGTGATGCGCTTCCTGTTTGGGATGAAGCCGGCTAAACGAAAGAAGGCCCCGGAGAAAGCTGCAACCGAAATTGTATTACCTGAAATGTCGAACGTATAATATGAAATTCTTCTGGAGATATATTTTCCCGGCCTTATATGGTCTGATGGCTTACTTCACGATCCGGCTGCTGACAGACAGTGTTACCGGCATGCAGTTCTGGAAGAGGTCCTGGGCGTTAAACTGTACTGAAATGGCATTCAGTATACTGATGGGGTTTATGTTCCTGTGGGGCGACCGCCGTGTGTTTCACTATTTTGATAAAAAATGGCATGACAATTTTTCCTCCAAAAGAATCCGTCAGGAGTTGCTGGGTGTATTTTTGATCAATCTGGTGGTACAGAATGTATTTATGATACCGATGGTAGCCCTGACAGATAATGGTCTCCAATGGTTTGATCTGGTGGATGTGAATATCATTCCTTTGTTTTATGCGCTGATTTATTATGGGGTAAGACGGAGTTACGATTATTCCATGGCTTATGCTGATAACAGGCTGCAGCTGGAAAAAATAACGAATGACAAGCTGGAAACGGAGCTGAAGTTTTTACGGGCGCAGTATCATCCGCATTTTCTGTTCAATGCGCTGAATACGATCTATTTTCAGATGGATGAAGATGTGGCGGCTGCTAAAAAAACGGTGGAGAAATTTGCGGACCTGCTTCGTTATCAGTTGTACGACCAGCAGGAAAAGGTATGCATCAGCCATGAAATACAGTACCTGCAACATTTTGTAGAACTGCAGAAAATCCGTTCTACCAGAAAACTGCAGTTGCAGGTATATTTTGATGAGCAGTTGCGGGATGAAAAAGTGTATCCGTTGCTGTTTCTGCCGCTGGTAGAAAATGCGTTTAAATATATAGGAGGCGAATATCAGCTGCAGTTGCTGCTGCGTAAGCAGGGTGGTGAGATCAGCTTTTATGTGGAAAATTCCCTGCCGGCCGCAGCACCGGATTTACCGGATATGGATATTGAAAGAAAAAACGGTATAGGGTTAGAGAACCTGCAACGCAGGCTGGAATTGCTTTATCCCGGCAGACATAGATTTTCTGCGGGTGTACGGCAACAACAATTTATAGCAGAATTAAAACTAACGATCAACGAATGAGCAACGTGACTATACGCTGTGTGATCACAGATGATGAACCACTGGCTGCCAGAGGTATACTAGGGTATGCAGAGTGTACCGGTTTTTTACAGGTAGTGGCAGTATGTGAAGATGCCATACAGCTGAATTCCGTCCTGAAACAACAACCGGTAGACCTGTTGCTGCTGGATATAGAAATGCCCTACATCAATGGTATAGAATTTCTGAAGAACTATCCCAACCCGCCCAAGGTAATTTTTACTACTGCTTATGAACGCTACGCCATACAGGGCTTTGAGCTGGACGTGCTCGATTATCTGCTGAAGCCGGTATCTTTTGAGCGGTTTCTGAAAGCGGCGAATAAGGCATATGATTTTTTTGCGGCGCAGAATACAGCAACACAGCCATATTTCTTCATCAAGTCTGACAAAAAGCTGGAGAAGGTTTTATATCAGGAAATTTTGTTTGCTGAAGCATTGGAGAATTATGTGGCTGTTTATACCACAGACCGGAAAATCATTACACATGCCACTTTAAAATCGGTAGTGGAAATGCTGCCGGCTCAGCAGTTCATACAGCCGCACAAGTCGTATGTGGTGAATATCCAGCATATCAGTGCTATCGAAGGTAATATGCTGCATATGGGGTCTCATCAGGTGCCTATCAGTAAATACCAGAAGGAAGAGGTACTGGAAAAGATTGTGAACAACCGCTTGCTGAAGAAGTAACTGGTTGATCCTGCTACGAATTGGCACTTCAATTGATGCCCTTCCTAAAAAAACGATCATGAAAAGACTTTGTATTCCAGTGCTGGCAGTAGTGTTGATGGCCTGTGGACAGCGGGGGAATGAGGCGCGTCATGACAACACGGAAGCCAGGGAAGAAATGACCCGGACGGAAGAAAAAGAAGGCAGTTTCCTGGAACGTATGGCTGCGTTTGATCTGAAACAGATCCGGTTAGGTGAGGTCGCTGTACAAAAAGCGACAGATGATCGGGTGAAAAAATTCGGTGGTGATATGATAAAACAGCATACCGCTTCTACGCTGCAATTACAGGACATCGCGCATAGACAAGGCGTTAACCTGGTGCCGGAGCTGTCAAGGAATGACCAGGACGAAGTAGGGCGGTTAAATGAAGAAAACAAAGATGAATTTGACCGGTCTTATATCAGGCATATGGTACATGAACAAAAGATGATGATTGAAAGACTGAATAAGGATACCAATGATAAGGATACTGCTATCCGGTCATATGTGCAGAGAACACTGCCTGCGCTGGATTCCAGTATGACTGAGGCAAACAAGATCCTGGAAGATATGCGTAAACAGATGAATAACCGGAATATTTCACACGATTAACAGGTGTGGTGTCTGTTTACTAACTCCCTATCCTATACGCGGGCAACGTTCTCATTGTTTCCCGTATCATGATCTTTAATCTGTTAGTGCAACAAAATCTATTTACTGCTTCTGCATTGTCGCGGGGGCGAGAGCTTTCCGCGTTCACATCCAATACCAGAACGGTACGTTTTTTACTTCCAGCAAAGTATCCATCATCCATATAAATAATTAAAGGAAAAATATTATTTGTTTATTTTTTAATATTCAATTCCCAGGAGGAATAGGATTGTTATTTTATAATAAAATAAATACATGTAACCTGTTGTGTTTTATGCGATTAGCTTTTATATTGCAATACATCAGATTCCTAATGCTATGGATGTGCAAATGTACCGTGTTGTGTTGGTGGAAGATAATGAGATGGTCAGCAAAACAATCAGCCACACACTGTCGACTGCTACGCGTTATCAATTAGTGAGCGCATATGATCGTTGCGAAGATGCCTTGCAGTATCTGGATCACGACATGCCTGATATTGTGTTAATGGATATCCGGTTACTGGGAATGAACGGCATTGAAGGCACTTCCCGGATTAAAAAGAAGTTACCCAGATGCATAGTGCTGATCCTTACTGCAGCAGAAAATGATGAACTGATCTTTAGTGCATTAAAGGCCGGAGCAGTTGGGTATATTCTGAAAGATGAAAACATTCGCCGGCTTATTCCTTTGCTGGACGAGGCTTTGGCTGGAGGTGCACCTATGAGTCCTTCAGTAGCCAGGATGGTAGTCCAGTCTTTCCAGCGGCAGCAGGATTCACCCTTGTCAGAGAGAGAAGTGCAGGTGATGCAGGGGGTGGCAGAAGGTAAAAGTTATACCCGTATTGCAGATGATTTATTTCTGAGCAAAGAAACCATTAAGAGTCATATAAAGAATATTTTCCAGAAGCTGGATGTCAACAACAAAGCCGACGCTATCCGTGTAGTGAATGCCCGTAATTGGATTTGATCCTACCTTTTTACAGACCTTTTTATCCCCGGGGTTTAAAAATCCCCCCAACGGGGTGATAACGTATATCCCACACCGTCGTACTTTTGCGCCGTACTTATAAAAATGCAGTTACCCACGCATTCATCGATATACTCCCAATCTGTTGCCTCATAAGGAAACACAATTAACAGAGCATCGCGCATAAGTGCAGAAACCCGAATCATATTAATACGATGGTAAATATATTCTCATACAGGCAGCCCTTCCTGTTGCTGACAGCCCTTTGCATCTTCTTTTTACAGATGTCACCTGTTGCACAGGCACACGACACCCGAACTAACGGTGACGCACCTACTCGTGCTGCATTAACACAAGCCATCGCTTCTTCCTACGGTACACTTTATTTTTCTGAACAAGCCAAACTGTTGCAGGAAGCGAAAGCTACTACCAATACCGCAGTCATCGATAATCTGCTGAATACACCAGTTACTGCTGCCTCCCGTTATGAGTTGCTTAACCGTATCAGTGAACTGGAACTACAGGAACGCCGCCGTAATAATGGCCTTAGTCTTAATGGTGGTTTCCAGCAGAACTTCAAATCAGGTCTCAGTTTCGAAGAAGACATGTACTTCCGCAACCGCGCTTATGCCGGTATCGACTGGGCTTTGCTGGGAAACAAAGGTTTTTTTGACAAAAGCAGAAGCACTGCAAAAGCAAAAGTAGATCAGCAGATCAATGACCTCCTGCAACAAAAACAGGTACGTCAGGAAGCTTATCCGTTGCAGTTACGTTACCTCACTTATATTTTCACCAGAGCAAGAGAAGTCCTCACGGAGGAACGGCTGCAGATGCTGGAGGCGCATACCGCCCTGGCTGCCGATATGCATCAGGTACGTCTGCTGCCTTCCGAACAGTTGATCCGCCTTAAAGGCGAAGCAGCCGCCTGCCGGCAGCTGTTGGAAGATCTGCACAACTTCCGCACTTCCCTCGCTGTCAGCATGGGCAACACCGCTCCTGACACGGCGCTGAACGTAGCTGCACTTCCCCTGCTGGAACTGAATCCGGGCGCACTTGTAGCACAACAGCCCGCAAACGCCCAGTTGACAGACCTTTACAAACAACAATATGAACTGAGCCGCAAACAGAGCAGCAAAGTAAATCTGCATACCTGGTTGCGCTATAATAACTACACCGGCAATTCCGGCAGCGCACGCAACTTTGGTAGCGCCGGCCTCACCGTAGCAGTACCACTGACCGGCAAAAGTAATGTGAAAGCATTGGCCGAGCAACAGGCCCTGTTGCAACAGCTGGAAAATGACAACAACGAACAAGACCATCTGAACGGTCTGCTGAACCTCAGCTACGAGTATACGGACGCGTTACACCGTTATCAGGAAGCTTATGGTCAGCAGATGTACCTGCTGGAAAAAATAAGAAAAGAGTCTTTAAAAGCTTCGCTGGACAGTGCGCACTTCAGCCCTGTTTATGGTATGGACCTGGTACGCCAGTACTATGCCGTAGCTTATGAAATGCTGAGCACCCGTCAGCTGCTGTATATGAAGCTGGTGAAAGCACATTGTCTTTCTGAGAATAAAAGCATTATGGAATATACCAAACCGGTAAAGCTGGAACCTGTATTACAGCCATATGCCGGCCAGCGCTCCGTATACATCTGGAGTGAATCTTTCAGTCAGTACAGTAATAGTGTTATCCTGGCTTACATGGGCAACAACCACATTACAGAGGCGATTCTATCGCCAGGTGAAATGAAAGATAACAGCAAGCTGACGACTTTTTTACAGCAGGCTGCCAAACAAGGTATCACTGTATCAGCACTCATCGGCAACAACAAACTACTGAACAGCACGACAGGAGAACAGGAGCTGGTACAACGTATGGAAACATTAAAGGCCGCAGGTTTTGTACGCTTCCATCTGGACATAGAACCACATGCGCTTCCCGATTGGCGTCAGCAGAAAGATACCTACCTGCAGCGTTTACAGCAGCTGGTATCTGCCGCCGCTCAATGGTGTGCCCGTAATCAATTCGCTGCCCCGGCCGTGAGCATTCCGGTGTTTTATCCGGAATCATTTCTGCAGGCTATGGCGCAACAAAATATTACCGTATATGCGATGGCGTATGAACGTAAAAGTGCTGATGATGTACTGCAGCGTACAGCCGCCGCCAGGGCCATACTGGGGCATCATCTGGTAATCGCACTGAGCGCAGCCGATTACGATAACCGCAACACTATGGAGCAATGGATACAGGATATCCTGACACGCACCGGCGAGAGCACCATTGCTATACATGATCTCAAACGTATGTTGATGCTGGACCAGCGTACCATCTTTAACAAAGAAGGAGAAACGCAGCCATGAACAACACAACGCAAAGACAAGCCATGAAACTGAAATTTACACATCAGCCGGCTATGCCGGCCAATATGACACCGGTAAAGACGGCCAAAAAAATAAACTGGGGACGCTGGATCTATCTGGCCATACTGGCCATTGCTTTGATTTCCTTTAGTGTATGGCTGTTCAACCGACTTTTCTATTACCATGCAGTAGGCCAGCTGCGTCGTCAGTCTGTTGTCGTGAATTTCCCTTATGATGTTCGTGTACTGCAATACCTGGTGAAGGAAGGTGACAGCATCCGCCAGGGACAGCCGCTGTTCCGGTATACCAGGGATTTTCGTCAGGCCAGTAATGACCTGGCTTACCGTGAAGTGACTATGGACCATGCCGATGCAAAGGAAAGGCTCAATATTATCCGCACCATCGAGCAGAAAAAAGCAGAAAGAAGTGCGCTGCTGGCCCAGCAGCGGATATATCAACAGGAAAAGGAAGCCCAGCAGCTGAAGGTATATCTCGATGTAGCACCAGCCACCAGTGTAGACGACGCCAACCGCCAGTCAGCTATGTTGGGTGCCAAAGCCACTGCGTTGGCTGCAGAGATAAAGGCGCTGGAAAATTATGCTGCTCAGTTGTCGGGACTGCAGAAACAGACCACAGCCGCAGTGGCTGCACAAGCCGCCAATGCCGACAGCACCACTGAAACCTACTATGCTCCTGTACATGGCCGGCTGGACCGCCTGCATACGCCTGCACAGGAAGTGGCATACCGCAGCAGTGAAGTTACCAGCATCTTACAACAGGACCAATATATACAGGCTTACCTGGAACAGGACGACCTGCTGCATTTTTCCGAAAACGACCGTGTAGAGCTGCTCTTCCCGGGCAAGATCAAATCAGAAGGCGTGATCGTACGCATATACGAAGAGCTGGCCAAAACACCTGCTGAACTGCGTCTTACCGACCGGCCCGCTGCCCGTAAGCTGGTAGCTGAAATAAGGCCCAGCAGTGGTGCCCGCTGGCCCGCACAAAATATATTAAGCGTAGAGATCTCCCGTAAACGCTCCCTCTTCTAACGATAGTAAAACAGACAAGATATGATAGCAACAATAAAAGACGCAACGCTCATCCTTCACGAATTTGGTAAACACCTGCTGTTTGTACAACAATGCAGGGAAGTGACACCGGCCACGCTGCCGGGCTTTGATGCCGTGATACTGGATGCAGGTGAGGAAAAGGAATGTCTGGATTTGCTCAAAAATATACGTGCGGCCAATGATCCCGCCTGTTATCTCAAACCGGTTTTTGTAATCAACTGGCAGCACTGCCAGGAAAAGGAAATGTTCGCAGAACTGTCTGACGGTCTGCTCAACAGTGTTTCCATAGCAGCATACCTGCCGCTGCTGGGCCGTGTGGAACAACTTATTGAAAAATGGAGCGACAACCATCAGCTGCAACCAGGCATGGCTTTGCCGCTGCTGAAAGCTATGCGTTTTGCGTATAGCCGCCACCGTAATATCACTCCGGTACCTTCCAGGTACTCATTGACAGGTTATATGCTGCCTGTATTTGATGTGAACTTCGCCCATGGCCAGTTTCAGGAGTACGAAAGAATATTGCAATACGCCATTCAACATAACCTGCTGTCCAGGAAGTTTGTGGACAAACTGCATCTGTGCAGTCACTGTTCCAGTGGTTATCTCAATTACCGGGAGACCTGTCCTTCCTGCCACTCTCATCATCTGCATGCAGAGCATGTGATACATCACTTTATGTGTGCCAACGTGGGCCCTGAAAGTGACTATGTACATGGCGACCATCTGAGCTGTCCCAAATGCAGCCAGTCATTAGGCCACCTGGGCACTGACTACGACCGTCCTTCCATGGTGATGACCTGCCAGAGCTGCTACAATACGTTTCAGGAACCGGAGATCTCCGCTTTCTGCGTAAGCTGTAAACATGTGACACCTATTGAGCAGCTGAAGGAGCATATCGTATATGAATATGCGCTTACTCCGGCCGGTGTACAAACTATCTGGAACGAAGGCCGGTACAACCTGCTTGCCGGTATTATGGCATCTTAATACAACCTGGGTATGTGGACTTATCTGTACGACTTTTTTCACGCGCTGGACGACCGTAGTATGATACGATTGTTCTGGTTTGTGCTGTTTATTGAGTTTCCCCGCTATGTGCTGGGAGATTTGATAGGTGTGGTTTTTTCCCGTCTGCAGCGATGGCTTACCCGGAACGAGTGGAAGGCTGCGAGAGAAAGACTATTTACGGAAAACCCGCTGATAACCGTGCTGGTGCCGGGCAAAAATGAAGGTAAACATATCTATGCCCTTGTAAAGTCGCTGGCAGCACAAACCTATCGCAACTATGAGCTGATCATCGTAGATGATGGTTCTGATGATAATACACCGCTGATATGCCGCGACCTGCAGAAGAATGGGCTGATTAACCTGTACCTGCGCAACCCCGAACGAGGCGGTAAAGCCAGTGCGGCCAACTTCGGACTACGATATGCGAAAGGACAATATGTGGTACATCTGGATGCCGATTCATCACTGGCTCCTGATGCTGTAGAAAAAATACTGCTCCCGTTTTTCCGCTATGAAAATGTAGGTGGAGTAGGGGGAAATGTAAAGGTGCGTAATAGCGGAACGAATCTGTGTACTTCGCTCCAGGCGCTGGAATATCTTAACTCTGTGCATGTGGGCCGTATTGTATTGTCCTGGCTGGGCATCTACAAGATTATATCCGGAGCCTTTGGCGCTTTCCCCACAGCATTGTTGCGCCGTATCGGCGGCTGGGACATTGGTCCCGGACTGGATGGAGATATCACCATCCGTATCCGTAAACTGGGCTTCAGAATAATATTCGAAGAAGAAGCGGTTTGTTTGACCAATGTGCCCGAAACCTGGAAAGGGCTTACCAAACAAAGACTGCGCTGGAACAAGTCTATCATCCGGTTCCGACTGCGTAAGCACCGGGATGTTTTCTTCCCCGGCAGAAACTTCAGTATGCTGAATTTTCTGGCCTTCGTGGAAAATATATACTTCAACGTGATTGCAGATTTTATCTGGGTGGTGTATGTCATCGGATTGATATTGTTCAACTTCACGGCGCTGGTATTTGTGTTGCCCATTAAACTGGTCATGTATTTTATTATGAACCTGATGCAGTTTATGATAGCACTGGCGATCAGCAAACAGAAGAAAAAAGACCTGCCGCTGTTGCTGTATGTACCGGCACTTACCGTTTACGTAGGTTATTATATGCGGATAGTACGCACGGTGGCCTATATCAGGGAGTTATTGTTCTATTCATCCTATAAGGACCCATGGAACCCCGCCAAGACCTCCCGTAAAGCATTGGAATATGGATTGTAAATATTAACCGGGAATTTTATCATTTAGATTAGACATGAGAATGAAGCAACATTACATTTACACATTTTGTTTGTTCGCCTTGCTGGCGATGGTAGGCTGCCGTAAAGAACTGCAGCAGGCGATTACGACTCCGGAAAGCGATGCGCGTATCGAAGAAATAACAGATGCCGGTGTACTCAACAGCCGCCTTGCGCTGTCCAATCAGTCACTGGAGTTTGCAGGGCCTAACGGTATGGTCCGCCAGGCTATGGCTACTATGGCAAAAACTGCCACCGCTCCTGATTGCCAGAGTGGTTGCACCCGCACTATCAGCGGTAACGTAAACGCCACACTGGAAGTAGGCAGCGGCGAAGTAGTATGCGTGGAAAGCGGCGCTGTATTCAACGGTGGTATCAATATGAAAGGTGGTGCTTTGCGTATATGCGGCACCGTTAATCTGCAATGGATCAGCGGCAACAAAGGCGAGATCATGATCACCGCCGGCGGCAAATTTTCTGCCAACGATCTGAGCATTCAGAACGGCGTAAAAGTGACCAACTATTCCAACAATTTCTCCCTGAACAGTGAGCTGAGCATCAACGGAGAATTTGTGAACTACGGTATTATCACCCTTAACGGTATCAACGTAAATGGACAGGGTGCTTTCACCAATGGTGGCGAAATTACTGTCAACAACAACGTAAACGTAAATCATTTCTTCCTCAACGAAGGACTGCTGAAAATACAGAAAGAGCTGTCATTTAATGGTAATTCCACCAATACCAATAACTGCAGGGTGATCGTTGGTGGTAATATCAACAGTAATTCCCGCGTTAACAACAACGGCTATATGCAGTCCGGTAATACCCTTTATATCAATGGCAAAGGCGCCATCTATATGACTGGTGGCGCTTACCTGAAAGTAAAAGAGCTGTTTGTAAACGATGGTATTTATGGCGGTGATAACGCTTATGCCCGTGTAGACGTGAGCGGTAAAATCACTGTAAATGGCAGCGGCGTGCTGGATGGCAAGCTGGATATCAATGATCCTGCTGGTATTAGTATCATGAACGGCCGTAAAGGTCCGGAAGTGACTGTTAACGGAGACAAATATATTGCTGCCACTGAATGTAACCCTGGCGCCGGCAAGAACACTTATTGCAGCAACAGTGCTTCCTTTACGCTGATTGCCAATGTAGCGGCTCCTGTTGTAGGTGGTAATAAACTGAGTGCTACAGATGTACGTTTCAGAAACGGATATGCTTATGTGTCTTACCACCAGAATGGCGAAGCTTATGCCGGTGCGCTGGAAGTATTCAATGTGAGTAACCCGGTACGTCCTTCCATTGTGCAGCTGGTGACTTTCAAAGATGCTGAGTTCAACGGTCTGGGCCTGGATGACAGCCGCCTGTTTGCCGTAGGTCAGCGTAATCCTGACAAGTCTAAATACAAAGAAAACAATACCCGTGGTGCTATCATCGAAAAGATACCTTTCTCCGGTGATATGCTGGCAGGTCAAAATACTTTTGCAGAGGCTCCACTGCCTAGTTTCAGCGGCAACTCCGTACTGCCTGCTAATGGTAGCCTGTGGGTTGTTTCCGGTGCTACCGGTGGTGGTTTGTTCTCTCTGGACTACAACAGCCTGAGCATCCTCACTTCCCAGCCCGACGAAAAGGCCAAATACCTGGCCACCAATGGTAACCAAAATGCTTTCCTGACCGTTGCTGAAACAGAAGTGCACCTGAAAGTGTTCAGCAATGGAGGTGGTATGAAAGACTATAAACTGGACCTGCAGGTAACACCGCTCGATGGTAAAAACGTGGTGGTAATGGATGATGAATATGCTTACATTACCCTCAGTAAATACGGCGTAGCCAAGGTGAAACTGAGCGATGGCAGCATCGTGGCCCGCTACCAGCACAAAGGTAAAGGCCTTACCAACGGCGCTACAATTGACCCGTGTTTTGTATATCTCGCCAACGGCGCTGATGGTCTCGTAGTGTTACAGAAAAAAGACCTGTCTTTAGTAGGTACTGTTGCACTGCCTGCATCTTCCAACCTTGTAGCCATCAACAACGATATGATCTTCGTTGCCAGCGGTACAGCCGGATTGCAGATCATACAAGTGAAGAAAAATTAATCATCTTCCTATAAACCAAAAGCGGCAGTAACATCTGTTACTGCCGCTTTTTTATTTCCCTGATAACTCCTGCCTGCTGCAAGATGATTGACGCGCCATGCACTGGAGGAGTTGGTGATGTATACAACAGCGCGTAAATACCAGTCTTGAAAAGCTTGATGTTGCAAGGCTAATTAATCGTGTAACCCCACTGCATATAATATGCAGTAATGCTATACAAATTCTGTCGATAACCGCATAATGTATGCAGTAGTGGTTTATAGATTTGGGAGTAATTTATTAAGGAATCCTGCTTATGGTGTATATGTAGCATGCACTATCATTCCTCTTTTTTTATTCACCCTCATAAAAAACTAAACATGAAAAAGTTAACGCTATTCATTTCCATGTTGCTTGTTGTGCAAGTACTGACAGCAAAAGAAAATCTGCTTACAAAGAAAAATGCCGGTGTAAAGAAAACCACTGTTTCCGCTGATGCACATGGCCGTCGTTCTGTTTCTATCGTTGTGAATGCTCTCTATATCTATCGTGACAATGGCAGCGAGACAGTAAGCCCTCTGTGTAGCATTCTGGCGACAGACAAGGCGTATGTTTTTAATCAAAAAACGAGCACATACAACTATATCAGTTGTCCTTCGTCCAGCACGAATATAGTTGTTTCAGTGGGAGACAGGATAGAACTGCGATACAAGTCAGCTACTCCCTGGCCTGGTGGAGTATTGGGCAGTGGTCCCTATACCATTACGCAGGAGGATATCAATAATGGAACGGTGGAGTTAAGTGTAGGATATACGAATAATGAGCATTTGCAAAAATAATAGTTAACCGGATGAGTTAAAAAGAGGTTGTCTTAAAAATAGTTTGAGGCAACCTCTTTCCTTTTTGAGATTATTTCCGCATACCGAAGGCGGTTTCTACGCTTGTATCCCTTTAAAATAAAAAGGGCTGACCTATTAATTTTAGGTTAGCCCTTTTGTATAAGCAACAGCCGCTATAAACCATCAGGGTAAAGTATTCAGGTTCACTGTTGGTGCTACACCGGTAGCGGAGCGCGTGAAAGTAGTATTGTAGTTAACATAGTCAGCGAAGAAGCCGCCGTTTTTGAGGAAAAACCGGCCGGTGCTGTTGTCTACGCCGCCGGCGTAGTCTCTGCGCTGGTCATTGGTGGCGGTGGCATCAGCGGTGAATCTGGCGCTGGTGATTTCTGTCCATACGCCGGTGGTAGACCGTATCCATTGGTTGTTGTATTGTCCGCTTCTGCCGAGATAGCCGTTTTGATCATTGAAATTTTCCAGGAAGGAATATAATCCACTATGGTAGGTGGTGGTGTTAGGTTGTTTCCAGGTGGCGATAAAGCGCCAGCTGGCTGTTTCCGGAGTATAGATCCAGGCGGAGAAATCGGAGCCGCCTGCGCCATCGGGCAGGATATGCGTAAGGAATTTATAGGTGGTGCCTGCCTGCCAGTTGAACAGCAGATAACTCTGGCCACCGGTACCTTCGCCGCCGAAGGAGTTGTCTACTACGTTGATGCCTTTCCGTACCAGCGTGGTTTTACCAACAGCGGGGTCCCAGATGGAGAACAGGGCACGTCTTTCGGTGGCGCTGTTGACCTGGATACCGAAATAACCACCGTTGAAGCCGTTGCTCATAAAGTAGGAACCGATTTTATCTTCTCCTGCGGGCACGGTTACTTCGTTATAGAACCATTCTGCCGTTGTGCCGGAAGGAACGGGGTAGTTGAGATGTACAGAAGGGCCGCGTCTGGACCAGTAGTAATTGGCAGAATCATTGGCGTATACTACGTTGCTAGTAGTGGCGCTGCCGCTGATGATGATATGAGACACATCGCCGAAGTAGCTGCTGCTTTTGCTGATGCCCTGCAGGTCTACCTTTACATAACCGGCGCTGGTAACGTTTACGGTGCCGATGTTATAATCCGTATAGGCGTTACCGGTAACCGTTTTTGTGAAGACGGTACCATTTACGGTCACCTGGATATTACTGGTGCCGCTGGGCACTTTCATGCGTACGGCCACATTAAGCTGACCAGTAAGGCCCAGACGGAAATAGGTGCTGGTGATGCTGCCGGCATTGGTCCAGTTGCCTAATCCGTTGTTGGTGATCACTTCTGCGCCGCCGGCAGGAAGTGTAGTTACAAAACCATTACCAGCCAGGGCTACTGCATAACTGGATGCGGGTGGTACAGTGGCCTGCTGGAGCTGGTTCTGTGAACGTGCGTTGGCAGGAAGGGTTTCCTGCATGTTTTTACTGCAGGAGAAGATAGCCATGACAGCTATCATCATAAAGATAAGGTGTGCTTTCATTTTCATGGATCGTAATTTTTGATGGTTGCATGAGACAGTTTTGCTTATACTATTTTTTTACAGGACATGACCTTTCTGAGCCTGTAACAGGCCAGGGCAGTACATATGCTGATGGTAAAACGTAATATGGCTAACAGTAACTATTACCCTTCTCTATTGTTCACTACGGTAAAGATTACACGGGAATATTATTCACTGTTGAAAGTATGGTCCAGTCATTTTGGTTATACTGTAAGTTAAGGTAGTATTATCAGAAAAAATATTTTTTTCTGAATTATTTCGTGGCTGATTTGTGAGGCAACCAGTACAACATCAGCGCTACTATGAGCAGGCAGGCCATTCCTGCAACAAGACCGTAGCGCAGGGCAGTGGCATATATCTGTGGTTGTTGTCCGGACTCCAGTACGGCAAAAAATATCCCGCCAATAATACTGATGCCCAGTCCGGATGCTGTTTGCTGAAAGGTGGAGAAGATACCTGAAGCAGCGCCGGCATCTTCCACCGGCACATTATCCAACACAATGTTCAACAGAAAAGGAAGTACCAGGCCATTGCCAAGCCCATATATCGCAATAAATAATATGGATAATAACGGGTGATGCTGACTGCTGCCAAAAAAGAGCTGCAACAGAAAAGCCAGCAGAATGATCAGCAAACCTGTTTGCAGCACCCGTTTACCATAGGTCACCAGCAACCGGGAAGCTATTACAGACGATAACATAAATAATAAAGCATGCGGAATAAAACAGGCGCCGCAGGCCAGTGCAGAGATGCCCAGGCCGTTCTGCAGGAATACCGCCATCATCAATAGGTAAGCGGTATGCAGCATAAAGTGGAAAAGCACCGCCAGCAGCCCAATATTAAACGCCGGCTGTTTAAATAATTGCAGATTAATCAGCGGCCCCTGATCAGCGGCCAGCTTTCGCTGCTGCACATATACAAATATGCCCAGGAGTACCAATGATAAAATCATCAACAGAAAACTCCATCGGGGCCAGTGTTGTTCGCGGCCTTCCGTGATGGAATAGATCAGGCAGCCCAGTGCTGCCGTGAGCACGATAGCTCCGGGATAATCAAATTGTACCTGGTCTGTTTTCTCCGTTTCCTGCAGATAACGACGGATAGCCCACATAGCGGCCACTCCCACAGGCAGGTTGATAAAAAAGATCAGTCTCCAGCCTTCAACGGCAACATGCGTCTGAGAGAGGTAACCACCCAGCATCTGCCCGATGATAGCGGCAATACTCAGTGTAATACCATACCAGCCAATAGCTTTGGCTCTTTCTGCAGCATCGGGGAACAATACCTGTATCAGGGAAATAGACTGTGTGACCATAAACGCAGAACTGACGCCCTGCAGAAAACGGGCAATGTTCAACTGAGCAGCTGTTTGACATAAGCCACATAAACAGGAGGTGAGCGTAAACCAGCCCATGCCCCAGAAGAAAACTTTCTTTTTGCCGAGATAGTCCCCAGCCCTGCCACCAGTGATCAGGAAACAGGCGCTGCCTAGTAGATAAGCGGCTATCACTAACTGGACTTCGCCATCGGTGGCATGTAGACTGCTTTTGATAGTAGGGATGGCGATGTTGATGATAAAGATGTCGATCACATATAAGAGTGGCGCGGTGAGGACAATAAGCAGCGCATACCACTTGTTGATAGTGGAAGAAGAGGATGTCATAAAGCGGTGATGTTAAAAAATCAGGAGTTGTTTTTTTCGAAGTCGAGCAGCCACTGTTTGCGCCAGATACCGCCGCCGTAGCCGGTCAGGTTACCATTGGTACCAATGATACGATGACAGGGGATGAGGATGGATATTTTGTTCATGCCGTTGGCATTGGCCACAGCTCTTACAGCATCGGGGTTTCCCAGCGTGGAGGCCTGGGTTTTATAGGTTTGGGTGGTACCGTAAGGCACCTGTTGCAGTGCCTTCCAGACAGATTGTTGAAATACGGACCCTGGTGTGTGTAAAGGTACTGTGAAGGTTTTGCGCTGTCCTTCGAAATAGTTTTTCAGCTGAGATTCCAGCGTATCGAAGTGTGGGTTGTCGCCTTGTACAATGGTCGCATTCAGTGTACGGGACAGGTACCGGAATTCTGTTTCCAGCATTTTTCTGTCGGTAAACTCGAGCAGGCAGATACCTTCTTCCACAGCACAGGCGTACATGGTGCCTAATGGTGTTTCCAGCCGTTTGAGATCGATGACCCGCTGTGCCCTGCTTTTTTTAGGAGAGACACCAAAGATGTTTTTAAAGGAATCACCAAAGCCGCTGAGGGATTCGAACCCCGCATCATAGGCAGCTTCTGTGACGGATTCACCCTGCTGTATTTTTTTAAAGGCAGAATTGATCCTGAACATACGCTGATAAGCATGAAAGGTGATACCGTGATTTTTAATAAACCAGCGTCTTATCTGATGTGGTTCTATGCCGCGTTTGATAAGGTCTGCATCTTTGTATTTGGTGCCCGGATCAGCAGACAGTTCTTGTAAGAGTTGCCGTATTGCCGGAGGTGTCTGGTTGAGTTTTTCCAGCGGGTGGCATACTTTACAAGGCCGGTAACCTTTCAGTATACACGCTTTGGAGGTTGGGAAAAATTCAATGTTTTCCGGTTTGGGCTTTCGCGCATGACAGGAGGGGCGGCAGAAAATGCCGGTTGTTTTTACGGCGGTAAAAAACACTCCTTCAAAAGTGGCGTCCTTTTCGATGGAAGCCTTATACATCCGGTCAAAGCTCAGTTCCATGGTCAGTTGTTTTAATTACTGCTGCAAAAGTATTTATACGCTGTCCGGCAGACAACCGGAAAATTGACAAGTATTTTTAACTGTGATAATACTGATGTTTTTGATAATACTGATAGGGGGAGATGTTTTAACGGGCACAACAAGAAGATAGTTACTTACTGATAATTATTATTTAATGTCATCCAGTCGCTATTTTATGGGTTCGATTGTACTTTTGTTTGTCGGGAAATTCTATCGTAAAGTAAAATAGGCACAACTTTGACTTCCTTTCTGAACTCAGCTGATGTGAAAGCTTTTGATATGATCTATGATCAGTATCATCATGCCGTTTTTAGGAACATCTGCCGGTTGGTAGAGCAGCACGACATTGCAGAAGATATTCTTCAGGAAGTATTTATGAGTTTCTGGAACAGCCGGCATGAGCTGGACCTGTCACAGGGAGCGGGCAATTGGTTGTTTGTGGTCAGCTATAATAAATCATTACAGTATTTAAAAAAGGCAGCCGCTGAAAAATCGAAACTGGTTGCTTATCCATCTATTCTGGATACTATGGAAGATGATAACCCCGATCTTCGGGAAGCCCGGCTGACATTGATTAGCGAGGCTATAGAGAATCTTCCTCCCCGCAAAAAGGAAGTGTTTCAGTTATGCAGGCTGGAAGGTAAAACAGCCAGTGAAGCCTCCGACATCCTGGGTATCTCCCATCATACCGTAAAAGAATATCTGCAGGCTTCTGTTAAATCTATACGCACCTACATCGCCTCCAGCCAGCGCACAGTACCGGTTTGGGGCGCACTCTTTCTGACTGTGTACCTGTAATAAGCCTATCTTTTTTTGTTAACAATTCCGTAACCTACCTCTTACCCCTCTTTTTTCCGGCATCTTACTTTTTATATTCGAAAGATATGAAACACATCATCGCACTGATACAGAAAATGAAAGACCGAAAAGCAAAGGCGGCCGATGTGACACGTCCGGAAACTACGGCGGAGTGGGGCGGAGAGGGGATGTTGCAGCAATGGCTGCGGAAGGAATTTGATCGGACTGTGGACAGTGGTGAGCAGGTATTGACACCGGAGAAGACCGCTTCTATATTAAAGCAGCTGCATCACAAAATGGAGGAGCAGGAACGGCAGCAGGAGCCTGTACAGCGTTTACGCGTCTCCGGTAGTATATATCGGAGGATGTTGCCGCAGGTTGCTGCTGTTGCAGGCCTGATCATGCTGGTGGGGCTGGGTACAATTTATTACAGTCAACTGCAAAGAAAAAGACATCATCCAATAGCAGCGGCACAACATGTGAAATTCATCCGTAATACTACCGGAAAAACCGTGAAGATCAGCTTGCCGGAAGGATCTCAGGTGACGATGGAGCCAGCAGCTACCTTGTCGTTTTCGGAGAATGCTGCACGGGATATTACGTTGCAGGGTAAGGCTGTGTTCAGTGTACAGGCTGATGAACATCATCCGTTTACTGTTTATGCCGGCAATATTATCACCACAGCATTAGGCACGGTGTTCACCGTAGATGCGCAAACACCGCAGCAGGTAATCGTGAAACTGGAAACGGGGAAAGTATTGGTGAGAACAAAAGACGGGACCGCTAAAGAAGATATTTGTTTATTGCCTGGTGAAGCGTTTCAATTTGATCCTTCCCGGCATATCTATTCGGTAACAAAGGCGAATGCCGGTGACGATCATTCTTCTAAAACAACTGTTACAAAACATGCGGTGCTGATGGCATTTAATAATGCACCGTTATATACAGTACTCAATAAATTACAGACGGCTTTCGGAGTGAGTATCCATTATGAGCACAGCGATGTTGACGGAGCGTATTTCACCGGACAGGTGATGAAAACAGATTCATTGCGTAATATTCTGGAGGTCATATGCCAGTTGAATAACCTGGAGTTAATACCCGGAGAGGGAAATATGTCAATCAGAAAAGTCAGATAAAAATTATCCATCTACAATAAAAATAATGCTTTCAGCATCTGCAATTGTGCAGGTGGCGGGCTTTCTATTCTTAAACTATAATTAATACCTGTCAAAAAATGATCAGACTATTAAAAAGGTACATCTGTGTACTTTTAGTATTAATCTGTGCCTTGCACGCTCATTCACAGGATCCAGGCTTCGCTGTAACCATTAAGGGCAGCGTTATGAGTGAAGACGGGCAGCCGTTGCCCGGCGTGTCTGTAATGGTGAAACAGCGCAATGGCAATGGTAGGATAAACACTGTAACAGACGAAAAAGGTTTTTTCAGACTGGAAGCAATGAAACCCGGTTCGTTGTATGATTTTACATTCAGTTTTGTAGGATATGAAAACAATTCATTAAACGGGTTTCAGGTTAAAGATGGTAACGGTAATCTGTTGCTGATCCGGATGAAAGAAGCCAGCAAAGGGTTGAGTGAACTGATAGTAGTGGGTTATGGTACCCGTACAAAAAAGGAGCTGACAGGCGCTGTATCTTCCCTGCGTTCATCTGACCTGAAACAACAGGCAGTGACCTCTTTTGACGAGGCGCTGGCTGGCAAGATGGCCGGTATCCAGGTGATGCAAACCAATGGAGCACCGGGTGGTAACGTATCTATTCGCGTACGTGGTATCGGTTCTATCAGTGCCGGCAACAATCCTTTGTTTGTAATAGATGGCGTACCTATTACCAACGATACCCGTAGCGCTTCTCCCGGTGTAAATAGTTATCAGCAGCCGTTTAATCCGCTGGCATCTATCAATGTGAATGATATTGCTTCCATTGACGTGCTGAAAGATGCGGCTTCCGCTGCCATCTATGGTTCCAGAGGATCTAACGGCGTAGTACTGATCCGCACCAAAAAAGGGGTAGCCGGTAAAATGACTGTCAGCTATGATGGTAGCTATGGTCTGCAGAATGTAAATAAACATGTAGATGTGCTGGATGCCTATGATTACGCAAAGCTCGTATACGAAGGGCATAACAATGCCTACTTCGATGCTGTGCCTACCGGTAAGCCCACTGATCCCAACAGCATCCGGCCAAAGAACCCATCCACCTGGATTCCGCCGCAAATACTTCCCTATCTGGAAAATAAACCGGGACTTACCAATACCGACTGGCAGAAAGAAATTTTCAGACAGGCGCCCATGCAAAGCCACACCATCAGCATGACCGGCGGAAGTCCCAATCTTTCCTATTATTTTTCCGCCAACTATTTTAACCAGGATGGTATTGTGATCAACAACAACTACAAGCGTTATTCCAGCCGTTTCCGTGTTGATGGCAACTCCGGTAAGTTCCGCTTTGGCGTGAATATGACACCGTCCTATACTGATAACCGGGTGGTAAATGCCGAAGGGCCCTGGTTTGCACCCAACTCCGGTGTGATCGCCCTCGCGCTGGGTTATGCACCTATTTTCCCGGTACGTAATCCGGATGGCACTTTCGCAGACTCTGTAAACGTATGGGGTTATGGACAAACCAATCAGCTTAACCCTGTTGCAGTAGCTTCCCTGGTAAAAGACCGGATCAAAAATTTCCGTCTAACGGCTAACGCCTATATGGAATATGAATTTATCCGTAACCTGAAATACAGGATCTCTGCCGGTACAGACCTGAACAGCTTCCGCAGGGATTATTACCGGCCTTCCAATTTACCACTGCCCTCCGGTACACTGCCTTCTGTAGCCACAGGCTTCTCCAATACGGATATGTATACCAACTGGCTGACAGAGCATACCCTTACCTACAATACCACTTTCGGTAAACACAAACTGGATGCCCTCGCAGGATTTACAGTACAGAAGGAAAACCAGGAACACAATACCCTTACTGCCAATAATTTTCCTACCGATATCATCACCACGCTGAACGCAGGCCAGGTAAATGCAGGCAGCTCCAACCTTGAACAATGGAGCCTTAATTCCTGGTTGGGCAGGGCTCAATACAGTTACGCCGACAAATATTTTCTGACAGCATCCATCAGACGTGACGGTTCATCCCGTTTCGGTATCAACCGCAAATGGGCTTCCTTCCCCGCTATATCAGGCGCCTGGCAGGTTTCCAACGAACCTTTTTTCCGTAAAGTAAAACATATCAGTTCTCTGAAGATCAGGAGCAGCTACGGTCTTACCGGCAACTTCCAGATCCCGAACTACGGATCACTGGCACAGATGAGCAATACAAACAGTAACTACATTCTGGGCAACAGCACATTGGTAAACGGCGTATCCATCACCAGTCCGGCTAATCCCAATCTCACCTGGGAAAGTATGGCCAGCTTTGATCTGGGGCTGGAACTGGGTTTGTTTGATGAGATGCTGAACTTCACCATCGATTATTATAACGCAAACACCACCAAACTGCTGCTTAATCTCCCTGTTCCTGGTGCATCCGGTTTCAGTACCTACCTGCAGAATGTAGGAGCCGTAAACAATAAAGGAATTGAAATATCACTGTCGTACAACAAAAAGATCGGAAAAGACTGGCAGCTGGAAGGAAATGCAAACATTGCCTTTAACACCAATAAGGTAACCAGGCTGGGACCTTCCGGTGCTCCTATCATTGCTACAGGTGGTACCGGTAATACTTACTTTATCACCAAGATCGGTGAAACCATCGGCTCTTATTATCTCTATGTAACAGATGGTATTTACCGCGATCAGCGGGACCTGGACACCTCCGCCAAAACCAGCAACCCTACTCGCATAGGTGACCTGAAATTTAAAGATGTGAATGGTGATGGCAAGATAGATGCTAACGACAGGGCCGTTGTAGGCAGTTTCCAGCCAAAGTATATCTTCGGCTTCAGCAATACTGTCCGCTATAAAAACCTGGACCTGAGCATTTCCATTCAGGGTAGTCAGGGTAATAAGATCCTCAACCTCTTCAGACGTTACATCGCCAATGTGGAAGGCAACTTCAACAACCTGAGCGAGGTAAAAGACCACTACGTTTCTCCGGAAAATCCGGGCAACGGGCTGGTAAACCGCGCCAACAGGCTAGCTACAGGTGGCAATGGTATCACTTCTTCCTGGCATGTGGAAGACGGATCCTATATCAGGGTGAGAAATATTGCACTCGGCTATAACTTTCCGGCAGCACTGCTTGGCCGCACAGGCATATCCTCCGCAAGGATTTATGGCGCTGTTCAGAATCCGTTCACTTTCTCCAAATATTCCTTATTCAACCCTGAGATCAGCAACCGCACGGAAAATGCGCTTACTGCCGGAGAAGACTATGGCTCCTACCCATTGGCACGTACTTACATGATTGGTCTTAACGTCACCTTTTAATGCAGCAAACCATGAAAAAATATAATTGCTATCTCCTGTTACTGATATTGATTTTTACCTCCTGTAATAAAGAATTTCTGGACCTTAATCCGGTTTCTACCATAGCGCCCGGTCAGTTCTTTAAAACCGCAGACGATGCCATTACGGCTGTTAATGCTTGTTATGCCTCACTTGCCCAGGGCAGCCAGTATGGCGCTACCTTTCAGGTACTGATGGAAGCCAGGGCAGATAATTTTACAGACCAGGATCCGTCTTCCAACTCAGGACAGAACTATCAGATCAACCGTTATTCAGATAACTCCGGTAACACTAACTTTTATAATGCCTGGGTAGGCGTATATAACGGTGTTTTCCGGTGTAATACGCTGCTGGCTGCTTTGGACGGTATTCAAATGGATGAAACACTGAAGAACCGTATCAGGGGAGAGGCTCGTTTTATCAGAGCATTGGCATACTTTAACCTGGTAAGGTTATGGGGAGCAGTGCCATTGCTGACTACAGCAGTAGATCCTGTTAATGCGAGCAACCTGAAGCGGGATAATGTAGCAGCTATCTATGCGCAGGTAGAAGCGGACCTTGTATTTGCAGCCGCCAATTTACCGGCCACCTATGCTTCGACTGAAACAGGGCGCGTTACCAGCGGGGCAGCCAAAGGCTTGCTGGGAAAGGTATATCTCTATCAGAAAAAATATGCTCCTGCTCAAACAGTGTTACAGGATGTTGTTAACAGTAACGTATACACGCTATTGCCTAAAGTGGCAGATGTATTCAGTACTACTAACAAGTATAATGCAGAAATATTGTTTGCGGTACGTTATGCCAAGGGAGTGGCTAATCAGAGCCATGGTTTCTGGTATGCCAATTCACAAACGATCACGGTAGATACCACACTGCAGAAAGCATATGATGATGCTGACCAGCGCAAGCCGTTGTCGGAATCGGTGAAGCCAGCAGGTAATGCTAACATGATGCCGCGCAAGTTTGTAGATGATCCGGTGAATGGCCAGGCCGGTAATGACTTTCCGGTATTGCGTTTGGCAGATGTGTTGCTCATGCAGGCGGAAGTGTTGAATGAGCTGGGATACAGTACTACCGGTAATGCCTATACTTACCTGAACATGGTACGTACCCGTGCGGGGCTGTCTTCGCTGACAGCTGCTGATCTGCCGGACCAGGCCAGCTTCCGTAATGAGGTATATAAACAACGCCGGCTGGAGCTGCCATTTGAATGTGACCGCTGGTTCGACCTGATACGCACCGGCCGCGTTGTTTCGGAGATACTGGCCAACAAAAAGGTTAACCTGCCTGCTTTTCGTTTGCTCTATCCTATACCACAGCAGGAGATAGATATCATGAATAACAAAGCGACCTTCCCGCAGAACCCGGGATATGATTGATGAAACTGTTGAGACTTTAAATCCAAGCGGGTGCCTTTTTGTGAAGGCACCCGCTTTTGTTTGTGAATACGATGGCTGGTGATCTCTCCCCTTTGTTTTAATTAGTGTGCAAAGCCGTTACGACCGCCGCCAGTCAGGAAAGTGGCTAGCATCCTGGTTTTCTGGCCTTTGGTGAACATAGCCATGCAGGCATCGTCTGAATAGTCCATGTAGTTCATGGTCATTTCAATTGGTGTGCCGGTGCAGGTGCTGCGATGCGGGTAGGTAGGGCAACCGAAGTTGGCTGCATCATGTAATGGAGTATCGTCTACCAGGTCGTTGCCGCAGGTGGCATCGCCCCAGATATGGCGAAGATTAAGCCAGTGGCCTATTTCGTGGGTGGCTGTACGGCCTACGTTAAACGGACTGGCAGCAGTACCGATGGTACCAAAGCAGTCATAGGCAATCACAACACCATCAGTGGCAGCAGGACCACCAGGGAATTGGGCATAACCAATCACTCCGCCGGTCATGGCGCCTACTACCCAGAGGTTGAGTACAGAGTCCGGAGTGGTAGGATTGATACCACCTTGCGCACTCTTCTTCATGGCGTCGTTGGTGCCCCAGGAAGTTTTGGTAGTGGATTTACGCACTACGTTTTTCAGCGAGAAGCGAATACCTACAGATGCTCTCAGGGAATCAAAAATTGGGGGCACAGTATACAGGGTGTTATAGTCTGCATTGAGCGCATCTATCTGTGACTGGATCTGCGCCTGGGACACGTTTTGTGCTGCTGTTCTGTAAAGTACGTTCACTACTACAGGGATTTCTATTGTTCCATTCGGTAGCAGTCTGTATAGTGATTTGTTTTTCTGTACATCGGCCGTCAGCTGTTCTATCCTGGCCATGCGTCCTGCCAGGGAAGGATCGGCCAGCAAACTTTGCTGCAGTACATCATACGATGCGCAACGGCGTTCTTTTATTGCTGCTACTTCAGGTACAGGATTTTGCTCAATGATTTGGTTGTCTTTTCTGGTACAGCCGGAGATGGCCATAGTAGCCAGAAAAAGGAATAGTGCTTTTTTTTTCATGATAATGAGGGTTTAGGTTTTTGGGAGTATTATCTATAGGGAGAGGTTGTAGGGGAGAGATGGTTGATTGGTTTTTTATGGATAATGAATAACAGATTTTACCCGATAAAAATAATGGAAAGCACTGCGGGAGGAATACAGGACAAAGGTGTGTCTGTTGTAATGTTCAGTTGAATGACTGCCGGAACTCCAGCGGTGAAAGGCTGGTTTTGGCTTTGAACAACTTGCTGAATGACTGGGGATGTTCAAAACCCAGCTCATAAGCGATTTCACTGACGGATAGGTTTGTAGTAGACAGTTTTTCCTTCGCCTTTTCTATCAGTGTATCATGAATATGTTGCTGGGTACTTTTGCCGGTCAATACCTTGAGTAGTCCACTTAAATAATTAGGTGATACGTTTAAGGTATCTGCAATGTACTGAACAGTAGGGAGGCCATTTGTCAGCAGTTCATCACTGTTGAAATAGCTGGTGAGCAAGGTTTCCAGCCGGTCGAGAATTTTATGATGGGGGATTTGCCGGGTGAGAAACTGACGATGATAGAACCGCTCTGAATAGGTGAAGAGTAGTTCAAGCTGGGCAATGATTACAGGCTGGCTGAACTGATCGATGTTGGAATGGTATTCCCGCTCTATGTTTTGCAGGATTGTTGTAATGGTGGTTTCTTCTTTCTCTGACAGATGCAGGGCTTCATTAGCAGCATAGCTGAAATATTCGTATCGTTTGATCGTTTTGGCCAGTGGCGTATTCCAGAGAAAATCGGGATGGATGAGTAACAGCCATCCCGTATGTTTAAAATCATCATCTGCCTCAATGGAAAATACCTGGTTGGGCGCAACAAAAAAAAGTACTCCTTCATTAAAATCATATTGCTGCTGCCCATACTTCATTTTACCATTAAAATTCCGTTTCAGCGCTACCGCATAAAAATCCTGTGTAATATTTTGGGGATCATCCGGCCGTTTTTGAATTGTTTCAAAATTGATTACACTCACCAAAGGATGTTCAGGTTTGGGTAAATGCCTGAACTGATGGTATTCACTGATGGTTTTAATCCTGTATGGTTGTGTATCTGCCATATGATGATTTAATTGTTGGTGTTGAAGGCGGCTGCAAACTCTGCTGCAAAATCTTCCAGTTTCACTTTACCCATTACGGCAGGCGGGTTCTGGTAATAATCTTCTGCCAGTATCCCGCTGTGAAGGGCTGCATTTAATTCTACCAGGAGGCTGGCTATCAGCGGAGGTACGCCATTCGCTTCGAGACCTGTTTGCATCTGCTCACCCGGAATGATATTCCATTGCAGGTGGGGCTGACCAATAGCCTTGCCTAAAATAGCGGCCACTTCGTTGCAGCTGCGTTCGTCGCTGGCAATATACCGTATTTTAGGGCCATGAGGCCTGATAATTTCTTCGGCCACCGCTTCAGCAATATCTGCCGGAGAAACCCATAAAACCTTGTCTGTGCCGCCATAGTTGGCAGCCATAAAGCCCATCTTTTTTATCATGCCTGCAAATGTGTGCAAATTATAATAAAAAGCAGCGGGACGCATATGCGTGACAGCCACGTCTGGCAGCTCGTTCAGCATTTGTTCTACATAGTGGGAGCCCAGGATGATCCCGGTACCTTTGTTGAGATGAGCACCAAAACTGCTGAGGAGAACGACGCGTTTTACGCCAGTCGTTCCAATGGCTTGTGCATAGTTTTTTCCGATTTTTCGGTAGTAGGCGATGAGGTCATTTTCTGCAAAATTGGATGGTGTCATACAATACACTGCATCTGCACCGGTAAAGGTGTTGACAAGAAAATTCACATCTTCCAGTTGTCCGATAGCCGCGGTAGCACCCAGGGATGTTATTTCATCCTGTTTTTTTCCATTACTGCTGATAACGGTTACATCATGTCCTTTTTCTATGAGTTGTTTGGTCAGTGGCTTACTGATATTTCCCAGCGAGCCTGTTACGATGATTTTCATGTTTGGATCTTTTTATTGCTGCAAAGTTCTGTTGCAATAAAGAGAAGGATGAAGCCAATTCTATGTTTGTTGTAGCCGGATCTGCGTTTACTGTACAGCAAGACTTTCCACCGTGAATTGCACTGCTTCGCGATTGCTGGTAGGAGTGTAGTTAAACCTGTTATTAAATTTAGTACTGTCAAAATAATAATCCCGGTCGTATTGATAAAGCATTTCATGTGTTTCCCGGATAATGGAATCTGACAGCCCTATTGCTGCAATGGCGTCATGAGACAAGACTTCAATTTGATGGGGTTTATTTAATGCGGTGGCAAATAGCTCTGTCCATTGTCTGCCGGTTAGCCCTTCTGTAGCGACTGGTAAATTCCATATCTGATTGAAGGTATTGTCGTGGTTGCCTAACATGGCAGTGCCAATGGCGAGGTCTCTTGTAAGCCCGCTGGAATGAATAACGTCTGCATTGCATAACCATTTAGCGGGAGTGTGCTGTATCAGACTATCATAAATCAGCCCCATCATCAGACTCTTGTGTTTAACAGGCCCGAAAAAATCAGGAGCTCTTGCAATAATAGCTTCTATATTGCCTTTTTCAACATTTTCGATAATTAGCTGATCCACCTTTGCCCGTACGGCTCCTTTTCTGCTGACAGGGCTCACAGGGGAGGTTTCGGTGATATGATTAACATGGTTGCCTCCAATGGCGTATACATTGTCGAAGAAAACGAGCCTGGTTTTATGACGGATACATGAAGCTATTACCCGTTGCATGAAAGCGTACCATTTAGCCTCCCATACCGCGATATCATAGTCGAAGCCTATGGTAACGTAACAGGTTTCGCTGCCTTCAATGGCCTTATCTAGCTGATGTGTTTCATTCAAATCGGCCGGAAACAGTATATCTGTGTCGTTGATTTTCTGAGGATTCCGGCTAACCAGCCGGATATCATGGGTATATACGTTCAGTGCTTTGGTTAGTTCCACGCCTATTGCTCCGCCGGAGCCTAAAATTGTTTGCATGTTATTCTGTAATTTTATTGCAAAAATCAGTCAGCTCATTGTTCCGGACAATAACGAACAAAATTGTGAGCCATAAAAACGGAGATGTCATGCGTAAGGAAAATTCCAGCAATGCTATCAACAGGCAGTTCCTTTCTGAATCCTGTATATTAAATGCAGCCGTGGATGCATTCAGCGGGCGTTGGATTCCTCAGATCATTTACTCAATTTCAGAGGGATTGAATCGTTTTCATTTATTGAAGAATGAATTGCCCAATATTTCGGAGCAGGTACTAGGTAGAAAACTGAAGGAGTTGGAGAAGGAGGGTATTATTATTAAAGAAGTAATTCCGGATACTGTTCCGGTGGGAGTTTGTTATATTCTTACCGGGAAGGGGAAAGATTTACTGCCGATATTTGTCAGTATATGTGAATGGGGAAAAAAATATGTGGTGGAAAATGAGATGAGTTGATTATCAGGGTACACTGCAAAATCGATATAGTCAGGTATTGCAGCCGATGACATAAAACTGCGTTTTTCTTTGTTCTTCTTACAGATCTATCTCAAAAAAATGTCAGTTTTAGATAAATGTTGTGGGAAAATAGAAGTGATTTCTTTATCTTACATAAGATCGACTGATTTATCAGCCCCCTATAGAACCCAACATCCACATGAAATATCCATTGAAGGATTGCATCATTCCCATTGTTGCATGTACGCTGTTATTCTGTTCCTGCAGCAAATCCGCCCTCGTATCTCCTGATCCGCAAAACAATCCGGCTAATATGCCCGGAGGAAAACAAACCAGTGTAAGCGCTGCTGCCACCACACCTGTAGGTACTGTTATCTATACCAGCAACGGCTATACGCTTACCTTCACCAACAACGATGCTACCTTTGACGATGCCGTGCGTCAAAGATTGGTAAACACCTTCTTTACTGTTTATCCAAAAATGCTAAATCGATTTTATCCTGGCGCGACAAAAAAAGTAACTTTCCTCATTGATCCCAATTACAATGGGGTGGCTTACACCTCCGGTGACCAGAGCGTTTACAGCCCGGCCTGGTTTCGCAGCCATCCGGAAGATATAGATGTGGTAACCCATGAGGTAATGCATATCGTTCAGGCATATACGGGCGGAACGCCAGGATGGCTGACAGAAGGTATTGCCGATTATGCCCGTTATAAATATGGTGTCAACAACGGCCCTGCAGGATGGTCGCTGCCCAACTGGTCGTCTTCTCAAAAATACACAGATGCCTATCGTGTTACTGCCCGTTTCCTCGTATGGCTCGAAAACCATGTACGCAGCACTATTGCAGATGACCTTAACACCGCGTTACGAAACAAAACCTATACGGCCAATACCTGGAACCAGCTCACCGGTAAATCTGTAGATCAGCTATGGACGGACTATTCCAATAATCCGGCATTATAATATTTCAACTTATAATAGTGTTGCTAATTATTCTCTAACCAGGGGAATGATGAAACAGTCGATCAACTTTTCCGGCAATACTATTTCTTACCGGTTACCGGCAACCTGCACGGGTTGCCAGGTGGCCGGTATTCCCGTTTCTGCAAGGTAAAACCTATATATTCTTCCTGAAGCTTTCGGGGGAGAGTCCTGTCTGATTCTTAAAAAACTTACAGAAATAGGAATTGTCTTTAAAATTCAGGCTGTAGGCAATCTCCGTTACGGTCATATCCAGGTGGATCAACATGCGCTTTGCTTCCAGCACAATCCTGTTCCTGATCATATCTCCGGCGGATGTGCCTAACAGCTCCTGGCAAATATTATTAAGATGGCCAGGGGTGATACATAGTATTTCAGCATAATATTTGGGCAGTCGCTGTTGGAGATATTCTTTTTCTATCAGCTTTTCGAAATTACGCAGCACAGTATAATTATGATGGGTGGCCGCTTTCACCGTGTCATCCTGATGAGTGGCTTTAGCCATCAGCAGAAAAAACGTTAGTAACAGCACCCGCAGCGTATCTGTACGGTATTTACCTGTGTCCTCTGCCTCGTTAACGGCCTTTTCCAGTATATCAATGGCCTGCTGGCGGTAGTGGTCGGGGATATCTATTGCTGAAAGAGCGGCATTACCGCTGAAAAATGGGAACTGTTCGAGATACTGGCTATCTAATAGAAAGGATTTAAAAAAAGAAGCCGAAAAATTAATGACATAACCATCTGTTTCTCCTTCAAAATTCCAGCCATGGACCTGACTGGGGGCCATGAAATAAACATGATAAGGGCGTATCGTAAATTGCTCGAAATCGATCGAATGGGTACCGCCACCTTTGGTGAAAAAAACAATATGGTAGAAATCATGCCGGTGTGGGAAATGCAGCTTCCGCATGGCCTGGAGGTAGGGCGCAAATCGTTTTACAATGACGTCTTCTTCCTGAGAATAAGAAAATTTGCATATATCGTAAACCGGAAACTCCTTTTTCATTATATATGAATGCCCGGATTGGCGGGCATCCTGCGGTAAAGATACAGTATATTGTAATGGGCCGGTTTTAGCACGGCCCATTACAATATCTTTTACAATATCCTGCGCTCCGATTCCTGTATGGGCACATCGTTGATGCTGGCATATCGTTTTTGCATATAGCCGTTTTCATCAAATTCCCAGTTTTCATTGCCATAAGCCCGGAACCATTGCCCATGATCGTCATGGTACTCATATTCAAAACGAACGGCGATACGGTTGTCTGTAAAAGCCCACAGCTCCTTTTTTAGTTTATAGGCATGTTCCTTTTCCCATTTGGCGGTCAGGAATTGTACGATCTCTTCGCGGCCATTAATAAAGGAGGAGCGGTTGCGCCATTCGCTGTCTATGGTATAGGCCAATGATACTTTCACCGGGTCCTGGGTATTCCAGGCGTCTTCTGCCATCTGTACCTTTTGTTGTGCTGTTGCTGCAGTGAACGGGGGTAATGGGTGTCTTTGTTCCATGATATCAATAGTTTATACTGATTTACTGACCCAAAGATAGCAGCGGATATCCGTCGTGTTACGGTGGTTTTTATGGATGGTACGGTAAAAATTGAAAACGATACTCAGCTTGAAGATACAGGCTGTTTCTTTCCTGTTATAATTCCGGTTGCAGTCATTCGTTGTAGCTTTCCTTATTATAATGTCCTGATTCCATTATTGCTGCTATTTGTAAAGTTGATACCGGAAAACCAATAAACTATGCTATAAATCTTACCGGATTTTTCCCGTAAAAATTATATAGATGATATAATCACGATTCATAGTTCTGCTACAATTATAATCTGTTATGATTTAATAAATTAACAGTTTGTGTGCTGCTCGTATGATGGCACAGAGACTGTTTTTTGTTTCTTGAAAACCGTTTCAGCAGCGCTTTTCGCCGCAGTAATACTGCGTGGAAACGGGGGCTGGTGGCTCACCGCAAATATGCTGCAGACAGTCACAATAACTTTATCTCACATCTGATAAACAGGTGATTGATAACATGTATATAACAGGTTAGTTTTGCCAACAATAAATAGGAATACTGCTGGAGACAACATGTTTGAAGATGCCTGGCAGTGTTTATTCCCAAAATCAGTATTAAATCTATTGGAGAGAAATATGCTAGAATCAGGTAATTGACCCCCAGTTAACATAGAACCTACAATTTTTTATTTGCAAAGCGTCAGACATTTTGTTCCCTGAAGATGTTGACCTGTAAAAATAATTTCCTATGCTTGTGTATGACGTATTAGGCGTGGGTATTGGCCCATCAAATCTTAGTTTGTCTGCCTTATTGTATCCACAGAATGAGATCAGCTCTTTATTCCTTGATAAAAAGTTTTCTTTCGCGTGGCACAATGGAATGCTGATGCCTGAAGCGGGACTACAGGTTTCTTTCCTGAAAGATCTGGTTACCCTGGTAGACCCCACCAACCCTTTTTCTTTTCTGAATTTTCTGAAAGAAGAAGGACGTCTGTACAGGCATTCCATGACAAGATTTCCTTCTATTAAGAGGAAGGAGTTTAACCAGTACTACAACTGGGCCATCAGTAAAATGGCTAACCTGCGTTTCGGCTGTGATGTGGTAGATGTAACATTTTTACAAGATAGATTTTTGCTGAATTCTACCAGTGGTATGTTTGCCGCAAAGCACCTGGTGGTGGGAGTTGGGCTGGTACCCTATATCCCTGATTTTATGAAAACACATCTCAGCAATGAAGTGTTTCATTCTTCTGAATATCTGCAGCGTAAAGATATTGTAGCTAATAAGCGTGTAGCCGTTATCGGTGGTGGTCAAAGCGGTGCTGAGATCGTCAATAACCTGCTGAATGAAAGCAGTGGAGACGGGCCTTTGTCTATTAACTGGATCACGCGCAGATATAATTATCTGCCTATCGATGATACTTCTTTCACCAATGAATTGTATACGCCGGCGTACAGCGAGTTCTTTTTTAAGCTGCCGCTGAATATAAAAGATAAGTTACTGGACTATCAGAAACTCACCTCAGACGGCATCAGTCAGGATACCCTGCAAAACATTTATAATAAGCTGTATGAGATGGAGGTGATAGAGAACAGGCCGCGCATGTGTCATCTGAGCCCGGGTATGGAAGTGAAGGAAGTGGCGGTGAACGGCTCTTCCCGGCGGATTACCTGTGTGTCTATGCAAAAGGATGTCACCGTGCTGGATGCTGATATTATTATTCTGGCTACAGGTTATCAACATAAGATACCGGCGTTCATGAAAAACATACAGGGTGAATTCAGGAATGGTGATCAGATAGTGTCCATGAACGAAGATTTCTCTATCCGCTGGGATGGCCCGGCGGGGCATAAAATATTTATTCAGAACGGTAACAAAAGGATATGGGGTGTGCCCAATCCCAATCTGAGCCTGAATGCCTGGAGGTCTGCCAAGATTGTTAACTCACTGCTCAATACAGAGCGGTATCTACTGAAGAAAGAGAGCTCTGTGTTTGCATGGCCGGCCAGCAATGAATACTGCTGAATACCCTATTGAACCAGATAAAATATTTTGTTTCATGCGCATATTTGGATCTCCACAGGTAAGGAGAAAATATTTACTGATCCCTGCAATGCCTACACCCAATGGCAGATTACACCTCGGACATATGGGTGGTCCGTTTCTTAAAATGGACATACTGGCAAGGCTATACCGCAGAAATGGCCATCAGGCTGAAGTGATGTCTGCATCGGATGTGTATGAATCGTATACCCTGATGAAATCTTTCCGGACTCACCTGCCGGTGAAAACGGTGTGCAACGATTTTCATGAGCTGATCGTAAAAGATCTCTCCGCCATGATGGTGGAGTGCAGCCACTATTTTAATCCGTTGGAAGAAACTTTTCGTACTACCGTTGACGATACCTACCGGGATACCCTGGAGAAAATTACTGCTGCAGGTGCTGTGGTGAAGAGAACTGAAAAAGTATTATACAGCCCTTCTGCTGATAAATATATCGTGGGCACCTGGCTGAAAGGCAAATGCCCGCATTGCCACAGCGATGCCGGTAGCTATCTGTGTGAAGCCTGTGGGATGCAGTTTAATCCGGAAGATGTACTGGAACCTGCTGCTGTTACCGGAGAAACAGACCTGGAAGAAGTGACCGTAGATTCTTTTTTTCTGAAGATAACACAACCCGAAGCGCTGATTGCACATATACAAAAGATGGGCGTACCGGATATTAATCTGGAGATCGTGCAGCGTTACCTGACACATTATAACAATGAAGTGAGGCTGACTAATCCTGGTAAGTGGGGCGTGAAATGGCAGGATGATATATGGCGTGGAGAAAACTACAATGTCGTTTTCCCCTATAGCGGTTTACTTTCCCTGTCAAGGGTTTGCGGCGGGCTGTATCCTGGAGGGCAGCATCCGTTCAGCAAAGATTCGGATGTGATCACTATCGCCAGCTTTGGCATTGACAGCACTATTCCCTGGTTTGCAGGCGTGCTGGGGAGTTGTCTGGCTACAGATGAACTGAAGCCTTTCGATTATTTCCTGACCAATCATTTTTACAGATTGGAAGGTTCGAAATTCTCTACCAGCAGGTTGCATGCCATATGGGCCGCAGATATTGTTAATAAAACCAAAGCATCTGTAGATGCTGTCAGATACTATCTCACAAAGAACAATCCGGAGTTTGAAGAGAAGGATTTTTTTGTGCAGGATTTTATATCGCTCAATAATCATTTTCTGGTTGAACGCCTGAACAACCAGATAGAAAAATGCTGGCATTATCTGGAGCCAGCGGAAGTGCAGCCTATATCGGATAGTTTGTTGCGTGCGCTGGAGGCAGCGCTGGAAACACAATCCGCTTATCTGGAACCTCCCCGGCAGCAACTGGCTGAAAGCCTCACTGTATTTGATAGCTGGGTGAAACGCCTTACTGATAAAAACATCTGGAAGCAGCAGCCTTACTGGGCTTTGAAAAGTATTGCACTACTGGCTTATCCGGTGATGCCGAAGATGAGCCAGGCGCTGTGGACAGCTTTGTCTGCTGCCGGGGCACCTTCACTGGAGGGATTTTTGGCGATCGAGCCTGTTGTGAAGAATGCGTCCTTGCCCCGCTTCTTTGAAGTGCTGACGTATGAAGACCTGCTGCCTTGTCTGCCTGCCACTTTAACACAGGCTACAACCCAGTCTCAGACATCATCTAAGATCCTGCTCGATTTTATGGAACCCGAGGTCGAAGCAGGTATCATGGAAGTAAGGGAAGTGAATCTGATCAATAACGATGAACGTATTGCGCCATTTAAAGCGTCTCGTTTCGAAGTATATCCTGGTCAGCAATCACCTTTAGACATACACGAAGTAAGGGAGTGCTGGTTTGTTTCACAGGGAAAGGGAGAGGTGATTTACAATGGTACTGAAGTAGTGCCGGTGTCATCAGGAGATGTGCTCTACTTCGAATCGAATCAGTCGCACCAGGTAACCAACACCGGTGAGGACCAACTGATAATATTTTCTGTATGGTGGAAGGAATAGATGATAGCATCCTGTACGACCTGGTGATAGTGGGTGGCGGATATGCAGGCGCCTGGCTAAGTTATTTCGCTGCCAGGGAATGTCCGGACTGGAACGTGTTGTTGCTGGACCGCAAGAATTTGGGCAGTGGTGCTTCGTATTATTCCGCGGACCTGGATTTTCCGAATAATGCAACGCCAACGCATAAACGTCTTTCCAGCGAAAGCAGGGCATTGATCGCAGCAGCGCAGGCTGGGATACCGGACCTGCCTATAGCAGGACTGCCGGCTTTTGCTATAGGAGATACTGACACCCAACTGGCACAGCTGGCAGAAAGTGAAGGTGGTGTCCCTGTTGAGGAGGAGATGTACGTTTCCGGCTTCCGGTTCAGAAAGGCTTATCAATGGCAGCGTAAAGGTGTCCGTGCTCAACGAGCCGTCGATAAAACCACCATCAGTAAACTGATGGGGCAGGCTATGCAGAATACCAGTGTTTTTGTGAACCACCAAACGGAGGTGACCAATATCATGGCTGGTCCGGCAGGTAACGAAGTGTTTTACAGTAACAAGAGTGTACAGGCCCGGTATGTGATTACGGCTGTGGGGCCCTGGATATTGCAGGCGCCATGGATCAATGAAGATATACATGCAGCGGTACGGATCAAAAAAGTGGTAGCCTTTGAGCTGCGGCTGCCGCCGGCTCCGGACGATACGCTGATCTATATGGTGAATGAAGGCGCTTTCCTGTTGCCTCAACCGGAAGCAGGGCAGTGGCTCTTCAGTATCACCAGTACAGAATGGGATTGCAGGCCGGTGACCGGAGAGTTGAAGATCAGTGCAGATGATAGAGCCACGGCACAACGTATACTTGGCAAATACGTTCCGGAGTTGTTGCCTTTCCTGTCAGACGGACGTGTATTCTGTGATGCCTATCCGGTTTGCGGGCATCCGGGAGTATTTAAACTGAATGAAGAAGGTACACACCTTTTCGCCGGCGGCGGCTCCGGATCAGGATTCCGGCTGTCACCAGCCATTGCATATGAAGCCATACAAACAATCAAAAACCGATAATAAAGATGAATGGATTGAATAAAAACGCATTGATAGATGTCAGCAGCGGAACCGCTGTCACTTACCAGATGCTGTTTAATGCGGCAGAGGGTCTCGCAACTATGTTTGCTGGCCTGGGAGTGCGGAAGGGTGGTGTGGTGATGGTGCATTGCAGGGAAAGACTGCATCAGGCACTGTACGTACTCGCTGGTTTGCATTTGCCCTATGTTATCAATCCGGTCAACCCCGAATATACAACGGAGCAACTGCGGAGAGTAATCGTTCATGCAGAACCAGCACTGATCATCACAGATATGCGGGAGTTATTGCCCACGACAAATATTAATGTGATCTCCGCGGATGCTGAGCGGCACTGCTCTGGCAAGGTATCTCCGCAGGTGCGCCGGTATGAGGTGAACGGCAGTCTGCTGATCTATACTTCCGGTACCACCGGCAATCCCAAAGGGGTACTGCTTTCTCCGGGAAACATCACGAAAAATACCACGGAAGCTATACTGGCGTTCGGATACAATCCGCAATCTGTTTCTGCGAGTCTGCTACCCATGTTTCATACATTTACGCTGATCAGCGACCTGATACCGGTGCTCCGTGAAGGCGGCACCTGTATTGTCTGCCCGACATTCAGTGCTGCTGTTTGCGCCGGCATACAACAGGAATTGATCCGGTACCGGGTACACACTTTCAGTGCGGTACCGGTGATCTTTCAGGCTATTACCAGCCTGTTTGATACTTCACAAACATCTTCCCTGCGATTCGTTATTTCCGGCGGTGCGCCGCTGGGTGAAAATGTTCGTTTAGCCTATAGCGTGAGATTCGGTCATCCTATAATCCCCTGTTATGGTCTGGGAGAGGTGACCTGTTTTGCTACCATCTCTCCGCTGGATGGTATCAGGGCCAGATCTGCGGGCAAGCCTGCCGGTGTGACCATCTGTATCGTAGGTGCAGACAATGGCAACGACTACCTGCCTGTCGGAGAAACCGGAGAGATTGTGATCAAAGGTGCCAGTGTAATCAGCAACGGATATTTCAGAGATGAGCGTACTTGTTATAACATCCATGGTGATTTTTTAACCGGTGATATCGGTCATCTTGATAAAGATGGTTATCTGTTTATTACCGGCAGAAAAAAGAATATGATCATCCGCGGCGGTACAAAAATTTATCTGGAAGACGTAGATCGCTGTATGGAAGGGAGTTCCGGCGTCAGGCACTGTGTAAGCATCTCGCTGGTGAAATCAGGAGAGCAGGACAAATCATTGTGTTTTATTGTACTGAAAGATGAAGCGCAGCTGAGCCGGGAGGAAGTGAGGGCAAGAGTACAATCGGTACTGTCTTCGTTGCATATTCCTGATGAGATTTATTTTGTGGATACCATCCCGATGACCAAAACGGGTAAACCCCTGATAGACCAGCTCCTGCAGCTACGGGAAAACGAAGTAGCCCACAAGCGTTAATTGTTATCACTACTTATAACCATCACCGTAATGACGATCGACTGTCATACCCATATTGCCTCCGCCCGCGTTATCCCTGCACCTTTTGTGAAAGGGATAGGCGATAATATTTATGCCAATGCAGTAGCAACACAGGAAAATATAAAAGCGGAGAACATCAATATGCTGCTGAGCCGTCTGATGTCGTTTGACGAAGACTGTGAGTTGTTGCTCGCAGAGATGGATAAAGCAGGTATTGAAAAATCGGTGTTGCTGATTGTAGATTTCAGCATCACTTTCCCGGATGTGGCAGAAGACCTGGAAACATTATACGCCCTGCATAAACGTATACTAGACCGTTATCCTGGCAGGTTTGAAGTATTTGCTGGTATTGATCCCCGCAGAAAAACGGGTGGCCTGGAGCTGTTCGAGAAATCAGTGCGGGACTGGGGATTCAAAGGGCTTAAACTATATCCGCCCTGCGGTTATTCACCCAGCGATGAACGGCTCTATCCCTACTATGAGATCTGCGCGGCTTACGATATACCAGTGTTGCTGCATACAGGGCCTACCAGCCCAAGCATGTCTTTTGCTTTCTCTGCGCCGGAACTGATCAACGATGCGGCCCACCAGTTTCCTACCGTAAACTTCATCCTGGCACATGCCGCTTTTATGATGCATGAACAGGCAGCCATCCTGGCGGAATACAGGCCCAATATATATCTGGACGTATCCGGGTTTACGAATGCACTGCGCATGGAACGATTTGAAACCATATTATCAGAACACAAAAAGAGAGGCATCATACATAAAATATTGTTCGGTACCGACTGGCCCATACATAAGTTGAGCGGCAGCCAGCAAACACTGGTAGAGCTGTTCCGCAACGCTGCCGGCAACATACTGAACGAATCCGAAATGAAACTGGTGATGGGAGAAAACTTTAACCGACTGCTAAAAATGTAATCATGGAACAGTTATTTACAATACTGGCAAAATACGCTTACGCCGACGGCCCTACGAAGGAGATAACGCTGGAAAGCCCTATCAACACACTTGGGATAGACTCACTGAAGTTTTTGCTACTGTTGATAGATCTCGAAGCGAGTGGCCTCATGAGACCCCTGCAGCCCGGTGTACTCAGTGATATCAAAACAGTGGGTGATCTGGCTAATCTCTGTAAAAAAGAAGATAAAAAATAAACAACACTATGGATATAACATTGAAACTACTGACGACTGATGATGAAATCAGGTCATTCTTCAAAGTGATGAAAGAGCTGCGTGGTCATCTGAAGGAAGAGGAATTTCTGGATAATATCCGGGAACAGGAGCAGCTGGCTGATTTCAGGCTGTTGGGCATTTATACCGACGGAGAGCCGGAAGGCGTAGCCGGATTCAGGATCAGTAAATGCCTGGCATGGGGCAAGTTTCTTTATGTAGATGATCTGGTAACCCTGCCTGTAGAGCGCTCTAAAGGACATGGTAAAAGGATGATGGACTGGCTGATTGATTATGCCCGTCAGCAGGGATGTGCACGATTTGAGCTGGACTCAGGTGTACAACGCTTCGGGGCCCACCGGTTCTATCTGCGCGAGCGCATGGAAATATCCTGTCATCATTTCTCATTGATTCTATGACCCATGTTTTATGAAAGAAAATGAAACAGCCGGTTCCTGGACAAGCAGGGCCGTTCATAATACTGCCGGATTCAGGTCCACAGAAGATATTATCAGTGCCTTTGAACACGACGGCTATGAGGTGATTAAAATAGTGGAATATGAAGGCGTCCGTGGCTTCATGGCGAAAAGCAAAACTGCTTTTAACTATGAAACCGGTGAACGCAAACTCAGCTACTATGTAGAAGGCACTTCTTTTCAGATGGGGTATCTGATGGGATTGCTGGCGCCTCAAACCGTGGAACGGATGGCTGTTGACTATGTGTACAATTTCATTCCCTGTATGCTGAAGCCGGATGGAGACCCTGAAAAATTCAGGCTGCTCTGGAAAGTGCTGTGGTGCTTTATTTCACTGGCTACCCGCTGGCTTCGTAGAAAATATCCGAAGGATATCCCTGCTATGTATGCAGAAGAAATGAAAGGGCTGGTGGCTGGCTGTAAAAAAGCTACCAATGGCAACACAAAAGTCACTTTCAATAAACTGTGGAATTTAAATACCTCCTTCGATCTGATATTAAGTCTGACCTACACCAATTTCGGTATGTCAGAACTGGAGCGTTATGTTAAAAAGCGGCTGCCCTGGTTTAATCGTACCATGATGATGATGCCAGCCTTCTGCAATGGTTTTTCGGCATTCGGAGCGGCTACTGCCAGCGGTAATGCGCATTACTTTGGCCGCGACTTTATGCTTAGCACCGGCAATGTGCTGGAGTTTACAGCGGCCATGATCATCTACAATCCTGTTGAATCATTCGACGGACATAAGGCTGTTCCGTTTGTAAGTATGGCTGCTCCTGGTTTTGTAGGCTCGCTTGCGGCCATGAATAACCATGGTATCGGTATGGGCGTGAATACAGTGCCTGCGGCCAACTGTGCGCCCTGCCGTCCGGGGATCAATTCCGTGCTGCTGGTGCGTCATTGTGCGCAATATTCACAAAGCGCGCAGGAAGCGGTGGCGATCACAACAGAGAGTCAGCGCGGCGTATCCTGGCTGTATATTGTTGCCGACGGTACTGCGGATAAGGCCGTCGTGATAGAATGTGGCAAAAAGGAAATTCACACCGACTACCTCAGCTACATTCCGGACAACCTGAAAAAACTACTGCCGGACCAGGCTTTTCTGAAAGCACACCCGTCTGATATCCCGCAGCAAATGGGACTTATGCAGCGATGGAATGACTATCGTTATCCACAGGCATATATGTCTTTCAACAAACCACTGTTTGAACATTTCAACAAACCATATACTGACTGGCAGTTTTCGGAGAAAGGTTATGTAGATAAAAAAGTGACCGATACCGGTTGTCCTTTTACCTATTATTTTTCACCACAAAGAGAAGATAAAAAAGATCTGCTGCTGGTCACCAATATGTACATCATTCCGGAGATCCGGCTGGCGATGATGAATGCTTCCACTGTCAAAAAGGCCAATCCTGCACAGGCCATCAAGATCGCGAAGACTACCTATGACGACGTACAGTGGCGATACGATGTACTGAACGACGAATTGCTAAACGCATACGGTCATATTGATCTGGCTGCCGCAAAGGATATTATCAGTTTCCTGCGGCCTGACGGAAAATATCCGGACTATACAGAGAAAAACCCTACCAGCAGCGATGGTAAGGTGAGAACTATCCAGGGGACTATTTCACTTTGTGATCTTAAAAATAAGGTGATGGAAAGTCATTACGGTTATTATGCTGATGCCTGGCTGAAACTGACATTGCCCCAATATTTATAAATAATGCTACCGATATGAACAATCGCAAAAATATCTTTTTTACAGGTGCTACCGGGTTTCTGGGTGGTTATGCCATCATCCACCTGTTACAACATACTTCTCATCAGTTGTATTGTCTGGTACGTCCGGGAAGAAATACCTCAGGGGAACAGCGTCTCAGAGCGAAACTGGAAAAGATGGAAGGTTTTGATGAAGAAGCCTATAATACCCGGGTTGTAGTGATTGAAGGTGATATTACAGATGAAGGACTGGGCATCGTAGAGCCGTTCCCGTATCATATTGATGAATGCTGGCATTCCGCTGCTGTATTGTTTTTTGAGCACTACCTGGAGAAGGAAACCATGCATGTCAACTACGGTGGTACCCTGAATGTGCTGAAGTTTGTAAAGGAGCAGCAGATACCACTGTTGAATTTTGTGAGCACTGCCTATGTGTCGGGTGAGGCTAACGGTCTTATCAAAGAAGCCGTGAGTGAGCATGTACACAACCCGCATAATCCATATGAGAAATCCAAACGTTTTTGTGAAGCTGCTGTGTTGGATGCGCACAAGGAATGGGGCCTTCAGTTCCGTATTCTGCGCCCGTCCATTATAGTGGGGGATTCCAAAAACTTTGTGGTGGATTCCAATTCCGGATTATATGCCTATCTGTCTATACTGTTGAAGCTGAAAGACAAGATAGAAGCGAAGATGCCGGAGTACTTTAAATTCAATCCGTTGCGGGTGCTGATCAAGGAAAATGCCACCGTAAACCTTATCTGCGTAGACCACGTAGCCGCTTTGATGGCAGCCGTATGTGAAAAACCGGAAACCATCAATGATGTGTTTCATCTCACCAATCCCAATCCTACACCACTGGAAGAATATATCGATGTAATCGGTAAGGTGACTGGTGTCAACGCATTTACCGTAACGGATGAATCTGTGTTGAATACAGTAGACCATCTGTTGTTGTCGGAAGAAGAGGTGTTCAACTCATACCTGAAAACCGTGCAACACTTTGAATGTAACAAAGCATATGATATCTCTGGTATGAGCAGGGATCTGCCCAGGCTCAGCTATCAGGATGAAATGAATATCACACAGAATGCCAAAGACAAATACGATGCTGATGAAAGGGTGCAGGCCAAACGCCTGAGGAGCGTGGTTCACCGGCTCAGCGCTTCACAGCTGTTGATCGATGGTGAAGAAGACCTGACTTATTACACTGGCGGCAACGGCCCTGTGATGGTGATTCTGAATGCATATGGCCAGAGCCTTGCATTCTGGGACTGGGCGGTGGAGTCGTTGTATGAACATTACCGCATTATTATATGGCCCATGCGAGGCACTTCTTCTCAGAAAGGTGGTGTGGCACAGGTGTTTCCTGTACAGTCGCATGTCAATGATATCAAACAGATACTGGACAAGGAAGGGGTGAAGGAATGTTATATCGTGGCCTGGTGTACCGGGCCTAAGATAGCGTTGCATTTCCAGGAGCAGCATCCGGACTATGTGAAGTCCATGGTTTTCCTGAGCGGCTGCTTTAAAGGGCTGCCCCAGTTTGATATGTATCATACCAATTACGAGCGTGATATGCAGGAGATCTGCAGTCGTGTAGATACACATCCTCATATAGCCGGGATCGTGATTGAAGCCCTGAAAAACGTGCTGGTGAAGGAGAATAAAACTATTGCGTTTGCAGAACTGAAGGATGAAGATGGTAAAAGAGATTTGGTGGATGATATCCTGTCTCTTGTTAGTGAAGATATCAAACCCATGGTAGTAGAGCCTTTCCTGATGCCTTCCAGTGTGCTGAACTATGCAAGGCAACTGTTATTGCTGTGGAACGAAGATGTAACCTTACAACTGGAACGACTAAACGTTCCTGTGCTGATGATCACCGGAACAGCCGATAATATCGCTTCTCCGGAAATATCACAGGCAGCCGCGAAGCTGTCTGATAATGCCACCTGCGCTGTTATTGAAGGAGGCTCCCATTATCTGCAGTTTGATAATATCCAGCTGGTGGTGCCTATGATCAGGGATTTTATCAGCGGCACAGGCAAGTATCAGTTCAAGCATGGGCTGGTAACCATTTGCGACTAACAATAAAATGAATACCTATGGCCAACATCATGGTGAAAGAAGTAAATGATAGCAAACTGCTGGGGCAGTTTGTAGACTTTCCGTATCACCACTACCGGGAGTCTTCCTACTGGGTGGCGCCGCTCAGGTCGCAGGCGCTCGCATGTTTTGATAAAAAAGCCAATCCTTTTTACGAGTCCGGTGATATGCAGTTGTTCATCGCTGTAGACAACGGAAAGGTGATAGGAAGAATTGCTGCTATTGAAAACAATGCGCATAATATTCACCATAATGACCGTACCGGTTTTTTCGGATTCTTTGAATGTATAAATGACCGGGAAGTAAGCCGGCAGCTATTGGACAGCGCTGCTGCATGGCTGAAGAAAAGAGGGCTGATGACCATGAGAGGACCGGTAAGCCCCAGTACCAACCATGAGTCAGGGTTTCTGGCTGTTGGTTTCGATGATACACCACGCCTGATGATGCCCTATACTTTCCCTTATTATCTGGAGCTGATGGAACAGTGCGGACTCAGTAAGATAAAACAGTTGTGGGCATATAGTATCTCCGGCGATAAAGTGCTGGCCAATGATAAAGTAAGGCGGGTGGCCGACATCGCGCAAATAAAGTCGCGTATAACGCTGAGGCCTGTACGAATGAAACACTTTCAGGAAGAAATTAATACCATCGCGGATATCTACAACAAATGCTGGAAAGACAATTGGGGTTTTGTACCTATTTCAGAAAAGGCGGCCTTCCTGATGGCCAAAAGTATGAAGAGCATTGTAGAACCTTCGCTGATGCAGATTGCAGAGATAGACGGAAAACCCGTCGGCATGATTGTTACCCTTTATGATTATAATGAAGTGCTGAAGAAGGTAAAAGGTAAACTCTTTCCGTTCGGTATCTTCCATCTCATCAATGCCAGAAAAAAAATCAGCTGGGTGCGCATGATGCTGATAGGCATATTGCCGGAGCACCGCAAAAAAGGCATCGATGCCGTTCTGTATTACCAGGCCAGCCTGATTGCCCGGAAACTGGGCATAAGTCGTTGTGAAGGCAGCTGGACACTGGAAGATAATGATGATATAAACAGAATTGCCACGATGATAGGCGGTGAGGTTTATAAAAAATACAATATCTATGAAAAAGATATATAGCCGTCTTTTAAAAAAATCGGAGCAGCTGTTGCTTTCATGGTTGCTGCCTTCCAAAGAAAAGATAGAAGCATTACATTATGCATTGTTCGATTTTTTCCTGCCCTATAAGGATGATAATGAAGAAGTAAAAGCAGCTATCAAGGAAGCGCGTATCCGGCAGTATGCGATGGCCAGGAAAAACCTGCAGCTGATGTGGATATTGCTTTTTATTTCCAGGCCAGCCCTGTTATTGAAATCAGGATGGATCCGGTTTTATTTCCGGAATATGGAAAAGACAAAGGTGAATGATGCGGTGATAACAGCGGCAGTGGCTGAATGCAGGCAGTTTCTGTCCGGTCTGTCCACGACTTCATTTGTGAATATGACTGATTTGCAAAGGAATCAATTTCTGCAGCTGCTGACAAACTCAAGGATTAATTTTTACCGTCGTATCGGCGCTGGTATCAGGGCCTACTATATCGTGAATGTCTACAAAGGCAGGATAGGCCGGCTGTTATCCGGTATTGGAGATTTCAAGCAGGATGCTTTTATTCCTGACCTGGACATTCCGGTGCCGGCGTTTAAAACGTCCTTACAATACAATTCCGGGCAGCGCTGTATTACCGGTGAAATAGACTGTGTGGTGATCGGCAGTGGTCCCTCCGGATGTCTTGTGGCCGCCGAAATGCATAAGGCCGGCAAAAGGGTGCTGATACTGGAGTCCGGCTCTTTCTTCATCCCCGGCACTTTCGATGGCCGGGCCGGGTTGCAGTTCTATGAAGATAAAGGATTCAGGACTACCAGCGATGGAGGCGTATTTGTGCTGAATGGTAGTGTGGTGGGCGGTGGCGCCACTGTTAACGTGGATATGGCTTTCGAGCCGATGATACCTTCTGTCAGCGGCCGTTTTGAGCGCTGGCATGCGGAAGGGATCATTGATGACAGCATCTGGACAGCATCCCAGCTGAAAGCTGCTCACGACAGTATAGCGCATTTACTGAACACCAGAGCAGTGGAACACAGTGAGATGAATGCGCATAATAAGATATTGTATGATGGTGGGCTGCAGCATGGTCTTCACCCTCATTTCTATAAACTCAATACTTATAAGCCCGGTGAATCTCCCTACAAACGGACAGACAAAAGAGGGCCTGTAGAGCATTACATTCTGGATGCCATGCAGGATAAACACAATCCTATTACACTCATCCCGGATGCACAGGTGGAAAAACTGGTTATCAAAAATGGCAAGGTAACAGGAATAGAGTTCGAAGTGCGTGCTGCGGATATGTTGCAGGGAATCATTGCAGATCCTTTCCGGCTGGGGCTTCCACTTAATAAACGTATAACCGTCAGCCCCCGGGAAGTGGTGGTTACCGGGGGTAACCTCGGCTCTTCTGTGCTGCTGAAAAAATCAGGGCTGTCTGATCCGATGATTGGCAGGGGATTTATCATGCATCCTTTTATGCTGGTGCTGGGCCTTTTCGATCATATTGTGGATAACCATATCGGTACGCAGTCATCCGTTTATATCAGTGATTATCTCACTACAGATTACAGGCGGCCTGCAGCCGATTTTATGATTGAATCCGCCAGTGCGAGGCCGGAGATAGCTGCGATGCTGCTGCCCGGAAATCCTGTGCAGGTGCTGGATTGCGTTAAACAATACCGGTATCTCGGCGGCATCGGCGTACTACTGATCGACGAAGTGAATCCGGAAAACAGGGTAGAGGTGAATGTAAAAGGAGAGCCGGAGATCTACTACAGACTGAGTGATAAGGACATAGAGAGATTCAGGTATGGTGTAAAGGAGGCGATAGAAATTATGTTTAAAGGCGGCGCCCGGAAGGTGATACTGCCGAGCTTTGAACCGCTGAGCGGTAGCGCGCTGGAGCCTACCGGTTGTAATATGCTTGACAGTATGGACCAGGCGGCGGATGTTGTAGCCCGGCTGAACTTCAATGCCAACGAGACCTTGCTGTTTGCCGCGCATATGATGGGAGGGGTGAAGATGAGCAGCGATCCTGCCAAAGGCTGTATTGACAAACATTACAGGGTGAATGGTGTGGATAACCTGTATGTGGCCGATGCCAGCGTGTATCCGTCATCGGTAGGTGCCAATCCTATGCAGACGATCTATTCCACTGCAAAAATCTTCGCGGACAATCATCTTCATAAGAGAAATCATATTGATCATGTTAATACTACAATGAGCTATGAATGATCAGGAATTTGTGCAATATAACCAGCAGCTGTTTAAGAAGGTAGCCCCCAACTACAAGTGGCTGGACCTGCTGGCATCCCGGTGTCGTGGTAAATTCTGCAATTTTTTGGGAGATATACAGGGACTGAAAATATTAGATGTTGCCACAGGTACCGGGCAGCAGGCGCTGGCAATGGCCAAAAAGGGCGCTATTGTGACCGGCGCCGACCTGTCTGAAGATATGTTGCATTACGCTATACGCAATGACAAACAGGGCCTGGTACACTTCGAATATGCCAATAGTACGTCGCTTCCCTTTGATAATGAGGTATTTGACATTACGGTCATGTCTTTTGCACTCCATTGCATGACACATGAAATCCGTATGGGCACGCTAAAGGAAATGATGCGGGTAACAAAAAAAGACGGTTTTATCGCTTTTATAGATCATTGTAAGCCGTCCAAATCAATCGGTAAATTGATCTATTCCAATATCGCACGCTTTGAAACACCCTTGTATAAACAGTTTCTGGATACGGATTTCAGGCAGGAGCTGCGTCTGTTGGATCTTGATATAGTCAGGCATCATAAGTTCTTTTTTGAGACAATGCAGATGATGGCATGTAAATATTATCATTAAATGAAATTTTTACATATCAAAGGAAATTCTTTTCTTTGATGTTTGTTATTCAATCTCAAATGTTCCCAAAATAAGACCTTCAAAAAATACCACACAATGAGAGATTTATTTGATAAAATCAGGGAGGATAAAGGTCCTCTTGGAAATTATTCAGCTCAGGCAGAGGGATATTTCATTTACCCCAAACTGGAGGGAGAGCTTTCCAGCAGAATGAAATTCAGAGGACATGAAGTAATAGTATGGAGTATTAACGATTATCTCGGATTAAGTAATAATGAAGAAGTCAGGAAAGCGGATTTAGAAGGTGCTCAGCAATATGGACTGGCCTATCCTATGGGCTCCCGGTTAATGTCTGGTCATACCGATCTGCATGAGGAGCTGGAGCGCAGGCTTGCAAAATTTGAACGTAAGGAAGCTGCCTTCCTGCTGAACTTCGGCTACCAGGGCATGGTGTCCGGTATTGAGTCGCTGGTATCAAGAAACGACGTAATTGTGTACGATGCAGAAGCACATGCCTGTATTATTGATGGTGTGCACCTGCATCAGGGAAAACGTTTTGCCTATAAACACAATGATATAGAAAGTCTCCGGACCAACCTCAGAAGAGCCACCAATCTCGTGAAAGACAATGATGGTGGTATTCTGGTTATCTCTGAAGGCGTATTTGGCATGAGTGGCGTACAGGGCAAACTCAAGGAGATCGTAGCCCTGAAAGAAGAGTTTAATTTCCGCTTCATGATCGATGATGCGCATGCCTTCGGTGTACTGGGTGAAACCGGCGCTGGTACTTCAGAAGCACAGGGTGTGATGGATGGCGTTGATATTTATTTCGGCGCCTTTGCCAAAGCGATGGCCGGTGTAGGCGGTTTCTTCGCCGGTGATAAGGATGTTATCAACTACCTCAAGTACAACATGAGGTCGCAGATATATGCCAAAGCCCTTCCTATGGCGATGGTAGTAGGCTCCTTAAAACGCCTCGATATGATTGAAAACAGACCTGAACTGAGGCAAAAGCTGCATGCCAATACAGCTACTCTTCAGAATGGGCTGCGCGACAAAGGTTTCCGCATTGGTGAAACTTCTTCCTGTGTTACACCGGTATTTCTCGAAGGGGATGTGCAGGAAGCTATGGCCATGGTATTCGATCTGCGTAATAACTATCATATTTTCTGCTCTATCGTGATTTATCCGGTAGTGCCAAAAGGTACTATCCTGCTTCGCCTTATCCCAACGGCCACGCATACACTGGCTGATATTGAGGAGACCATCGAAGCTTTCTCCGCTATCCGCGATAAGCTGAAAAACGGAACTTATAAAAAAGCAAAAGTGGATATCTCAGCCATGACAGCTGAAGTGTCCTGATCATAATATGCTGATATCAGCGCATAAACAATGGCATTGCTGTTGTTTATGCGCTTCCATTACAATCGTGAAGCGGCCCCTGACCTGAAATAATAAGCCCTGCCAAAGTCCAACATTAGCTGTAAACCCGGAATATACGATAGGAAAAGACCCCTCAAAAACAGTAGTCACCGCAGCCCCCAAATTTTAATAATCTGAGTCATCATGCATGTCAACAAGGCCCCCGATAATTTACTGACGCTGTTCGGGAAAAGAATTGCCGAAAGCGGAGATAAGCCTGCTTATAAATTTCTGGTGACGGATGATCATTACAATATGATCTCCTACCATGATTTTCATGAAAGAGTGCTGGGATATGCAGCCTTTCTGCAACACGATGTGCAGGTGAAGCCGAAGGAACGGGCATTGATATTATATCCGCCAGGGTTGGATTATATCTATGCATTTTATGCCTGTCTCTTTGCCGGCGTCATTGCTGTGCCGGCCTATCCGCCAGATACGAGGAATGTAAACAGGATCATATCCATTATCAGGGATTGTTCCCCTTCCGTGATCCTTACTACCCATCAGCATCAACGAATACTAGATAATTTTATAGCGCAGCATCGGCTGGGTGATTCCTTTTCCGGCCAGGTGATCGTATTGCCGGAAGTGGCTGAAGAACGGCTGCATCAGCACTATACAGATCCCGGTATGCAAAAGCACGATATTGCCTTTCTGCAATATACCTCCGGTTCCACTTCAGATCCGAAAGGCGTGATACTCACCCATGAAAATCTCATGGCCAATAGCCACTGTATTGAAGCGAACCTGAAAACCAGGCGGGGTATGGAGATGGTGAGCTGGTTGCCACCTTATCATGATATGGGGCTGATTGGCGGTATTATACATCCTTTATCCATGGGGATGACGGCTACGCTGATGTCGCCATTGAATTTTGTGAAGAAGCCGGCCAGGTGGCTGAAAATGATCTCCGACGCCACCCATGCAGATGGCGTGATGAGTCCGGCCCCCAACTTCGGTTTTGAACTATGTACGGAAAAAGTAACCGAAGAACAGCTGAAAGGCCTGCACCTCGATAATTGGGAGAGCGCCATCTGTGGAGCAGAGCCCATACGGTTATCTACCTACGAAAATTTCTGCCGGCGGTTTAAAGCCGCAGGTTTTAAAAGATCTTCGTTTGTGCCGGTGTATGGCCTGGCAGAAGCCACGCTGCTACTCAGCGGCGAGGTGACTCAGCGCAACCCGTTTGTAGGCGTATTTGATGCGGCCGGAATAAAACACAACAAAGTAAGAAACGCCGGTGCCGACAGCGACGGAGAACAGGAGCTATTTACCCGTATGATCGGATGCGGACCGGTAGTGAAAGATCATTCGGCACTGATCGTTAACCCCGATACACTAAGCACTTGCGACGAAAATGCCATCGGCGAAATCTGGATACGCGGTAACAGTATTGCCAAAGGCTACTGGAACAAACCCGCGGATACTACCTTTAACGCCTATACGAAGGAAGGAGCCGGGCCTTACTTCCGCACGGGAGACCTCGGTTTTTTCAGGGATACCCAGTTGTATATCGCCGGCCGCCTGAAGGACTGTCTGATTATCAACGGCAGAAATCATTATCCCCAGGATATTGAATATACCGTCAGCAGCGTAGATGACCTGCTGCGGAAAGACAGCACCGCCGTATTTGTGATGGAAGTAACGGCAGAAGGACGTCTGAAGGAAGAAGTAGTGGTCGTGCAGGAGATCACCCGTATCAGAGAAGAGCTGCCTGATTTTTCCGCCTTATTCAACGCTATCAGGCGTGCTGTGTTTGATGCCCATGGAATCAATGTGGCGGAGATACTGCTGATAGAGCAGTCTTCCATTCCTAAAACTTCCAGCGGTAAAATCATGCGGCATAAAGCGAAAGAGCTGTATGCAGAAAAAAAACTAAAGACCATTACCCTCTCGAGTGTGCATACAGATCAATAAACAGCATAAAATATTTGTGATATGAAAAAGTATACTGTAGAAGAAATTTCGAACTGGATCGTCAGAAAACTCTCTGTAAAACTGAACCTGCCGACTTCTGCTATCCGCCTGGACAAAGACATTCTCGACTACGGCCTGGATTCAATGGAAGCACTGGGCATGGTGGGTGAAATTGAGGCGCTGATTGGTGTGGAGATACCTGCCACGAGTGTATGGGATTATCCTACTATCAGCCAGCTGGCGCAGTTTATTCATGATGAAGCTCCTGTGATATAAAAATATCCCTATGCTGGCTGATGTTATTACCTATCATGATTTTGAAACTTTTCTGGGCGGTGTCAATAAAAAAGATGGTCTGTTCAGCTTTGACAGCCTGTTGGCCCTGGATGAAAAAGCCCTGTATCCGGAACAGCAAGTGGAGGCCCTCAATCAATGGGGCCTGCACCGGTATTTTATTCCGGCTGCCTATGGCGGAAAACTAACAGATCTGCGGGATATCTACTATTACTGGTTTCTGCTGGCAAGGCGCGACCTTACCACTGCTATTGCCTATGGTGGCACTTTTCTGGGTGCGCTGAGTGTATGGGTGGCCGGTAGTGAAACGTTGAGACATAAGGTGGCAGCGGATATCCTGTGTCATAAAAAAATAGCCTTCTCACTGACGGAGCGGGAGAACGGCAGCGATCTGCTGCAGACACGGGTGTTGGCAGATTATGATGCAGAAACAGATACCTTCGAATTGTCAGGGGAGAAGTGGTTGTTTAATCATGCTTCCAAAAGCAGCTTCACCAGCGTATTAGCTAAAACATCGCCGGATAGCGGTCCGCGGGCCTATTCCATGTTGTATACGCCTACCCTGGGAGAGGCAGCTGACAGTATAACGGTAACGGGCCTTGACAGAATTCATACGGTAGGGATGAAGGGGCTCGACCTGGGAGGCCTGGTCTTCAACGGGCACCCGGTCCAGGGGACATCGCTTGTAGGCAAGCAGGGGATGGGGTTTGAGCTGGCAGTCACTTCTATGCAGGTGTCCAAGCTGCTGCTGGGAGGCCTGGCGTTAGGCTCGCTGGATACCTTGTTCAGAACAGCTGTTGACTTTTGCAGACAGCGGATGCTGTATAAAAATGAAATCATTCATATTCCCGTACTCCGGTTAAAACTCACCAGTATTCTGCTGGATATGTTGCTGGCAGAATCTTTCTGTCTCTCCGGCATAAGAGCAGCACAGGTATTGCCATCACAGTTGTCGCTGTTATCCGTGATGGTGAAGGCGTTTGTGCCTTCCCTGGTGGAGAAGGCTACGGGCGTGCTTTCCGGCCTGCTGGGTGCAAGGTCGTTTATCACCAGTGAAACGGATTACCGTATCTTCCAGAAGCAGGCCCGGGACAATGCTATTATCCCGGTGTTTGATGGGAATACGTATGTGAACTATCAACTGGTGATCAAACAGCTGGAAGTGGTGTTTGCATTGGCTGAAACAATTCGTCAGCCTGATCCGGAGACGCTGCGGCAGGTATATCAGCGGGATGTGGAATTGCCTCCGGTTGATTTTTCGCGTTTGTCGCTCTTGTCCAAAGGCAAGGACGACCTGGCATTTGGATGCCAGTACCTGAAGGAAGCATTAAATAAGGAAGATATGGCAGAAGAGGAAGGGGTTTCCGCTATCATCGAAATGCTGGATCTGCTGATCCGGGAAATGGAAAAGGTACGGCAATGGTTTCTGCATGAAAAGGGCCAAAGTAAAACGCCTTACGAGATGGAAGCGGCCGTGTTTCATTATGCGGAGCGGTATACCATGTTGCGGGCAGCTGGTGCTGTGGCCTGTATGATTTTTTATAACAGAAAAGAAATTCATCCGTTGTTGAAATGGCCGTTGTTACTACAGCTTTCTCTGAAAAAAGTGATAGCAGCACTAAACGGAAAATATTTTGATATGCAGAAAGAGGAGGAAGATATGTTGATGGCATATATCCTTCATTGTAATAGTAATGGATATACGTTTTCTCTGTTTCCGGTTAAAACTGCTATGTAATATAATGTCACTGAAATTTGAAAGGCTTGTAAGCATTGACTTACAAGCCTTTCTTTATCTTACTGTAAATTCATTTTCTTTTCTCCCGCATCCACGCCTTTGATAAATTTAATAATACCAGTCATATAAGTTTGCTGATCATCGTACAGGGACATATGGCTGCCATTGGCGCAGTACAGATAGCTGCCATTTTGTACCTGTTTGGACACCCATTTCATATGTTCGGGGTCCATAGTGTCAAACTGTGAGCCCACTGTCAGAGTAGGAACTGTGAGTTTAGATAGTTCGGCGGTAATGTCCCATTTTTCCAGTTTCCCGCTGGTACCGAATTCACTGGGTCCCTGCATCGTTACATACAGTGATTGATTGATTTTGCCCAGGGAGCGGTTGACCGGCTCCGGCCATTGGTCCAGGGGCAGGCGGAGTACATGTTTGGTATAAAAATGAGCCATCAGCAGGTTCATATAGTCAGGGTTGGAGAAGTCTTTTTTTGCTTCCAGTTCCCGTATCCTTGCCAATACTTTCGGGTCAAACTGTTTGGCGAGTACATTCTCTGCATACTTAGCATACGCAGGAATGCTCATCATCATGTTGGAGATGATAAGACCTTTCAGGTGTTGCTGATATTTTAATGCATACTGGGCTGCCAGCAGTCCGCCCCAGGAATGTCCCAACAGATAGAAATTTTCTTTATCCAGTTTGAGCGCCTGCCGTACCTGCTCTACTTCTTCCACATAGCGGGACAGGTCCCACATGGACGTGTCTTTGGGGTTGTCTGAATTACCGCAGCCAAGCTGGTCATAATAAATGAATTCTATGCCTTCGGCAGGCAGAAAACTCTCCATACATTCGAAACACTCATGAGTAGCGCCAGGACCGCCATTTAACAGCAGTAACTTTATTTTGGGGTTGTTACCGATACGTTTGGTCCAGACATTAAATTTCCCTTTGGGCGTATTGATGGGAATGACTTGTATGCCGCCGCTTTTAATACCGGATGTGGTATCCTGTAGGTAGGCAGAATAGGGTTGGCTGTTTGAGGGTTTGTTAGGGTTACTGCAGGATATAAGCAGCATCACTACCCATATTAGCAATGTGATACCGGATTTCATGATGTGGATTTTTTTATTGTAAGATAAAGGTTTTAAAATAGGATAAAACCCTGTCGGATATACGAACTTATCCAGGTGAAAATATTTCCTTTGGTTAAGATTAGTTGGCCGAACATTTGATTAAGCAGTCTCATACAATTGTGGAAACCATTTTTAATTGCCGTCACCTGACGGAACCGTCTTTATTAAATGTTAAACGATATGAAACCACTGAAACCACTAGCTGTGCCAGCATTTATGCTTATGATTTTACTTTCTGCTGCTTGCAAGAAAGACCACAACGAACCCAAAGTAGAACCGCCCATTGAAACAAAAAAATCCGATGAATGGATAAGTATGAAAGTAGATGGTGTAACTTTTGTCGATTCGCTGACGACCAAAAGTTTTATGCAAAAATCCACTGTAGAATCTTCGACGCTTGAGATACTGGGGATTGATCCTTTGCAGCCAAAAGATAAGGAAAGAGCTTTTCTTCATTTAAGAATCAACCTGGAAGGGCATGAAATCAGGAAGGGAGTTTATGATAAGGTTAAAACGGGTATTGACAATGCCATTGATTGGCAGACATTTATTGAGAATGAAGGCCTTCAGGAAGTCTATCACGCTACAGGCACAAATCTCCAGCATCCGGACGCCCCATTCAGGATTGAGATCACCAGTAATGATGGTGTATTTGTAGAAGGCACTTTCAGCGGAAAAGCTTACGGTACCAATACCCTAAGTGAAAAAGGTGAGAAAGTTATTACTGAAGGTAAATTCAAAATTGCCAAAGGAAGGATTGGGACTTGATAACCAGATTAGTTTATTTCTGACACAATTGTATCTAAAAATTGCCGTCACCAGACGGAATTGTCTTTATTAAATGTTAAACGATATGAAACCACTGAAACCACTAGCTGTACCAGCATTTATGCTTATGATTCTACTTTCTGCTGCTTGCAAGAAAGACCACAACGAACCCAAAGTAGAACCACCCATTGAAAAAAAACCATCTGTTGAATGGATTAGTATGAAATTGGATGGCGTTACCTATGTCGATTCGCTGACTGCCAAAGGCGCTATTCAAAAAACCAATCCTGAATCCTCCTTGTTTGAAATAAACGGCGTGGATAAGGAAGCGGCAAAACAAAAAGGAAAGGCCCTGCTTTATTTAAGAATCCACCTTGAAGGACATGAAATCAAAAAGGGAGTTTATGTTAAGTCTCCAGGTATTGATAATGCCATTCAATGGCAGATATCTACTCCGGATCATGGCCTTCAGGATTACTTCTATGCTTCAGGCACAAATCTAAAGGATCCGGATGCCCCAACCACCTTCAAGATCGAGATTACCAGTTATGATGGTGAATTTGTGGAAGGTACTTTCAGTGGAACAGCGAAAGGAACCAATGCCGAAGGTGTAAGAAGTGAGAAGGAGATTACTGAAGGTAAATTCAAAATTGCCAAAAAGAACATAGCAGCTATTAACTAACCAGATTGATTTTATTCTAACACAATTGTATAAAGCCATAGCATTATTCCTTTGCAGGAGTGCTATGGCTTTTTTACGAGCACTGAATATATGGATATTACCGAGGTTGTTGTTGTGTTACACAGTGTACCATGCCTCCATTGGCAAACAGATTGCGGCAATCGATCCCTACCACTTTTTTATCAGGATACAGTTTTTGAATGATGTTCATAGCCACTGCATCATTAGGATCATTATATACTGGTACCAGCACGCTGTTGTTGGCGATGTAATAGTTGATATAGGACGCTTTACCCAGGTTTTTCCCATAGGTGGTTACCACATCATTTTGTGTAAGCGGTACTTTTACAAATTTGTAGGTAGCAGAAGCCTTGTTGGTAGCAGCGTATAATTTATTGATATCATCCTGAGGTACCTGCCAGTAGATCAGGTCATCATTGTTCATGGTTATGATGGTAGAAGGATTGGCGAACCTTGCAAATCCATCTATGTGCATATCCGTGATATCGAGTCCTGCCTTACCTTCCAGCCAGATGAACTTGGTAATACCGAGATATTTGGTGAATATTGCTTCTGCCTGCTGTTGTGTCATGCCGGGGTTCCGATTGTTGTTTAAGACAGAACTTTTGCAGGCCATTAATGTTCCTTTTCCATCAATTTCCACGCTACCTCCTTCATTGACCATCACATTATTAAGGTCGATGACTGCGGAACCTTTGTCAGCGGCGATTTTTGAGGGTATGGCATTGCAGTTGGTATAAGCTGCTTTCCGGCCCCAGCCATTAAAGCCCCAGTCTTCAATCAGTAACTTGCCGCTTTTATCTTTTACAAAGATGGGCCCGTTATCTCTTGCCCATACATCATCTGTGGGATAAATGCTGAAGTCTATATTTTTTAAAGGTACCGCTTCCTGTTCCAGCAGAGAGGTGATCCTTTCCTGTTCGGTTTGATCGTAAGCAACGATATGGACTTTTTCACCCTGTACCAGTTCTTTAGCCATGGCTATCCAGGTGGCATCCAGACGATTGCGGTAAGTGTTGCCATATTGATACTGATGAGGCCACTGAAGCCAGGTACCTTCATGAGGACTGGATTCTTCCGGCATAGTATACATGATGGCTGTATCGGACGGAGCCGGGCCTGGGCCGGGATCCGGCGTCAGGGAGGCCACTTCTTTATTACAGGATAATAAAAGTGCTGGTAACAGTAAGAGTAGATTTTCCATTTTACACATGATTAATAATGTTGCTTTGTTTTCCAATACAACAAAACTAGGCGAATACGCGAGTGCAATGTTGTCCGAAATTGACAATCTCATTTAACCGGTAATAGTATATCTGTCAGTTGTTCTTCTTCCGTGTCGGTATTATCCGGATGTTTGATATATCTCTCAATAATAGGTGTATGGCCAAACTCCAGTTCTGATTCCAGTATCCAGCCTGAATAAATATTTTTATATGTTTCTTCTATTGTTTCATAAGTCCCTGTGTGAATAAACCGTGCGTACCGGCCGCCCAGTATCATTTTGGAAGGGAGGGTTTTATGTTTTGCCTGTATGGAAGAGCAGGCATCATACCTGCAATCCAGTTTCTCTCTGATTAGCGGCTCATCGGCTATCACTCCAAAGTAAGTTGTACCGGTACCCCCAAAGTCATACTGCATGAACCGCTCCCATAACAATTCAATTTCATTGTTTTCATATGGGATGAATGCGCTTTCATAATATACCTGAACAGATGGCAGGTAAATGATCTCAGGCTGTAATATTATATCGGATTCAACCGGCGTAATATCAGCTTCGCTGAATAACAGTGTTTTGTTGGACTTCGCTTCTTTGGGGGAGCAGTTGAATTGTTGTTTAAAAGCTTTGGAGAACGAAGCCAGGTTGGCGAATCCGACTTTGAGCGCAATGGAAGTGATGTTTTCTTTCGTGTATAACATTAATTTATATGCGTTCTCTACCCTGAGTCTTTTCTGATACGCGCCAATGGTTTCTCCGCAGGTATATTTAAAAATCCGTTGAATATTCCGGTAGGAGTAATGTGACACCTCTTCCAGTTGCTTTATTGAAATGGGCTGGTCATAGTTTTTTTCAATAAAGTGGAGTGTGTTATAAACACAATGCAGATTGGAGGAGCTGTTCCCATTCATTCCCATGCTTTTTAGCAATACAAATTTCCGGAATTAAAGTGAAAACTGAATTTTTTTACCGCCGCATAGGGGTGAACCGTTCTCTTCCCGTCGTAATCATGCATGCATGTTTTTTAGCGGGAATTCCCCATAACCATTTTTTAAAATCTTTATTATGAGAACCATTATTCCCATTCTACTGGCTGTCATATGTTTTTCCTGTCACAAAACAAATGAAGATCCACTTCCGGAAACACCAGACCAGGAAACAGGCACCTTTGAAGAAGCCAACATAGACAAAGAAAAAATCCTCAAACTGGAAAACGAGATTAACAGTGGTAAGTACAACATTCACAGTCTTATCATTCTCCGAAAAAACAAACTCATATATGAACACTATTTCGCCGGAGAGGATGCTGTTTTTCCCAATCCGGTAGGCAAAGTACCCCATACGAGGGATAGTCTGCATGATTGCAGGAGCGTTACCAAAAGCATCGTATCTGCCTGTGTGGGCATTGCGCTGAAGCAAGGGAAGATCAAAAGCATAGATGACAAGATATTCGATTATTTCCCTGGCTACAAACAATACGCTACAGGTGATAAAGCCGATATCACCATCCGTCATCTGCTGACGATGAGCTCCGGGCTTGACTGGAATGAGCGTATATCTTATGCAGACCCTGCCAACAGCGAGCGACAAATGCTGGAGGCACAAGATCCTACCGGTTTTGTATTACAATGTAAAAGCGCTGCTAAACCCGGCACTGTTTTTAACTATAGCGGCGGTAATACCCATCTGCTCGGACAGATAGTAGAAAGAAGTACGGGCATGACTATACGGGAATTTGCCAGCCGTTATCTTTTCCAACCGCTGGGGATAGAGAAGTTCTTCTGGACTACACGTGCGGATGGTATTACGTGGATGCCTTCCGGTCTTCGTATGCGCCCGATTGATATGGCTAAAGTAGGCCGGCTGTATATGCAGCAGGGACAATGGGAGGGGCAGCAGCTGCTTCCTGCATCCTGGATTGCGCAGTCTACCCGCTGGATTGTCAACAGCAGCGAAGATGGTGTAGGCTACGGTTTTCAATTCTGGTGCTCGCGGCCGCAGATAGCCGGGCAACAGGTAGATATGGCACAAGCTGCAGGCAACGGTGGTCAGATAATTTCAATGATACCTTCTCTCGATCTGGAAGTAGTGATGACTGCCGGATATTATAATGATGAAACAGATATCATTGGTAAAGTGCTGGTAGAAGAAGTGCTGAGCGCAGTGAAGAAATAAAACAACCGCTTTTCGTTTATCCGGAAATTACAAAAGCCTTGTAAGTTAATGCTTACAAGGCTTTTGCGTGCTACAAGACATGCTTCTTTTATCACGTGCATGGTGGATTCAGTACCTTAAACGATATTGCTGTTAATTAAGAGCTATCCGGACAGCTATGAGTGACCCTTAAAAAAACGTTATGAAAAAGCTCTTTTTTAACACAGCCCTATTGCTGGTTGGACTTATTTGTTCCACCATTTCTGTATCTGCTCAAATAGCCTCTGCGCTGGAACCCTATTTCACATCTTACACGAGATTTGTTACCAGCAATCCACGCGACAAAGAGGTTTTAATGTACCAGTATAATAGAATAGTAAAAGACAGCTCAAGCCTCAAAACCAGACTAACTTCCACTTTCCCCGGCAAAACATTTTCGAATTTCAACTTTCTCATAGTGGGTGGTTATGGCACTAATACTCCTGTCAGAAGTATTGGTGATGGCCAGGCATCAGATCTGGACCTTAATATGCTTTTTAAGATAGACAACGGCGCGCAGGCTACTATTTCGGCCTTTACATTTAAAACGCAGGTCCAAAGCTGGTTAACAGGTCTTTTCACCAATACCGCCAATTCCCACTACTATCTTACAATGAAAGATCCTGTTATAGAAATCAAGGCTGATACTACTTTCCCTGATGGTACCCGGCTGGATTACCACATGGATTTAGGATCTTTTAACCAGTTGAATAATCCTCAAAACCCGAATTGCCATCCAGCTAAATTGTGTTCCCAGATGGCGTGGGGGACAACAAGTGATAACGCGATAGGCGGGGCCACCTGGGAGGAGACAGAGTCACCAAGTTTCGTTGGGGGTTTTAACGGGAAATTTCCGGAAGGAACTACGACCGGTGACAGAGTACTGAGTGTTTGTAAGATGCTGAAGTACTGGAATAAATACGCGAATAAGGATACTAGTCAGGATAATGTTCCGCCGTCTATTACTTACCTGATAGGCGCTTATAACTGGATTCCTCCGTCAACGACCGATTACCGGCTGGGCATACTGATAGCTGAAGTAGATAGTTTGCGTAGAAATATATTTAATAACAACTGTTCCTCTGTAGCAGGCGCTCACCTGGATGTACCATTTTATACATCTATGGACCCCAATGTACTGAGAAAAATGAGCCCGGCTTCACTGACAAAATTTTGTGATTCCCTGAAAAAATTATCTGATACCTTACATTATGTTGCAACGTTGCCCAGTACGAGTTTGAACAGAGGACTGGCGGCATTAAGTAATGTATTGCCGGATTTCAATAATCTGGCTCCGGGCATTTACAACATTTATTCCTGGCACAGTAAGAAGCTCATTTATCCCAAGAACGGAGGTGTGGCCGATGGCGATACGATTGTACAATATAGCTACAGCAACGATTCCATTAAAAAATGGGAAATGGGCAATATTGAGGCAGCTCAGGGAAAATTCTATTATGTTGCTAAAAATCTGAAGAGTAAAAAAGTAATGGATGTTTTCGGTGGATCATATCTGCCGGGAACAGCGGTTATACAGTACGGCTTTGGTAATGCTGATAACCAAAAATGGGAACTGGTGTTTTTAGGATATGTAGATGCTGATAACAAAAAGTTGTATCAACTGGTGTGTAAGAGAAGTGGCTTGTTGCTGGATGTTACAGGCGCTTCATATGATGATAATGCGGTAGTGGAACAATGGGGTGATAATGGTGGTAATAATCAGAAATGGTATTTTGTAGAAGTGCCATGAAGCCAGCTGCTGTTACAAATGAAAATAAGGTAGCGGTTCAGGAACGTGTCATAAAAAATACTACAGGCTCAAAATAATGATAGTTATCTCATCATTGAAAAGGACTGCCCAAAAGGTCGGTCCTTTTTAATATTTATTCCTGGCTTTAAAACATGTAATTTATTTTAAATATATAGATTGAGGGAATTAGCGACTCCCGGGGCCTCTTCATTTAAAATTATACTTTTAAAAAATAAATAAGGATAAAATTATCCTTAATAGATATATTTGCTCCATGAATACTGTTTTATGGCGAAATGGGATCTTATAAACAACCTGCTTCATCCCCGTAACAGGGGAGGCCCCTTGCGAGGGATACATACCTATATAATCATTACCAGCAACGGGAAGGGATTGTCAATGGACCCGGCGGAAGGCCCGAAATGTCATGTGTAGCCCGGATGGGCAGGAATTATTTACGCTGAGGTAACGAGGCATCGAAAAGAAAGCTGAGATGAATAAAACGATAACCGGTTTCCTGGAACAGCAGACCTGTGCCACTGTCTGTTGCATAAACGAAGACAACATACCCCTTAAAGATGACAGACAGCCAACTGGGTTTTGGCAGGAAACATATATGGAGAAGAGAAGACTAAAAAATAAGTAGCATGCATACATTTCATATCCCGGTAATGGGATTGGCCTACACGGTCGATAGCCCGATAAAAGTGGCGCGTTATGGTATCTCGTCAGTTATTTCAATTGTGGAAGACCGGCTGATGGAAATGATGAGAAAACATTATTATCCCACCATCAACCAGGAGTATACGCCTATAGCTGATTATGAAGAAAACCATCGGGAAAAAAGGATCACCGATTACCTGAACCTTGTCAATACAATTGTCCAGTCTCAGGTGGAAAAACTGAGGAAAGCTGCATTTGAAAAGGGTTCTGAAATAGTAAAGTATTTTGAAATGCTGCCGGAGGACTCCCTGCTGAAGAATCTTTATACAAAGATGCTTCATGTCACTAATACCGCTGAGAAACTGGACCTGCAGGCCTTTTTACGCACGCAGATAAAGCCCGGCGCTATTGATGTGAACATCATGACCAAAACGGTGGACCCTATTACAGCCCTGAAAGGGTATGTGAACAGCGATCTTACAGATTCATCTGTCGTTTTTTCTGCCGGTATGGACCCCAGGCTGTATAACTACCTGGAAGAGTGCAGCCAGTTTGATGCAGATGCAGCAGGCGTTTTCAGGAAGAAGGTGATCGTTAAAGTGAGTGATTACCGTTCTGCCCTGATCCAGGGTAAATACCTCGCTAAAAAAGGAATCTGGGTGAGTGAGTTCAGGATTGAATCCGGATTGAATTGCGGCGGACATGCCTTTGCTACAGAAGGGTTTCTGCTGGGCCCTATCATGGAGGAATTCAAAGCCAACAGGAAAGAACTTGTCGCTTCCTTGTTTGAGCTGTATCAGGCTGCTGTAAAGCGGAAAAGTGGCCGGGAGATAACGGCCCCGCCTGAACTGAAGTATTCGGTACAAGGTGGTATAGGCACCTGCGAAGAAGATGAGTTCCTGCGTAATCATTATGAGGTGGCAGGTACAGGATGGGGGACACCTTTTCTACTGGTGCCTGAAGCTACGACAGTCGATGAAGCGACCCTGAAATTATTGTGCGACGCAAAGGAAAAGGATGTGGTACTGAGCAACAGTTCTCCATTAGGCGCCCGGTTTCATTACCTGAAAGGTACCACCGGCGAAAGCGAAAGATTATCCCGCATCGCCAAAGGCAAGCCGGGAAGTCCGTGTACAGAGAAACACCTCACGTTTAATACTGAATTTACATCAGAGCCTATTTGTACAGCTTCGCGCAAATACCAGCAGTTAAAGATTGCTCAACTGCAATCGCTGAATTTACCCGAGGCTGAATATGAAAAGCAGTGTGACAGTGTACTGGAGAAGGAATGTTTGTGTGTAGGACTGAGTAACGCCGCAGCAATCCATTATAACGAGAAATTCGTTAAAACACTGAATGCAGTAACCGTTTGTCCCGGACCGAATATTGTCAATTTTTCCAAGGTAGTTTCGTTGCAAACGATGACGGACCATATATACGGCCGGGCCGATATTCTTAGCAACCCCGACAGGCCGCATATGTTCATCGCGGAAATGCGGTTATATATTGCCTATCTGAAGGAACACCTGGAAAACGATAGCCTTTCAGACCAGCTATCAAAGAAAACAAAATATTATTCCGCCTTTTTTCATAATCTGAATGAAGGGATCCGGTATTACCAAAAGTTGGCGGATACCGTGACTGCCGCGACAGAAAAGTTTATGGCACAACTGGAGGATGCATGTGCAGCGTTGGAATTGTTGAATTGCCGGTATATGGCGTGCGCTGTTTCCTGAGGCCACATTGATTTTGCAGTTAAAAGAGAAAGGTCGGATTTTATCTGACCTTTCTCTTTTTTAAGAAACAGGTAATTTTACGCTTTCGGGAAGTCTTCTATTTGTTTTGAAAATTGTTTGGATTGTTTGCCGCCATTAATTACTGCCCATTCCGCCATTGCATATAATACAGGTCTTAGTTCCCTGCCTTTTTTGGAAAGTTGATACGTTACATAAGGCGGAACAACAGGCTTTGATTTCCGGATGATAAGTCCGTCAATTTCCAGCTGTTTCAACTGTTGTATCAATACTTTTTCAGTGATGGCCGGTATGGACTTTTTAAGTTCGCTGTACCGCTTTGTTCCTGTCAGTAAGTTGAACAGAATAATCGGCTTCCAGTATCCGCCAATCCTCTCCATTACAAACGTTACCGGACAATTTGCATACGCAATGTTTTTGTTCTCTTGTATAACCGAAGTTTCCTTTATCGCTGTCATATGTATACATACTATAGGGTAAGTACTTGTACAAAAGTAAGTGCTATTTTACTTTTGTACCAGAAAATTTAAACAAAATATATGAAAGTAACAGTAACGGGTTCTTTAGGAAATATCAGCCGCATTCTCATTGATAAGTTGGTATCAAACGGACACGAAGTAAAAGTAATAACTTCCAATGCCGAAAGAGTAGAAGAGATCGAACAATTAAATGCCATTCCGTTGGTAGGTTCGGTGGAAGACTACGAGTTCGTTAAAAGCGCTTTTGAAGGAAGTGATGCGGTTTATTTGATGATACCGCCTAATTTCCGGACCGCCGATTTAAAAACGTATATTAAAACTGTTGGTGAACAATATGCTAATGCGTTGAAGGCAACCGGTGTAAAATACGCTGTAAATCTGAGCAGCGTAGGTGCTCATCTTAAAAATGGTTTGGGTCCTACAGGTTCAAACTTTTATGTGGAAGAAAAGTTGAACGAATTGCAGGATGTGAATGTATTGCATTTGCGTCCGGGAATGTTCCTGACTAATTTTTACGGTGCCATACCAATGATCAGGCACCAGCATATGCTGGGAAACAATTTCAGCGGTTCAGTTAATTTGCCGCTTACACACCCTAAAGACATAGCAGCCGCCGCTTTCAGTGCGTTGAATGACTTGTCGTTTTCAGGTAAACAAATTCAATACATTATCAGTGATGAGAAGAACGGTTTTGAGATTGCCGAAATATTGAGTAATGCAGTTGGGAAATCAGGTGTTAATTGGATTGAGTTTTCTGATGAACAACTTTTAAATGCATTGGTACAAAGCGGATTTTCAGAACAAATGGCAAAAGTTTATATGGTTGAAATTGGCGAAGCCTTGCGGGATGGCAGTTTTATGGAAGATTACAACAAAAATAAATCTCTGTCTGCCGGCGGCACTACCTTGCTGGATTTTTCCAAAGAGTTTGCAGTGGCCTATCAATACAGTAATTAAAGAGGATATCTGGTTACAACAAATAAAGGAGGTTAGCTGGGCCCGTCAGCTAACTTCCTTTATGTTTACTTGTCAAAAAAATTACTTACTTCTCCAATGGCAGTTCTTGTGCATCTCATAATAATGTCCTGCAGATCAGCGCCTGAAGAGTGAAGCGGGTCAATCGCCTTAACGAGTTGGGCCCTTAAGTCGAAAAGTTCCGATCTGTCAAACTTCTTCGATCCTTTTACCAGATCGAGTTTCATGCGTTGTTCCTGCTGGTCCTGTTTGGGATTAAAGATGCCATTCAGTTGACTGCACTGATCACAGATACCATTTTTGTTTACGAGGGCACATCTGTGATCAAAAATTTCAGTCATTGTTTCTCTTGAATCATTCAGCAGATGTTTTACAACTCCTTCGGTCTTATCGAGGATGAGGCATATTTCCTTCACCGGGAAATCATAAATATCTTTCAGGATCAATGCTACCTGGTTTTCGATGGGTAAGGTTTTGGAGATGCAGGTAAAACAAAAATCGATATGTTCTTTCATCTCATAGGCCCCGGCATTGAAGGTGCTGTGAACAATCCTGAACGATTGCGCGATCCCCTCAGTGCCCATGGCTAAACTGGCGCCCTGGTCCTGTGCGTCCGCGGGCCATCGTTTTAATTTCTTCAGATGATCATAAGCCAGGTTGGTAGCTATTTTAAATACCCATGTTTTGAGGGAAGACTGCTGGTTGAAGGTGGATATTTTATCAAATGCCTTGATGAAGGTATCATGCGTCAGGTCGTCTACATCATTACGATCTGTTACCAGGCGATAGAGATATGATTTCAGCTGATTTTGGAATTCCGCAAACAGCAGTTGAAATGATGTGATATCCCCGGTCAGGGCTTTATTGAGTATTGCTTCTCTTTCCATTGTATTTTCTGTTAATGCGGGTTGAAGGAGGTCTGCAGTCCGAAGACGATACTATAATACATTTATTTTCCCACAATCAAAATCGACAATATGGCTGTTAAAAGGCGCTCCGTTTTCGGAAACGAGGAAGGCGGCTGTTTCGCCGAGTTGTTTCAGTGTAGGCCCTGATGGCAGGATATTAAATTTGGTGTATTGGGATTCCATTTGTTCCCGGGGGATGCCTGCGTATGCGGAAAAGTCGCTGATCATTTCCTGGATCTTTCTGGTCTCCATCAAGGCGCCGGAGCAGATGCAGATAGCCTTGATGCCATGTTTACCAAACTCAGCAGCCATTACTCTGGTCAATCCTTCTATGGCTGCGCAGGCGGCCGCAAATCCCGCCATATTGGGCGTTTTGGTCTTTGCCATGGAGGCGTTGAGCAGTAGGAGGGTGCCGGCTGATCCGGATTCGATCATGTATTTCGCAGCAACTCTTGATGTCAGGAACTGTGACCCGCAGATTCTTTGCAAGGGGTTCATAAATTGCTCGAAAGTGGCCATGGTACTAGATGTTCCACTACCTGCATCTTTATAGTAGCTTCCAATGCCATTAAATACCATATCCAGTTTCCCGTTGTCAGCCACTACCATTTGTAAGTAGGTGTCGATCTCGGTTTCGTTCAGCGCATCCACTTTACCGGCTTCAGCGCGGCCGCCATTGGCTACAATTTCTTCGACCAAAGCTGTTGCCGCATCCAGGTTCCGGGCGGTCACATATACTTTTGCCCCATGTTGGGCGAATGAGCGGGCAACCGCTCCTGCAATTTCTCCCGATGCCGCAAATACTACGGCTACTTTGTCTTTTAAACTGTTCATTTTGTGTCGCTTTTTCTTTTGGACGATTGAGCCACACAAAACGATCGGGTTTTTGAAAAATAGTTTGAATCCTGGAAGAGGGTAGTTTTTGGGGAAATTGTGGGGCGGGAAATGCGGACAGAAGCGTACTTTCCCTATATACCGGAAATACGTTAAGAGGCTACCCAAATAGAATAGCCTCTTTAAATTATATGACAAATCACTTATTTCGAGGTTTTTCTCTCCCTGGTGATCTTTTGCAAACTCACATTCTCGCTAATGGCATATACTGCGTAGAAGAACATCAGTGTAAAAATTGTGTATTTGCTGGTATTAGCTCTGTTGACAACAGCATAAATGGTCATGCCTGCCAGGCAGAGCATCATCCTGCTGATCATTGCACCGTATACCCGAAGCATAAATACGCTATTGCTTTCAGCCTGTACGCCTTTGCGGCTCATGTTGTAGGTGAATGCTGAAAGTAAAGCTAATGCAAGGTTGCCGAAGAGTAGCACATTGTGGTGTACACCATTATCTAACAACCAGGTCTTTAATAATAATAAGGCGCCGTTTAATAAAATGAATAGGCCAATGACTCTAAAGTAAAATCTATCCCACATTTCTGCTCTAGCATTTGGTAAAATCAGGGCGCGAAATTACGACTAAAACTGATAAGGACAAAATGATTAGAATTAAAAATAATGTCAATCAGCAATTGGTATACATTTTTTGTAGATTTTGATACCGCCCAATGCTGCTACCAGCGCACGTTTTCGCTATCCAGGCATTACCATTATATATTTAAGGGAACACAAGGGTAAGCATCTGTTTAAATTATCTAAGGTGCTTTTCTATCTGTTAATTTTTTATTTTAACAATTTTGTCTAACAAAAATGAATATTAAATGCCATATTTGTTTTCTTGGAATGAAGTGTTAATATTTAAAATCAGAAAATACCGTGGGCTTAATTATAAGATCATTGAATTATGTTCATCCAGATAATGAGGAGCTATTCCATGACCTGAATTTTATTTTAAATGATGGAGAAAAGGCTGCATTGGTTGGAATAAATGGTGCCGGTAAATCAACGCTACTTCGCATCGTTTCAGGAAAAATTGAATTAACATCGGGAGAGATTATCCATTCGGAGACACCCTGGTATGTGCCACAACATTTGGGAGAGTTTGACACATGGTCTGTTGCTCAGGCATTAGGAGCTGATAAGAAACTGGATGCGCTTCATGCTATTTTAGGAGGAGATACTGATGAACGGCATTTTACACAGTTGGATGATGATTGGGATATCGAAAATAAAGTTAAGATGGTCCTTGAAAAATGGGAGCTGGGTAATATAAGTGAAAATCGGCTACTGGGAAGTCTAAGCGGCGGCCAGAAGACCAAAGTTTTTCTTTCAGCGATGGATATGAATAGCCCGGATCTTATTTTGTTGGACGAGCCCTCCAATCATCTGGACATCAAAACCAGAATGAAACTTTACACGATGATCCTTCAAAGCAAATCAACCATGCTTATAGTGAGTCATGACAGAACATTATTGAATCTCATGAACAAAACACTGGAACTTAGTGAAAAGGGAATTGAAGTATTTGGTGGAAATTTTGATTTTTATCAGCAGAAAAAAATGGAAAAAGTAAATGCATTGCGCGCCCGGTTGAACGAGCAATCCAAAGCATTGAAAGAGTCAGGGAAAAAAGCCACAGATATGGCTGACCAAAGGGCGCAGCTGGAATCCAAAGGCCGGTCGGCGGGATTGAGCATACCACGTATTATTGCTGGTGGTTTAAAAAACAAAGCCGAACGCAGTACTGCGAGGATGTTAAATGCACATGAAGAAAAGATAGCCACTCTTCTGCATAATATTGAAGAGATCAAAGCTCAAATCGAGGAATATGAAATTCTTAAAATCGACATCAAGGCTCCGGAACCCAATCCGGGAGCGCTGCTGATCGATATTGCAGGTATCAACTTTAAGTATAGTGATAAATTTTTATGGAATAATCTTAGCTTTCAGATTAAATCCGGAGAGCGGGTACAGATCGAAGGGGGGAACGGAAGTGGGAAGACCACATTGCTGAAAATTATTACACGGGAGCTGAAACCTTTTGAAGGCAGTTATAACAGTGCAGAATTTTCTTATTTTTATCTTGATCAGAACTACTCAATGATAGATCCGAAACTAAGTGTTTATGAACAAATACAAGAACATAATAAACGCGGGTTAGACGAACATGAATTAAGAGAATTATTGGTTTATTCCCAGTTTAACCCGGAAGCTTTTGATAAAAAATGCTCAGGATTAAGTGGTGGAGAGAGAATGAAATTATCGTTGAGTTGTTTGTTGGTAAGTAATCAGGCGCCGGATTTACTGATCCTTGATGAACCTACAAATAATCTTGATATTAAGAGTTTGGAGGTGCTGACTTTGGCAGTAAAAAATTTTTCGGGTACACTGTTAGTGATTTCGCATGATGATTATTTTATCAACGAAATCGGAATTGACTATAGAATAAGTTTAACTTAAAAAATATGCCGCTAAAAAATACGGGTACAGAGCAACATATAAAAGACACTGCAAAACGCCTACTTTTCGCAGAAGGGAAACTCCATGCTACTACGCAGGAAATCGCAGATGCAGCTGGGGTTAACAGAACTGCACTACATTATTATTTCCGTTCGAGAGATCAGTTGATTGCTGCGATATTTCAAGAGGCTATGCAGGATTTGAGCCAACGCCTCAATGAATGCATGACTTCTGACCAGTCTTTTAAAGCTAAGACAGAAAATATTATTGCAGTTTTTCTCAGGCATATGATTGCTTTTCCCTATCAGGAAACATTTTTGGTTACTGAGATCAACACTTTAGGTAAGAAACTGATCACCAACATTGAATCGGACCCTGTAAAGTCTTATTTAAAAGAAGCAGCGGACGAAATGGACAAAGGAACGATTGAGAAGATGAATCCGGTTCATTTTCTCATGAACTTATTTTCTCTGTTGTCCTATCCATTAATCATGGCTCCTCTTTATAAAAAGTTGTTCCATGTATCTGGGAAAGATTTCAAGGAGTTGATAGACGAGCGCGGGAAACTTATTATCAGTTTACTATTTAAGAAACAATGATTAGCATAATTCTTTATTCATTGTGGCTATATAATCTACGAGAATAGGTTTTTTACCGAATCTTTCAGCAATTTTGTCTCGCTATTGCTCAGCGTCTTCTTCTTTATTATACAGGTTTTGCTCCAGGTAGCCAACATCTCCTTTCACGAAAGCCTGCAGGCAGGAGAATGCAAACGGCGTATCCATACCATCCATTTGTGTGGAGAACCTGGGGTTAAGTACATCTTTCTTTTTAAAAAATCCTTTACGTTCCATTTTAGGTCGCATATACCCTATTCCAACACGGCCCCACAAACATCCGGAAATGCAAAGCGTTTCCTTTTCCCCGAGGTTATTTTGCCGGTCTATTTCGAAAAAGTAAAACGGATTTTCAGGGCTGCTTCCACTGGCTTCGATCTGCTTATATAGGTCTTCCCAGTCGATCTCCTGGTATAAGGCAATTGCTTTCTCACTATTGCAATTAGCATGAGCAACAGGGTAGCGGGTAAATGGAGATTGTACTTTTATATCGTGCATAGATAATTTTTTTCGAGAACAAGAATAAATAGGTGCATTCCGGACGAGAACCGCAGCGAACAATATAGAGAATATTTTTGATTGGTAGATGTTATTTCTTGTTGAAAAATAAATCTAATACCCGCCTGTATATGGAGAAAGCACTTGCAATAAACCCTGTGCATAAAGAAGCCAAAGTATTACTTCGGCAATTGTAGTGAGTAAAGTAGTGAGCGAATCAAAGCTGAGAATAGGGACTGTAGGGGGCTTTGTACTCATTTTCTATTCCTTTGCTATTGTTTTTAGTCAAACAATGCTAAAAAACAATTTTTTCAGTTCCGGTTTTTTATATAACTTAAATCACTGTTCAGATAAATAGTAAGGAGTGCTATATATCTGGAAGGAGTGACAGCAAGGCCTCAGTACCATTATACATTCATCTCCTCATAATAATCGATCAGCCTCTTATTTATCAAGTATCTTCAATGGCACCCATTCATGTGATGTAAAAAACAATTTATCATCATATAAATTCTCCCATTATGACAAGCAAAAACGGAAACTCTGGTGCCGGTCCCCTGAAGACAGGCCATTAATCAGCAAAATCTTCATAAGATGGAAATCAGATAAAATCGTTCTTACCCTCAATTTAACAATTATGAAAAAATATGTTTTTATTGTGGCAATATTAGTTGCAGGTACTGTAAGTATGTTGCTGATACGAAGAAAGCCGGCAGTGGCGGAAGAATCCAAACCTGCTCCTACTGAGAAGGATGTGAGCCAAACATTTCCCATCACCATTTCTTCTGATGTACCTCACGATGTTTCAGGTCAGGCAACACCACAGAACCTTTGCACTTTTGCCTGGGATGAATTTTTTGCGCTGAACTGGAAATCCGACTATGAGCAATCTGGTACCAGAGGAACGCCAGATAAGAAATGGAGGTATGAAACAGATAAGAACCCTTATCCACCTCTGTTTGTTTGGGAAACTTATAAACACAGAACAGAGTTAAGGCCGGCAACCAATGTGATGAGCAAATTCGATACCGTGCCATACTATACTTATTACAATTGGACGCAGCCGCTCAAAGGTACAGATACCACAGTATTTAATAACCTGGATGAAAACAATGAAATAGGCTCCTGTATTGTGTTTGGGCAGTCGATTACAAACGATAAGCAATATCAGGTGTTGTACCAGGCAAAGGTGAATCGCGATGAGTATAACTATATCAAGACAAACTTTGGCACCAAAGAAAAGCTCTACCAAGGTAATATCAATAATAAAGATAGCATCACAGCGGATTCTGCATATTTTAAAGGTTCAACTTCAACTTGTGAAAGTGATACTATCTCCGTGAATGGGAAGGGGAAGGGAAGGGTAATTTGCCTGCCCTGTGGAAACAATCAGCGGGTAACTGAAGGCGCCATTGAAATTAAGACAGCCTGGCGCAGACTTAAACCCAATGAAGACAGTACCAGGTATGTAATGCGGACAGTACTTACCTATGCACAAACTTCAAATGGATTCAGGGCTGTTAATGAACGCTATGCACTGATTGGCATACACATTATCCATAAAACCCAAACCTTCCCGAATTTTGTATTTGCTACCTTCGAACAGGTCGACGTACAAAATAGTTTAGCCGGTACAGGACATATCACTGACATGGGCTATATAAAACTTGATCGTAAGGGGAACCCGACAGGCCCTTTCATCAAAAATTATCCACGCTATCATCCAATACCGAAGGTAGTGGCAAGCTCCACTACTGCGGCGCATAGTTTAATATTACAGAGAAACCCCAAATCAATATGGCAGTATTATCGGCTAGTGGGGGTACAAGCTGCCACCACCAGCGATTCCACCAGCTTTAGCTACTTCCTTGCTAATTATGTGATAGAATCGGATGATATACTGGCCAAATTCAGAGGCAGCTCTATAGGCCACCCTATGGATAATAAAGTGAATGTTATTTATGGCGGTAAAGGCTATGTGATGGGCGGATGCCAGGGATGTCATGGTGCGTCTCAGGTAGGATTAGGAACTGACTGCTCTTTCCTGCTGGATACCGTAGACAAACCTGTACATCATCCCGATACAGGATTTACCAGTTCGAAGTTGCAGAGGTATTTAAACGCATTCAGGCGTGTGCGTGAGGAGCAAAAATAAATTGAAGAAGCGACAGATTATGGTTAGGTGTTCCCTGAAAAACTGGTTTTAGACGGGATTAATTACAGAACCACCTGACTAAACGAAGCTGTTAAGCTAATATATACGCTGGAAACGGGTTTTACCGAAAACAAAAAGGACAAATCGAAACAATTTTCGATTTGTCCTTTTTAGTACCCTCTGGTGGAACATTATCGAACCAGTTTATCCTATAGTCGAAAGCCGATTTTTAGAGGGTGCACACTTAGTGAAATAAGCCTCCTTTTTTATCTGCAAACAACTCTATTTTCCCCAATTCAACTCGGCCAGGGGCCTTGGCATGGCATCGAAGATGGTCTGACCTGGCTGGTCGATTGGCAATTGCGTCAGTCGTCCATACCGCCGCATATCGATCCAGCGATGTCCTTCATAGAATAAGGAATAACGACGCTGTTTCAGCAGTTCATCGATCAGGGCATCCTTAGTTTGCTGACCGGCGTAGTTACCCAGGTGCCCGGCTTTTGTCCGGATGATATTCAACGCCTGAACTGCATTGGAATTCTGTCCCAGTTGGATCATGCATTCTGCATAGATCAATATCAATTCTTCATTACGGATAATGGATACAGGAGTTAAGTTAGTAGAGTAGAGATTAACATCATAATTTCCGGATATCCCTACCAGATTGAGTGCTGAAGATCGCTGGACAACTTTATTCAACCGGGCATCTCCGGGTTCTGCTTCGGCAACAAAGGCATTGTTGGCCACTACCGAAATCGCATTGCCCAAGGGTTGATACAATGGGTTCAAAAGATCTGGCGCGACCCCCCAGTTAAAAACCGGTCCTGTTGACAAAGCCCCATTGATATCGAAATAGCTGGCATTCAGGGCAGACAAAGCCTTCTGCCAATCCCGCTGATAAAGGGCAACCCTCGCAGCGATCGCACGGTTAAACTGCAGGAATGTTGATGGCTGATCAAACCCCGAAAATCCCGGAGGACAGGTGAACATAAAGGCGCTGCCTGCCGCCTGGAGTTGTGCGCTGGCGGTATCGAGCAGTCCTCTGATGACAGCAAGCCCCGAATCATAGGGCACAAATGGACCTGGGTTGAGATAATCCCGCATATCCACACGGATACCGTTTTTTCCCTGCATATTCAGGATATGCAGCATCTCGAAGGCGATGACTGTATTGGTAAAACCCAGTATGCCTGATTTCTCCTGGCTGTTGATAGCGTTAGTATTTAAGGCAGACAGCTGGAATATAGCGGCCGTTTGCCGGGCGTTGCTAAAGGAAAAATAATATCCATTGTAGAAGGCCCCGGGATCGAGCGCTCCGTTTAATCCGGCCAGTTCATTAACCCACCTGGTCTCTGAGCTATTGATCACATATACTTCCCGGCCCAGCGTTCCTGTTACTTTGCAATAGGACTCATAACTGCTCGTCCCATTTCCCGGATTGGTATTGTAACCGGTACGCATGGCAGAAAAAGTTCCGGTGGCCAATTGCTGCAGCTGGGTACGGGAGGCATTGGTCAATACCGTCGAAAGCTCGGCTCCATTCGGGTTGGTTACATCAGGCGTGTCAATAATTTTATTACAGGATGCTGCTACGATCAGGATCAATCCTGCAACAGCGGGGATCAATTTATTTTTAATGTATGCCATAAAAACATTGCTTTCAAATCAACGAATCGGATTAAATATTCAGCCTATTTTAAATTAGAAATCGACACCCAGATGGAACAATATCCGCTTGGTATAAGGCGCACTCACGATATCGTAGTTGCTGCCTACTGAAGTCTGGCCGAAAGCAGAGACCTCGGGATCAAAACCAGTGTACTTGGTGATGGTTAGCAGGTTTTGCGCGGATACCCCCACTTTGATTCCGTGAATACGGCTGCCTAAATATTTTTGAAGTTTGTGCTGATCTATTACATAATTCAGCGCAACTTCGCGAAGCTTGATATAGCTGGCATCTTCGATAAAATAGGCTGCGGTTAAACCCTTTTGTCTGGCAAGGCCTGTCGGAATAGAGGCCCCGGGTATCTTATTGCCGGAAGCATCGAGATGGGTCGGTACCATCCAGTCGGGGCTTTGTCCACCCTGGTCTAACTGGAACCGGGTGAAATTGCTGACATAACTGCCGTAATTCCAGTGGAGTAAAAAAGAAAGTTGAAAGTGTTTTAAAAAGTCTATCTGGTTAAAGCTGCTCAACTGAAATTTGGGCTGCGCATCTCCATAAAGGGTCAAAGAGCCATCTGGTTGAACCGGCGTTCCAACAAAAGCAGTCGGCGACTGGCCTACCCGGAGTTCATTGAATCCGTATAAAGCTCCCAGATTGGGTCCTGCAGCGGCAGGTGGAATGATGAGTCTCGTCATCTTGCTCCTGTTATACCAATAGTTGAGCGTAGAGTTCCACTTCACATTGGGCTTATTCAGCGGAGTAAAACCGAGCGATACTTCCAGTCCTCTATTCTGTAGATCGCCGATCGGATAACCGGTAATGCTTTCATAGCCTACAGAGGGCGCCAGTATAAAAGGTTGCAGCAGATTCCTGACCTTCTTGTCATAATACGTCAGTTCCAGAGTGATCCGGTTGTCGAAGAAGCCCAGGTCTGCACCATATTCCATCTCACTGGCGATCTCATACCTGATCTTGTTGTTTCCGATAGTGACGGGTGCGGTAACACCCAGGGTATTCTGGTATACGGTTGGATTCAGCTGGCTGTAATTGCTGCCAAAAGCTGCAGGGCCACCCGTTTCCCCATATGCAAACCGCAGTTTGAAATGGTTGATCTCACTGATATTCCACCAATCGAATTTTGTAAGGTTGGCAGCTAATGAAGCCTTGGGGAAGGGGTAGAAGGTATTGTAAGAAGCATTTGTCGTGTTTTTATCCACCCGGATGGCGGCAGTGGCAATGAGCCGGTCCTGCCAGTTGATTTCATGTTGCAGAAAAGCGCCGGCGTTGATAATTTGTTGATTGTAACTGTAAGTTGAACGTACTACAGCGTTATTCGGATTCTCCTGACCGGTTACCAACCCTTCTCCCTGAACTGCATTGACAGACAGGTTTTGATTGAAGCGCACCAATCCGGCAGAGGTTTTATTCGTAAATCGATCACCAAATACTGTATTGACCAGTGCCAACTGGAAATTGGTATTCATATTCCTGTTATTGGTAAACCTGGATGCACCGGGATAACCGCTGATGGCATTGATCTGGGACTGCGCATCTGCCGGAGCATAGAGCTTAGCTTCCGTCAGCAAATAATCAAACCCACCCTGGAAGCTGGCTTTTAACTGATCGCGCTCATTTTTGATCAGCATATAATTGGTAGAGAAAGATTCGATCAGCCGGTTGGTTGTTTCCTGGTTGATGAATGCATCGATAACATGAAAGGGGTTTTCTGCATAATATGGATTAACAGGATATGTCCCATCGGGCAAGCGATGGATCTGTGCATAAGCGGGCAGTGAAGTCAGATTGGTGCCGATATTGACGCCATTGTTATCATTGTTTTCCCAGCCCCGGTTTGTAACATTATTGATAAAGTTGGAATTGAGTTGGAAATCCCATCTGTCATTGATTGTATGATTGATATTAGCACGGAGCGTAGCGCGTTGGAAACCGGTGTTTTTGGTGAGTCCATCCTCATGGTTGTAGCCACCGGATATATAAAACCTGGTTTTTTCCGATCCGCCGGATATGCCGAGCTGACTATAGGTGCCAATGGCTGTACGGCCATAAATTTCTTTTGGGTAATTATAGATATGCCCTGCAGCTTTGGCAGCATCATAGGCGGCAATCTCTGTATTCTGTTGGGCGGTATCACTATAGAAAGCCCTGATCTTGGTGGCATCCCAACTTCCGTAGGGTAAAAATTTCGTAGCAGAGATGGCAGCTACATCCTGTGTAAGGCTAACTTTGGTAGGACCTATGCTACCTTTTTTGGTTGTGATGATCACCACTCCGGCATTGGCGAGGGTGCCATAGATGGCTGCTGCGCTGGAACCTTTTAATATCTCTACGGATGCTATATCCGCGGCGTTCAGGTCGGCCAGCCGATTGGCCAGGTTGTCCTGTCCCTTGGAAATGCTGTTAGACCCATTAAATGCATTGGTGCCCCTGCCGGCATCGAAACTGGCATCATTGATAATGACGCCATCCAGGATAAACAACGGCTGTGAACTGCCGGTAATAGAGGATATCCCTCTTAGTTGCATCGATATGCCACCACCCGGTGCGCCGCTCATTTGTGTAATCGTAGCACCCACGATTTTTCCGCTGAATGCGCCATCCAGTGTGGAAGGAACCACCGTACCCGTCAGGCGGTTTGCGGATAAGGATACTATTGAATTGGCAGCATTGCTCTTCTTAATTCCGGTGGCTAGCCCTGTGGTAATGATGATCTCTGTCAAGTCCTGAGATGCCAGCTCTAATACAACATTGAGTGTAGATGGCACATGCCCGGTAGTTTGTTTGGTCTTATATCCCATCAGGCTGAAAGATAATTCACACGCACCCGTAGGTAAATTGATCCTGTAAACACCTGCTGAATCTGTGGTCGTTCCCCGGCCGCTACCTTTTACCATAATACTTACACCGGGTAGTGCCTCGCCTTTGTCAGAGGTCACCTTCCCCGAAAGGATACCCTGCGCAAAAAGACCAGCAAGCGGAGTGATAAGCAGCAGCCAGATGATTCCTAAACTGTTGATTGTAGTTTTGATCTGCATAATTTCTGAATTTGTGATGGTTTTCTTCAGGCATGGCATTGCCATGCAGCATCAGTGCTGTTAATTTTGGATTTGTCGGAATTGCGGAAAAAAAATGTGGGAGAAAATAATTTTTTCCCGCAATAGTCACGATGGTGGTCGATACCGCTGCGGAAGGCAAGGTGCAGCAACAATGTCTAAAGGATAGACATTGTTCTCATGCCGCGTTTTCTTAAATAAAGATTTGAACTTGAACATGACTTCGTTTTTTCCACATTGGGAAGACAACGAAAGTCATCTCTACAATGGGAAGGTTAATAATAGCGGTACCAACTTGGAGGTTCTGTATCCATTATACTGTTTATTGCATTGGTCTTGTTAATGCGCTGCAAAAGTAGAGCGCTTCGTTTGAAAGGGCTATTAGGATTAGGACAGAAATTTATTAGAATGTTATTAGAAGAAATCGTTTGTGGTTTTAAAGAGACTTGGAAAAATTAATGGGGAAGAGGTGGCACTAAACGGGGGCATCAGACCTTGACGGATATGAACTGGCGGTTGGGTTTGAAGATTGAAAAAAAGGTTGCGAGTATCACTCGCAACCTTTTTTCAATCTTCAAATTTAAGAAGGCAGATCTAAAAATATGGAAAACTAAATAATCGCTGCTTTAAAAAGTTTACCATGTCAGCATTTAATATAATCCCTTTATAAACAAATACTCATCCTCTTCTTTTGCTTTGTGCTGTAATAAGGAAGGGTCTTTTGATAAAAACTGAATGGTAGTGCTGAGGATGATCAGCTGTCTGAGAATTCCCAAAATGAGCAGTACAATAGCAATGATAAAAATAGTCGTCCACATTATAAGTTTATTTGATTGAGAGAATGTATTTAGTCAATTCATTGAGATCGGCTTCTGACAGTTGTGGGAAGCCCGGCATCTGAGGATATCCGGCACGTTTTTTCCCTGGTGCCTTAATCCAGCTTTTTAATCCCATTTCGTTATCATGATATATGTTAGCCATTTCGGTCATTGGGGGGCCTACCAGCTTTTCATGTGGTTTGTGACACGCGCTGCAGTTTGACTGGAATATGGCAGCTCCTTTTGCCGCCCCGCCAAGGGAGGAATCAATTTCAACCGGATTTTCATCTTCCACGGGTGGATGCAGCCTGGCTTCAGCGGATATCTTTTCGAATTCAGCTGTTTTGGCAGCCATCAGCTTTTTATGGGGAGCCAATGCATTCGCCCGGTAAATATGCCTGCCACTTCCCATAAACAGCACCGTTATTGTCATTGCAATAATCACTTTTCCATAATGTCTGTCAATATTCTCAGGCGGCCCGGTAATAGCTTTCCACATCTGGTACATTGCCGGCAACGCAATGACCGCACCGGAAAATATTACCAGGATAAGATTCCATTTAACTCCCTTTGATGGTAACGTTAATAGTACAATGGGGCCAATCATAAATTGAAACAATGACATCGCGAATGTCAGGGAGTATGCCTTTTTCTTGATATCATAGCGGGTAAGTGTATGGAAATAACTTTCAAAAGCATATTTTTTCCTGCCGACATACCAAAACAGGAACAAACCTGTAACTGCCATGGATGCACAGATAAAGTGGAGATAACGTGGAAATACATTTGGTAGTGTTAACGCACTCACAAATCCTTTAATGGTACCCCATTTTTCAGGGAATAACATCAGATTGATATTGGTTAAAAAAATCAAGGGGATGAACAGAAAAACCAATACAGCTGCCGCAATAATTGAGATATGCAGTGGTTTATTATTATCGAGCTTATGCCAGGTGTATTTATGCAGATAAGTTAAGAGAAAAGCAATCGTGACGAGTGGAATAATTGAAATCCACATGAGCCCTGTCAATGCATTGGCAGAGTAAAAGTATACTGTGTAAAGGGTATTGATGCTGAGTAATGGTGCTACTCCCAATACCACTGCAAGACTTTTGTTAACTGTTATCGTCTTCGCAATTTCATGTGCCAGCGTGTCATATTCTTTGTTTTTCAGACCTTTGATCTGTGCCCATAGTGTTAGTATAGAACCACCTAACATCAGGTTTACAAATACGATATGTGCCAGAAAAGATAATATCAAAAGTGCTATCAATATCCATTCCGGTAAAGGAAGCTCAAGTGGAATGTCTCTGGGGACGGGTGTGTTGGCCTGTAGTAAAGTGATCATGTTGGATTTAATATTAATTTTCAGCTACTGTTATTTATTCAATTCATTATCTGCCATCGTCTTCTCATTCGTTTTCATCAGCTCTTCGGCAGCCTGGATATTATTTTGCGGATTAACGGTTACTCCTTCTGTTTGAGCGCCACCCAGCGCTTCTCCGCTTAGCTGAAGGTGTCTTATATATGTAGCCAATGCTTTTAACTCTTTTTTATTTCCGGGAAATGGTGGCATATATGTTCTTCCGTTATGCATATTGGGGATATAGGCTTCCATTGAGTTTTCATCCAGCGGTTTCCCAGCTCCGTATATTCGCTCAAATACTTCTACAATGGAGTTGATACCATTTGTAGTATGACAGCGGCTGCATGACAGCATAAATACATCGCGGCCGGCCGCAAGCTTATTTTCTGCTGTTATCTCCGCTGTATTAGCATAGGTAGCATATTTTAAAATACCATCCCTTTTGTAAAGTGGATAGTCTTCTTCCCGTAGCAGATTCGAATACATATATCCTCCGATCACATATGGTTTTCTGATAAACTCTCTCACGCGCTCGAAAATGCCAAGGAACCCAAATGCAGCCAGGCATGGTACCAGCACAATGACGAAGCGGATTGACCTTGGCCGCAGTAATGCCCATATGCTGACAATCACCACCAATGAAACAGTGCCGGGAATGATGTAACTAAGTAATTTATAGTACTGAGAGAATTCGATAGTGCCCACTGCGGTACTCATATTAAAGCGCATCGCCTCGGGCATGGCATGATAGTATATATAGGCCGCCACCAATGCTACAGGAGCCCACAACAATATCCATTTTGATGCACTTTTTAATGCGATACTTCTTTCAGCAGTATGCTTCTTTGCGAAGATGGTCGTTAACAACATACCGAAAATGCCACCCAAGACCATCGCGGCCGGAGTTCGGAAAAACAACTGAGGCAAATAAATAGGATTGGTAAATCCATTCAGCAGACTATGATGCTTGTTCCAGTTACCGGGGTCCATCATGAAACCTAAGATAGAGACAATGATAGCCATGGTTATCCAGGAAAATATGGAAAGGAACCATCCAAACCTTATGTGGCGTAGTTTGGATTTAAGTGTCGTATTTGCATTCTTCCAGGTGAGAAAGTAGATCATTATTAACACTACTTCTGTTACAAACGTCAGCCACTCCACAAACCATGCAAAATAAAATACGCGGATGAGGCTTCCAATTGAAGACGGACTAATTAACGCTGCAGAAAACCAGATGCCAACGCCTGTCATGGCACCCAGGGTAGTGGTGATAATAAAGGCTACCTTCATTTTCCTATATACCATATCATCCCATACAGGATTGGTGATTTGTGAAGTGCCAGACATTCTCACTCCCCGTTGTTCCAACCAGGTAATATAAGGTATGAATCCAACTGCCAAACCATGATTAATAAAAACATGTATGATGGCAATCATAGCAATAAGGAACCGGTCATTTAACCAGTCAAGATGAAACATTGGGAAATCCATTTGGTAGTATTTTACTTTCTGCAAAGCTAATGCAGACATATCCCACCAAAAAGAAATGAAGAAGCCGGTTATTTAGCTAAACAAGCCGGCTTCTTCTGATATACATAAAGTTTTTTTTGAAAAACAATTTTGTTGATGTAACTATTCCATTCTTTAATTTAGAAAAACAATACCGGTTACAATAGCTTGGACAGCACAAGTAGTAAGCAGAACAACAAGATTCCGAAGGCTATCCTGTTAACTACAACGATTATCTCAATTATACCTGATTTCGTCAAGTTTTCAAATCTGGAAAATATATTCAAAAGTTTCATTGCTGGTCATTTTTAAAATGAATGAGGCTTTCTAATTAGCGCCTATAAAGCTCTTTAGTATATTGATGATATGGTCATATTGCAGTATGACTATTAAGAAAAACAGTATCAGTAATATTACCTTTACAAGAATTCTGCTGCGGCGAAATTTTTTTTCATTTCTTTTTATGACTTCATTGGTTTCCATATACCATTTTTTAAATAAAAATTAATTGAGATTGAGTTTAACAATAGCGGGTTTCTTTACAACACTAATGCTGCTGCCTGATCTTACCTGTACCCGGATGCTTATTTTTTCGTTTGTTGAATGACTGTTCATATGTGTAATTACGGATGGTTTTTCCTGAAGTTCTCAGGCGTCATGCCTGTATTCTTTTTGAAAAAAGTAATGAAATAAGAAACGCTTTCAAACTCCATCTCTTTGGCTATTTCTGCGACTGAACGAGTGGAATAGTGCAATAAACGTTGAGCCTCGATAGTTATCCTTCTCCGGATTAATTCTCCGCCGGATAGGCCCTTATATTTCTTACATATTTTGTTAAGGTAGTTCGTCGTGATATTTAACTGCTCCGCATAGAATGAAGGCATTTTATGCGCTATAAAATGAGCATCCAACAGTAATTGGAACTGCCTGATTTTTTCTTCTTTGTTATTCCGTTTTTCATTTGTCACAACCGGATTGAATTGTCTGTCCAGTTTACAGAGAAGAATGTTTAAAAACGATCGCAGTACGCTGTCTGTATTTTTTTGCCGGCGATTAAACTCCTCAAGTATATGTCCGCAAAGTAGTTTCCACTCAGAAGCCCTGCTTTCTCCGAGGCGTACATAATTACTATTCCCTTCATTCATGAAGGAAAATTGGAAAAGTGCATTGTTGTTATACCTTAATGAAAAAAAGTCTTCTGTAAAAAAAATAACTGTACCGCTGGCCGTTCTGTTGACGTCTATACTGAATACACTGCCAGGTTTGACAAAAATGATTTTGGGTCGGTCCATCCGGATTGTAACACCATCAATTACCGCGTTGCCCTGTGCATTTTCAATGCACAGTAAAATAAAGAACGATTGCCTGTGGGGCCGTTCCAGCAGCGGGTACTTTTCAAGTATACCTTCAAGACTGCCAATCCAGAAAACGTCATTGCCTGCCCCCAACATGTTCGGTGACAAAACAGCTATTTCGCTGAATTTCATACTCATGTAGTAGCTTAATAATGTGAATTACAATAAATGATTGGCTATATCATTCGGACCGGAGGTTTGAATACCTGCGAGAGATGTAAATGTGGGAAGTGAGGCGATCTATAGTCGCAAAAGGAAAATGGGTTTTCAATGGAAAGGGGTTGTTCTGTCATGCTTGTATTACGCACACAGAATAATGTGATCTCCTTATATTTAATATCAGGTGATTTTTCCTGCCTGTTTTCATTCTCATTTAACCTGCGTTCCAGAAAACAAGCGCCCCGACAAACGGGGATCAGGTCAAATCTATTTATGCAGACAGTCGCAGCAATACGATCTCTGTTTAGATAAAATGCGGCAACAATCCAGCAATTACCTGTACCTTGTACAAGCATTATACATAAAAGCAATATGGATATTAATCGCTTCAATCTGCTCAGGAAGGTTCTTTCAATAAAATATTGATATCGTTAATCAATCTATACGTCTCTTTTGGATTGGTACCATCATATACACCCCTGATATGTCTGTTCTTATCAATTAGAAGTAATCCGCCACTGTGAACATAACCGCCAGGCGCAGTACTGTCTTTGTAGGCATTTGAAAAGTATCCCTTCTCTGCCAGCTGTAAAATGCTATCCTGGTTTCCGGTTACAAACTTCCACTTTCTGTCGTCAATATGCAGGCTGCTGGCAAATGCTTTCAGCCTTGGAATAGAATCGCGTTCCGGATCAACAGTATGCGAGATAAAGCATATGCGGTCATTCCTGAGAAAGAAATCATGCGTTCTCTTCATTTCTGCCGTCATTTTAGGGCAAATACTGGGGCAGGACAGAAAAATGAAGTCTGCTACATAGATTTTACCTGAAAATGATTGGTTGTTCACCTCTGTACTATCCTGATCTAAAAAAGAAAAATGCGGAATGGTTGGGAAGGCAGAATCATAAACTATCTTTCCGTTAAACAATCGCTGTGTAATAACCGGTTCACCAAGTATTGGGAGCCTTACCTCCGGACGCCGGCAGCCTATTGAAAGAAAAAATACGACACCTATTAATATACCAATGACTTTCATCTTCTTTTCTTTTAAATCTGCCTCTTTCTTATAAGCCTTCAAGACATAAAATACCAGAGGCTTTTTCCTGCAGGAGAATCAAACCGGCAGTTGCCATTTTTCCTGTCACTATAATATCTTGTTCTGGTAAGGCCAGCAGCATTACAGCGATGGGTATAAACGTCCGCAAAATTATACCTAAAAAAGGGGTTTATATAAAAATAAAAGGGACAATAATTTAGACAATCGGTTATTTTTCGGCCCCGGCTCTCAAAAAAAGAAATGAGCCGTCACTGCCTCCAGGTGAATATGATACATCCGTTTCCCCTTTATCGACCTGCAATTTATGAAATTCCAGTATCGAGCTACCACCGCAGCGTCTCTACAAAAAACGATCCGTTTTCCATTAGCGCCTCAAAGAATACGGGTTTGGTATTCAGTCTGTTCCAATCTCTTTGCAGTTCGCATATATACTGTGTAACGGAAGATAACTGTACACCGGCTTGTTCCATTCTTCTCAGTGCTGTTTCATGTGCGATCTTCGAGGTACCGCCAACCGCATCTACAATTGTATATACCTCGTATCCCTCCTTTAGAAGATCCAGTGAAGGGAAACTTAAACAAACTTCCGTCCACAACGCGCAAATGACAAGCTTCTTTTTTCCAAGCGCTTTTACAGCATCCTGAAAATCTTTGTCTTCCCATGAGTTTATAGTCGTTCTATCGATTTCTTGTACATCCGGTAAAACCGTTTTAATATGCTTGATAGTGGGTTTATTGATTCCACTTTCTACATTAACAGTGGAAAGAATGGTGGGAACATTGAATCCTTTGGCGACTTTAACAACAGTTACAATATTCCTGACCAGTTCCTCATGATCCATAGATTTTATGGAATTTACCTGTAATGGCTGATAGTCAATAAGGATAAGCGCTGAATTCTCCGGGGAAATCAGATGGTCTGTTTTAGGATCTCTAATGGGGGTGATGCTGCTCATTTTTGATTAATTTTAATAAATTAATTACATGATGCTTTTTATCGTAATCAATGACTAAAAGAGGCTATTGCTTCCTTTATCCCTTCGCCGGCAACTTCAAAAAATGCCGGGCCTGCCAGCAGATAAACTTCTTTTAAAGGCTTGAATTTTGTAAGACCGCGTGATTTTAAAAGGTTTTGCAGCTTGTATTCGTTCACAATTCCTTTCACAACATTTCCTGCAACCAATGCTGTTCCGGAGGCTATCCCTGCATCTTTCAGGTCGCTGGCAAAGGCGAAGTTTCCCACGCCCAATTTCAATGCTTCGCGGGTGGCAATCCTGCCAACAGCCGTCATAATGTCTTCATTAAAATTATCTCTGTTTCCTAAACCAATCAATAGTAATTTTTTTCCAGGAATTGTCCCTTTCGGAAGGTCCAGGTAAAAAGTTTCCAGAAAATGTCCGTCAAACTCCCGGTTCTTTCTGAGTTCGGTTAACCGCCCCTTCAAAGCTTCATCTAAATGTACTAACCCGTTCGATGCAGCGGGTAACGCCGGAGGAGATTTAAAAATATCATCTTCTGTATATTCAAACACACAGGCGACCTGCAAATCAGCAACGGCGGAAGATGGCCCATATACCAAACCGGTGAATTTTACGCCGTCAACCGTTCCCCATGTTTTTGAGGTTCCTATTGCGATTGTATGCTCATTAGCTGTCGTTGTGGTTTGCTGTGCAAGCCCATTGCTTGCTGAAAGTGTGAGTGATAAAGCAAGTATTCCCTTTGTGAAGAACTGGAGTTGTTTAATTGTCATCGTTATAAAATTAGAGACTAAATTAAAATACCCAACATCAGCTGCTAAAAAATCCACTGCGTTTATAGTACAGTGTATACCTAAAATTAAAAAATTGGAGCCATAAAACCTCTATTTTTATTTATACAGTTTTTGAGTCATCCCCAAAACAAAACTGGCCAAACAGTGTTTAAACCGATTGGCCAGTGAAGTGCCCCTGGTGGAAGGGTGTCGAACCAATTTTTATTGATATTTACACAGCATCAAACCTCCGACTCAGGAGGAACGACAATTTAGAAATATAAACAATGATGGAAAACAGAACCTTCTTGCCTGGCATCATATAGTTTGGGGTGCCTGCTCTCAAAAGTATGGGAAACGTTTTTTCAATAGCCTTTTAAAACCAAATCTTTGAAAAAGATTAAAATCGTTTTTGCGGCGCTTTTCGCTGTTGTTGGTATTGGTGGTATTTATGCAACTATTCATGAGAGATCTGCTAACAGAATGGGTACCCTATTTAACTGGTATACCTGCAACGGTTATCGTACACTGCCGATTTTTACTTTCATGGCAACTAGTGATGCTCAAAAGTATAGCGGCTGTCTGCATGAAGGAAATTAAGTTATAGGCTATTCATCTCCCTTTTTCTACTCTCTTTATTAACAGGACAATTTAATTCTTTTCAAGGCACCTTGTTTTTAAAAAAAACAAGGTCTTTGTTATCAAACATCCAAAGATTCAAATATGCTGACTGACAAGATAAAGATTGTCGACCAAAGTCATGATTTCCATATAAAATATTCGGACATGCTGTGTGTTTTCAGGAATCGGGAATATGATCGATTGTTGGGTATTATACGCGACAGCGTGAAAATATAACTTTCAGATCATTGTCCATTGATTGTTTCTTTATATCTTCATCTTCCCACCACTTAATACAATTTCAATACAATTAACTCTGTATTTTATTTAGCAGCTTACGAACTATTTATTTCTATTCCTCACCCAAAAGCAAAACTATGTCTCGTAAATTGTCGGCCTGGCCGCTGGTTGTCGTAATTATTATTACGTTCTTCTCATGCCAGAAAGGAGCTCAAGTACCATCAGAGCCTGAAAACCCAATAGAGGTCGCTAAAAGCTATTTTGAAAGTAATGTAGTAAACCTAAAAAGAGATCAGCTCAACCAAAGCAATAAATTTGGCTTTGATGTAAACCCAATCTGGGAACGAGCAAAAGTAAAAAAGATTCAATCCTATGAAACAGTAATAGTTCCACTGGTTTATACTTCCAGGATTTCAACCTCAAGTAATGGTGGACAAACTAAGCGCATTTTCAGATCTTATCCCTTTTTGTCAATCTTCAGGAATAAATCGGGTAAAATGACAGCTGAAGTTGTCTACGAAATTCTGTCTGATAACAACCCTAAAGAGGTATTTGACGGAAATATTGTTGTCACGGACTGGGAAGGCAATATTAAACGAAGCTTTCTCTATAATAACGGTAAAGTCAGCAGAACACAGGTTTCTAAGTCTGACAGGTCTGTTATAAATGAAACAGTTACATGTACTGTTACAGATTACTATCAGGATGTCTATATCGGTGGGGTATATCAGGGCACTACCTATTTATACACCAAAACAATGTGCATTGATGATGGTGGTGGTGCTCCTGGTGGAGGTGGCCCCGTTGGTGGTGGTGATCCTGATTATGGAGGAGGAAGCTCTCCTGATGATTCCAATATAGCGCCCGTCGTAGATGCTCCTCCTGGTGATAAAATTGTAAATATTAAAGACTATATCAAATGCTTTAATTCAAGCAGTGGCGCTAAAGTCACCATATATGTGGAACAACCTAAGCCAGGTACGAGAGCAACCCATAATTGGATGAATCCCGGGCATACATTTGTCTCTATAGAACAAACTGTAAATGGACAAGTCATCAGGCGCAGCCTGGGATTTTATCCCGGACAGTCTGTAGATCCATTTGCCAATCCATCTACGGCAAGCGCTTTAGTGGATAATTCAACACATGAATACAATGTGAATATTAGTGTAAATGCAACTCCGACACAATTACAAAATGTATTGTCTATCATCAGTAATTTCAGAGCGGTGTATAATCTCAATACTTATAATTGTACAAATTTTGGTATCGACATTGCGAATGCTATTGGGCTGAATGTACCTTCCACAAAAGGATCATGGCCTAATGGTGGTGGCTGTAATCCCGGGGATTTTGGTGAAGACATAAGAAAATTACCGGGAGCATCAGGAATAAGTGCTAACGCCCCGCTTAATACGGGATCATGCAATTAGATACTTATAAAATCATATAATTGAAAAACTTTCATCTATGAAAATTATTCTCAGGGCTCTCATGATTTTGGGTATAGTGCCTACACTTACGTCGGCCAATAGTCAATCTCTTCCACCATCTGAAGTCATAAAAGGCTTTCTTGCAAATCTTCAGTCCAATAATTGGACAGTTGATACTATCATTGCAAAATATGTCATTTTTAAACCTGTAAATAATAAGAATATTTCAACAGACGAAAGAAAGAGAATCTTAAAGGATGCATTGGAGTATGTAAGTGCCGAGTTGAAAAATAAAGAAATTAATGTAAATGATTTAGTAATTGAAAGATATAATGATGCCGATCCGTCATTGAAGAGAATGATAATACCACCGGATGAGGCCTTGCAAACCTACATTGCAATTGACAAGAAAAAGGGCTATGTCAGGTATTTTCTTATTGAAGGGAAGGAAATTAAGTCGTTTACAACTTTCAAAGAAGGCAAGGTATTTATAGTGCTTTAGTATGAATGAATGTGAGCGTCTTTTTTGAGTATCAGAAGAAATGCCATTTTTGACACTCACAGAAAATAAAATAGGGTTGTAGATTATATCTACAACCCTATTACGTATCCCTTAGTGGAAGATTATCGAACCAAATAGTATTGATACTAAAGAAGTCGTCTGATTTTGGACATTTATTAACAGTATTGTACGACTAAAATAATCAGTAAAGCCTAAAAAAGGAACTTCGCCTGGCTACAGGTCCGGATTTTATCTACATATTTTATCGGAGATAGGTAAAATTCAGTGAATCCATCAATGAATTAGTCCCCTCGAAAACGGAGTACACTTCGGCACTTACCGGATAATTACGTTCATTGTACTTATATCTGGAAATTTGATGTGGGGAATATCCTCCATTAGGATCTTCTGATTTTTCATCTATTATATTATTGCCAGACAGATATTTCGCTGGATCTTCCCATTTCTTGGTTCCTACGGGTATATCGCGTAGTGGGTTAATTTTATCATCATACTGGTAGTTCTTGACATAAAACAACTTACCATCTTTATTATAGCAGTCTATTCTGATCAGATTCATGCCATCCCAGGTTAGTTTATCGACTCCGGAATACACCTTATCGCTACCCAGGTATATGCGTGATTCAATCATCCTGTGCTGGTCATCATATACATTCTTAGTGTCAACAAAACTGAGATTTCCTGCAGAATCGTAGCTGGCATCGAACTTTACACCCCCAAATGTTAAGGATGCAAGTTTTGCATTATCATATGCGTACAGCGCATCCCAATTTAAGTATGGTCCGATAATAGTAAAGTTGGCAGTTCGTTTAATGGTCATATCAGCATTATATTCCATGATGGTACTATCATAATTACCTTTTAATAAAGCCAGATACATCTTATTCTGAGAAGGCTTTGGGGGGGTATCGGAAGATTTAGAGCAGGATACAGCCACAGCTGAAACAATGGCCACGGCCAATAATATTCCTTTCATAGGTCAAATTATTTGTTGCGGCGCAAAGCTAATAGCATTTCGATCAATTATATCTTATTGAGTATAAATCTTATACAGAAAATAGGACATGAATACTTTGATGCAGAAAGGTGATATTTGCGTATATCTGAGCAAATGCAAAAGATGTGGTAAACCCATTACAGGCATAGTTGCCATTATTTTCTTTTATCAGGACTCCGTGGCCGGCTTTGAGAAAGCCATCGGTTATTTTCAGTCCACCATTCACTTGTAATGCTGTTGTGCGATCGTCAACAGCATTGTTGATTAAAAAGCGGGTACAGTTACAAAGTGTTTGTCCTTTAGCGTGATAACAAGACAAGATTGTAGTGAGTAAAACAGGGATCGTTTTCAGGGATACTTTTTTCATATTATAGGTATTAAGTTTTAAAAGTTTATATAGGATTCACCATTATGCTTCTTGTCCCAATCTTCCATTTCAAGGATTATTTTTTAAGCGTCCTTCCGTAAGGCCTTATGAAATATTCAATATAACAGGTGTCCCATCATACACTGTACGGTTTACCAGTTGGTTCATTTCAAGCCGGCGTAGTTCCTTGGTAAGCATTTTAGGAGTAACCCTGTGGATATGATTTTGTAAATCTTTAAATCTTCTTTTTTCAAACATCAGTAGCATGATAATTTGCAGCTTCAATTTGCCACTTAAAATATCCAGCACATCCCTGATAGGAAGGATTGAAAGGGCACATTCTTCTATTGACACCTTCTTCATTTATTTAAGCTTTAGTTGTAAAAGTCACTATACTTTGGGGACTACTATCTTTTGTAAAGTAAGTGTAGATAGTTTTGAAGTGTTGATGAATCAGAGATTTATTTTCAACAAGAACACAAATCTATTCACAAATAGCAAAAATAAAAATGACAGAGGAAGCGCCAAAAGTAACAACTTCGCATAAAACAACGGAGGTATTCATCTATTACTTCAACCAGGGTAATTTGACAACTTGATAGATGCATATTATGAGAAAAATGCTGTTATTGCTGAGAGTCCGGGTAAGACTGCTCAGGGAGCAACATTAAAGAGTGCGTTGGAACCGTATTTTGCTTTGAATGGAAAAATATCAGGAGCAACAAGGCACACATTGATAAATGAAGATATAGCATTGTTTATTCTTGACTGGGCAGTTGACTATACAGATGAGAAGGGAAATCCTGCGAAATATTCCGGAACATCAACAGATGTGGTTCGTAAAGGTGCAGATGGAATATGGTGTTGTATGATTGACAACCCACACAATATAAAATAGACAACAAATGCTCCCGGCTCAGGAAATGGACTATTCTGGGATTTGCACTGTGACCCTGATAAATCCATAGCCTCAAATGAAGAAACCATTTTAAACGTCATCATCCGGGAGGAATTTGCCCAAAGCCGGATTGATATGTAGTATATATAACAGACCTGGTATCATACTGGGCCTGTTCCTGAAAGTTGCCCACCAGTTTCGGTTTGCCAACCAAATAGCTGAGTGAAAAAGCAGATATCAACAGATCAAGCATTATTTTTCATTTTGTCTCGCCAGTTTTTTTTTATTTCTTCGCATGGAATAGTGGATGTTGAACCCACCCTATACAACTAGCCATGCGTCTGAATTATTTGAACGGAAATACCCTTGCCTCAGCCAAAGGCAGCAAATTACCCATAGCAGAAGTGAAAAGAACAGTACTTCGATACCTATTGAACAAACAAACAATAGTTAGCCTGTTTAATGTGCCCAGCATATTGAAGACCCTTTTACTATGGCCACATGGTTATGTTTCTTTTAGTTATTTACAGGGCATCATTTCCTTTTCTGAATAGATTCCGGACTAAGGAGTTTAGTCGCAGAATTTTTTACCTGGTTAATGAATACAGGTAAAGAGACTGTTTTAGCGGTAGAACAAAAGAACATGCACTATCTTCTTTTACGGGAAAGAGGATAGTGTTGATAAGAATTTTGTCCCGAATTACAACCGTAACTTATGAGAGCATTTACAAGGCTGTTTCTTGCCTGTCTTATTTTCTATGTGCCACTTATAGCTACCGCCCAGGATGCCACGCCGTCTGGGACGGCGGACGGAGGGGGAACCCTGGCGCAGAAAAGGGGAGTTAGTATTCCCGTTGATCTTTTTACAGGGATACCAAAAATCAGTGTGCCGATTTTTACGTATAAAAAAGGCTCCCTGAATGTGGATGTCGGTCTGAATTATTTTTCTGGAGGCGTCCAGGTACAGGAAAGCGCCAATGAGGCTGGCTTAAGCTGGAACCTGGTGGCAGGTGGCGCTGTTACGAGATCTGTAAGAGGTGTGCCGGATGATTATCCGCAATTTGGTTATATAGATATGCCAGCTATCCCGGCTACCATGGCAGATAGTATCCGGCTAAAGTATTTTAACCGGGAGCAGGATGGCCAGGCAGACGCATATACTTATAGCTGTAATGGTATTGCCGGAAAATTCATGATAGGAAAGGACCGGAAGGTTAGGATGGCGGAGCAGAAGAACATACAGATTATTCCTGAATTTACACAAGGTAATCCTGCATACACATTGACTGGATTTACCATTATCACTGCAGACGGGACCTCTTACGAATTCAGGGATATGAGTATGGATAAAATACTTGTAGTCCACGGAACGGAGGTATTTAATAACCAGTATTATCCGACTGCCTGGAATCTTACAAGAATAATAACACCGTTTAATGAAGATACGGTTACTTTTAAATATAAATGGTATGATTCCGATAAGAATGATGCCTACTCAGAAACCCTGACGCTGGAGCCTACGTTGCTTACTTATACACATTCTGGCGGTAGAAACCAGAGTTATACACGTCATTATGCAAAATTGCAGGAAATCGCTATGCCGGATGGTCAGGTGCTTTCTATAGAACGTGGCCAGCGGCCGGATGATGGGGAAGAAGCACTGAAATTTATTAAGGTTTATAACAATGGACGCCTTGCCGACAGTTACCGGTTTGATTATGTCACTTATGACGTCCGGCAGAAGACCTGGATCAATTTCTATAACTTTGATCCAAGTTCCGGTACCTATATTTCCTTTTTAAGGCGTATTGTAAAATTGTCACCCCTGGGCCAGTTACCACAGTACACATTCTCTTATAACACCGACTATCTTCTACCTGGCAACGTAGGGATGCTTTTCAATAATTTTTATCTGTTGACACCTGAGATAGGTAGAAATTCAAGGGACCATTGGGGGTTTTATAATGGAAAGGCCAACAGAACGGCTATTCCGGCGCTAACAGGAGTCGATGGGGGAGACAGAGAACCCTCTGCCACTTATGTACTGGCCGGGAGTTTGAAAAAGATGATTTATCCCAGTGGAATGGTCCGTGAGTTTGATTTTGAATCACATGACAGAGCCAGCGTAATTCCGTCAGCAGAAGCGGTATATGTTAGTGCAAATGCGCCCGGAACTTATACCCTTGGTCTGAACCAATATTATACTAGTAAACACAGCTTAAATATTCGTTTCGACCCCGGCGCCGACTTGTCTGAAGCTCCCCCGCTAAACTGTAGCTGGTCATTTGCATTGAAGAACAGTAGTGGTCAGCTGATAGAAAGCAGGACTTATAGCTATCAAGCGTTGTATAATGGAGGGAGCGCGGTATGGGAATTGAATGTTCCGTCTGGTGATTATAGGCTGACGGTGCAGAAATCCGGCGCATGCACTTTGCCGATGGAGTCATCAGTGGTGGTAAGCTGGAATAACAACGTGACAAACGGCCAGAAGCTAATAGGCGGAGGCATTAGAATAAAAAAGGTAACAGATTTTCCTGCCAATAGCAGCGCGCCTCCTGTAGTGACGAATTACAGATATGTTGCCGCAGATGGCGTTACTTCGTCCGGATATATGGCGGAATATCCCAACTATGAATACCATCGCCCGATCGTTTACTCTGATGGGAAGATGCGTGACGTAAGGATCGTTTCATCAGATCCGGTGAACAATCTCAGTTATGCCTCCGGTAATCCTATCGGATATAACAGGGTGGAGGTCTTTCAGGGAAAATCACCATCCGACAACGGAAAAACCGTGTACGAATTCAGTGATTTTCGTGACATCAACTTTAACCCGGTAAAGAATTCTTACCCTTATCTGCCGATAGATAAGGCAGATTGGGGATTAGGATTGCTGAAAAAAGTAAGTGTTTACGATTACATGGGTTCCTTAAAGAAAGAGACGGTTAATACTTTTAATATTATTCAAAGCCAGCTTAAAGAGGCTAATACTACATCTGCGCTGATTTCTCATACAAGCAGCGGGTATATTACCTATGAAACCAAAAATCTCCAGACGGGCCTTTATTACCCGGTTACTGGCAGAACAGAACTGACTAAAACAACCGAAACCAGTTATCCTACGGGATATACGGTTAAGGGGGTGACGAACAGCATTTCCTATACCTATAGCCCCGTGCATTTTGGTATCACCAAAATGGTACAGGACCTGGATAATGAAAAAGGTCTGAGTATCGAAAAAAGACTATATTATAATACAGATTACACGATTTCAACAGGTACGTTCCCTGTCTTCAAAACAAAAGGGATTACTCAACTGATATCCACGGAAGAATGGATCGTTGGTGACAATAATCCGCGTATGACGGGTGGCAATATCACGGAATTCCAGTCTTTCCATAATATTCTGCGCCCTTACCGGAACTACGAGTTTGCCGCCAATGCCCCTGTGCCATTATCCGTAGCTGGAGTCTTTGATCCTGCTACGCTGGTAAGAGGTACCAATCTCTATAGCCTAAACAGCATATTATCTCAATACGATGAAAAAGGCTTTTTACAGACCATGCAAAAGGATGGTGTGGTCACCTCAATGATGTTAAGCACGGATAAACAAATGCCGGTAGTGAAAGCGGAGAATGCCGCTTATAACGGTATTGCCTATACTGGTTTCGAAAGTGCGGAGAAAGGAAGTTTCTCTTATGCCGGCGTTCCGGAGAAGGATATTACCGCTGTAACCGGAGATTACATATACAATCTGGCCACTGGTGCCATTACCAGGAGCAATATTTCTCAGGCTGTGCCCTACATCATGAGTTTCTGGTATAAAGGACCTGAACCAGTTGTGTCTGGCGCCACTAAAACCGTTTCCTCAGCAAATAGTCAGACAGGATGGGTTTTTAATGAATATAAAATCACACAGTCAGCCATCAATATTTCAGGTGTTGCAAAACTGGACGAAGTAAGATTGTTACCTGCAAATGCCAGCATGGAAACAAGAACTTATGACCCGCTGGTTGGGATTACATCTGAATGCGCCCCGGACAACAAAGTGAGATATTATACTTATGATTCCCTGAAGAGGCTCATCCTGGTGAGGAATGAGAACCGTGAAATTATTCAGAAAAAAGAGTATACCATGAACGGGCTGCTTAATACGAATCCTGTTTGGGATACTACAGGGGAATTCCGTTGTCAGACCGATGCTGATGGTATCACCGGATATCAGGAAGTACAGCTCACGGATATCAATACAAACAGTGCCTCCTGGGGCGCCCTTAAATGGGTGGTAACGGGAAAAATAGGCTGTACGCCACAGCCCAGATATGAGTACACCGGCCGCAAACGCTGTGTCACCAGTTTTGGTGTTAATATAGGCACTTTTGAAAAGGAGAGAAAGGATGTTAACCCCCATTCCGCTACTTATGGCATGTACAGCTGGGAATACGGAGGCGCCGATGAAACCTTATGTCCTGTTCCTGTGGTTTGTGAGGGAGAAGGTAAGAAAATGATTAACGGGAAATGTGAAACCGGAAGGAGGGTAATCATTGAATCAGAACCCGAAAAGACCGGCTGGCGCTGCGTTTATCGATATGAGTTTTCGGATGGCAGCGTTTCAGATTTATATGATATGTATTCTCCATCACCCTGTATGTAAACCTGTACGTTCATTAAGCGGATCTTCTTCTATGAAATCAATATTTATTCCTGTTGCGATTACCCTTTTGTCAACAACCACATTCGTTCGTGGGCAGAATAAACCAAATGGTGTAACGACACCTGCTGCTGCGACACCTGATACATTGCCGCGGAGTTTTGACAACACCACTGCAGTGAGCCTTGAACGTATCTATACGCCTGTAAAGCCCATTACCAGCCCCGTGGCGATTACGATGCAAAGCAGTGTCAATGATGTGAGGATTGCAACGACCTATACAGACGGTATGGGACGGCCACTGCAGACAATATTAAATAAGCTCTCCCCGGGTCAGAAAGATCTGGTGTATATGAATACGTACGACGCTATGGGAAGGGAATCACAAAAATTTCTGCCGTATGCCGCCTCCGGTGATGACGGGCTGTTTAAACAAAACGTTTACCAGGAAGCCAAACAGGCCAATGAGACGTTGTTCCCCGGTGAACAGGTGCACTACGGTAAAAGTTACTACGACCGGTCTCCCCTGGAGATGGTTATGAAAGCTACTGCTCCTGGCAATTCCTGGGAAGGTAGTCAACGCGGTACTTTCATCACACAACGGACCAACACGGTAGCTGACTCTGTTCGCCGATGGGCCATTACTTCGCCCGATATCAGCGCCATACCCATATCTTCCGGAATTTATGGGGCCGACCAGTTGCTGGTACAAACAGAAACAAACGAACAGAATCAGGTAACCGTCAAATACATAGATCAGAAAGGCCGCGTGATCCTTTTTCGCAGAAAAGTAACTGCTACGGCAGGCCCGGGCCATATTGGCTGGCAGTCGACTTACATGATATACGATGAAGTGAACAACCTGCGCTTTACCATCAGTCCCAAAGCGGTAGTACAGATCATGGGGAATTGGCTGCTGGATAGTGATACCTTGCGCAACGAGCTGTGTTTTCAGTATCAGCTGGACGATAAAAAGAGAATAGTAGCGATGGTCACCCCTGGTGCCGGGCTGACAGAAATGGTATATGATAGCAGAGGCCGTATTGTTTATAGCCGTAAAGCTAATTTAAAAGATAAGGGTTGGCAGGTAAACTATTATGATGGACTCGACAGACAAATAAAAACCGGGTTTTATAACCAGGCCAAAACCCGTGCCCAGCTGCAACAGGCAATGGATGATCTGGGCGGCTCCGCATTGCAGGAAAATAAGGTGTTGTCACAGACGGATGACATGACGGTGTCCAGTCGGGACATCAGCATTAATACCTATAAAGCGGGCAAGTCAATTACCTTTGTAGATGGTTTTGAGACATCTCCAGGTGATAATATGGATGCATTTATTGATCCTGAAAGTACCAATGGGACCTACTCGGATATTGTGGTGAAAAACCCTGCTCCTCCTGAAGATAATGTGGAATGGTTGTCTTATGCTTTTTATGATGATTACAGCTGGTCAGGCGCTTCCTCGTTTCAGGGAAGTTATACATCCCGGCTGACAGATGGTGGAAATCCCAATGCAGATATGGATTTTAATGCTGCTGCCGTTCGCGGAAAAATGACTGGAACAAAAACACGGGTGTTGGGTACGGACCAATGGCTGACAACTACGGTATATTATAATGCCAGAGGAAGGGCTATACAAACAATTGCTGACAACGTGACCGGCGGTAAGGATATTTCCACCAATCTGTATGATTTCAATGGAAAAATGCTCAGCAATTACCTGGCGCACAGTAATCCGCGCAGTGTGCTCACTCCAACTACTTCCATGTTGTCTGTTGTTAAATATGACCATGCAGGAAGGATAATGGAGATCAGAAAAAGACCCAACGACAATGCCGCCATGGAACGGGTGATCGTACAGCAGGAATATAACAGTATGGGGATGCTGAGGAAGAAGACACTGGGGATTCAATCGGATGGCAGCACATTGGACAGTCTGGTGTATGACTATAATATCCGTGGCTGGCTGACAGGGATCAACAAAAATTACGTGAATACCGATAATAGCGGGATGAACAAATTTGGGGAGATATTGAGTTATGATATCGGGTTCGATGTTCCTCAATACGGTGGCAACATTGCAGGTATCCGGTGGAAAGGATGGAATGATAAGGTCGCGAGGGCATATGGATATACCTATGACAACCTTAATCAACTGGTAAACGCTGATTTTAATCAACAGAATACCCCCGGTGCTGCCTGGACAAAAGATAAAGCGGATTTTACGGTGAGCGGCCTGGAATATGATCCCAATGGTAATATTACCGCGATGTCCCAACTGGGCTTAAAAGGTAATACGATTGCTCCTGTAGATAAACTGACTTATTCCTATACGGCAACGTCCAATAAGTTACAGGGGGTAATAGATGCTGCAAATGATGTTAATTCAGCATTGGGGGATTTTAAAGATGCCAATGGCACAAACCCGATTGATTACGATTACGACGCCAGCGGTAACATGACGAAAGACCTCAATAAGAACATTACCAGCATTACCTATAATATTCTTAACAGGCCCGAATTGATTACGGTGGCAGGGAAAGGTACCGTACGGTATTTTTACGATGCTTCCGGTCAGAAGGTAAGGAAAACGGTAACGGATAATAGTAAATCAGTACCGGTAATTACGACAACAGATTATGCCGGGGGGATCATTTACAAGAACGATAGTTTGCAATTTATCGGTAATGAAGAAGGCCGGATCAGAGCGATCTATAAATCAGGCACTCCTGTTTCCCTTGTCTATGATTATTTTGAGCGGGACCATCAGGGGAATGTACGGATTGTCATGACCGAACAAACCGATGTTCAGTTGTATGCTGCTACGATGGAAACCTCTGCAGCACCTGTTGAAAATGCGCTGTTCAGCAATATCGACGCAAGCCGCGTAGCAAAACCCGCTGGTTATCCGGAAGATAATACAACGGCCAAAAATGCTTTTGTAGCAAGATTAAATGGCCGCTCCGGAGGGCAAAAGGTAGGGCCGTCGCTTGTATTGAAGGTAACAGCCGGCGATACTGTCCAGATTATGACCAAGGCGTTTTATAAGTCAGGCGGGCCCCAGCAACAGAAAGCCGGTGCCATGCCGGAAGAAATGTTAACGGCTTTGGTGAATAACTTCAATGGACCGGGCGGAACGCCGGATATACATACCGGAACGGAAAGCAGCAACTCGCCATTCGGTTCAAAATTCACATCTAAAGATTATGAACGGCTGGTAAACGAAGCCCCTGGCAAAGATCCTGATGCAGCAAACAGACCCCGGGCATACTTGAATTACGTGCTTTTCGATGACCAGTTTAATATGGTAGATGCGAACAGCGGTGTTAAACAGGTAAAGGAAGAGGCAGACCAGCTGCAAACCCTGGGAACTGATAAAATGCCGATTACTAAGAGTGGTTTCCTGTACGTATATACCAGCAACGAAAGTCAGCAGGATGTTTATTTTGATAATTTAATGCTTGGTGTATCTTTAGGCCCCGTAATAGAGGAAACGCATTATTACCCATTTGGTGTGCAAATGGCGGGTATTTCCAGTGATGCGTCCTCCCCTGCACTGAAAAATAGTTTCAGGTACGACGGCGGCGCCGAATGGGAAAGCGAGTTGGATGTGAATCAGTATAGCACCTTCTATAGGAAATATGATCCGCAGATAGGCAGGTTCCTGGGAGTAGATATATTAGCTGGTTCAGTTAGTGATTTTTCCCCTTATAACTATGCATTGAACAATCCGGTTCTCCTGAATGATCCATTGGGAGATGAGGTCACTGTACGCCAGATCATTGACAATATGCTTGATAATCCAGGATTTTCACATGGTGGGTCCTGGACGCCAACCGGTGGCTATGAAGCATTCGGTAATGAAACCACCGAGTTTACCCAGGGCGCTATGTTAATTTCGCAGTTTAACTTATGGGGCAGTTACGGATTTGCTTCCAACTATACACAGGCTGCGATAGGCTTCAACCAAGGACAGGCTGACAAAGGCAGTAATGAGCGGGTAAGTACAAGTGTGTATTTCCTTGCAGGGATAAAGGTCGTGCTAGGCAATAACGCTTCTTATTATGTAGCAGGGATACAGGTAGGATGGGAAATGTCAAAGGCGATGACGATGATTAACATAAACCAAATGCTAATGGTCCAAGGGTGGGCGAATACGGCAGGAGGTTGGGGGCAAAATGGAGCGTATACGGCAGAGACATTTCTCGGTTCTTCAGGAGGGGATAAAGCTAATAAAGTAGCAGGATCTACTGCTACAGCGCTGGGTATTCAGGAGTCCATGATGAAACTGGCTGCGACGACAAGCGGATTAGAAGAAGCCGAATTCTTTGGAAAAAGAGGCTTCCCAATGTACAAGGGGCTTGGTTTTGTTGGAAGAGGAGCATTCGTACTTCAATTAGGGGTCAGTGTAGTGCAAATACGTCAGCAATTGAAACGAACTGATGTTGATGCTACGACAGGAGACAAGACGTGGCATATCAGTAAGGCTGCACTAGATGCTGCTGTATGTGCTGCAACAATCTGGGGCGGGCCTGTTGGTATTGGTATTGGAGCTGTTTACTTCGTAGTGGACCAGGCTGGCGGTTTTAACTGGGCGCACGATAAAATAATGGGAAAGCATTAAGAATAACAGTTATGAAGAGATTTTATAGATACATTATTTACAGACTTTACGAAAAGGCTTTAAAGAAGCGGTCTTCTGTACCGGTAATGGATACCATTACGCCTCTGGCAGGATTACATATGTTAATGTTCTTTGTGCTTGCTGAGCTGTTCTACACGTTTGTGATGCATGCAACCTCGCCTTTAATGGAACATATGAGTTTGCTGATAGTTTTTGTAATTATTGACCTGTGGGTGCATTACAAGTTATTCTACGATAAGAATAAATGGAACAACATTATGGAGGAGTTTAAGAACGAAAGCCCGGAGGAAAGGAGAAAAGGAGGATGGTGTGTGGCCGGGTATCTTATTGGTGGTTCCCTGTTGTGTTTGGGGTTGTTTATCATTATCGTGTCGATAGGTACTAAGCTACATTTGACACCTTAAAATAAGAGATTTCTTTCGTAAGAATTTACTTTTGATTTTTTAGTTTATAAAGATGCTGTCTCCGTTGCTGGTAAAAGCAGGGAGACAGCATCTTTCTTTTAGCTGTATGAATCATTCGGGAGCACAATAAAATAATGAGAAAGCATAAAGAATAATAGTTATGAAGAGATTTGTAGATACATTATTTACAGCCTTTACGACAAGGCTTTAAAGAAGCCTCCTTTTACTCCGGTGATGGATACCATTACACCGTTGGCAATATTGCATATATTTATGTTCTTTGTGGTTGCTGAGCTGTTCTGTACGTTTGTGCTGCATGCTTCTTCGCCTATATTGGAATCGGTGGTTGTCTGTTGTTTTTTGTGTTGTTTGTCATTATTGTGTTTGTGGGCGTTGAGTTACATTTGAGACCTTAAGATAAGAGGTCTCTTTCGTAAGAATTTACTTTTGATTTTTAGTTTATAAAGATGCTGTTATATCCACTGGAGAAATGAATTTCGTATCCAGAAACAACCTGAACTGATTCAGGCTATTATGTAGATACCTATTGCCATCCCGTCTATGGATATTTACGTATTCCTCGTAGTAATCAAGAAAGTTCTCCTTAAACTTATGGGGGGAATGTAGGCGGTGCCTACAGATTGTTGCTCAATGATAGCCTGGCTTTTCTTTACTTCCAGTAACGCTAAAGCCTGTTTGTTGTGATTCTTTTGTGTCTGATCTTTGGGCATCGTATATACGAAGATACCTGTTGCAGGGCGCTGACCTTTGCCACGTCCAAAGTCATAATAGTAATAGGTTTTATCTCCTTTTGTGTTCTTTCGCTTCAATAGATTCATACTGCACGATGTTTAAAGGTGAAACCATTGGCACTAATAGTATGCCGTGTCAGTAAGGATTTGAAGCCATTTGCAAAATGGTGGGAAAGCGGGCCAAAGTGAAAGAAAGAATTTTTTTCGTACACAGGCAGCCGTTGTGTCATGCTGCCCAAACGTAGGACTGGCTGGCAGCTTAGGAAAGAGGAAATAATTTTCGTGTGTCATGTCGTGTGTCAATTATGTGTCGCCAATAGTGGGCAAAAGCGGATAAAAGCGTACAAAAACGACATTGACACAAAAAAAAATAGGTTGTAAGTCAAATACTTACAACCTTTTCTAGTGCCCAGAACTGGATTCGAACCAGCACACCCTTGCAGGCGCTGCGACCTGAACACAGTGCGTCTACCAATTTCGCCATCTGGGCAACTGATTTTGTGTTTCAGGGCTGCAAAGATAAGCAGCTGTTTCAAATTTCAAAATTTATTTTTTGAGCAGCATCGTTTTTGCTTCCATACCATCTGCTTTCTGATTGGCTTCATCGGCGGTAATAGCATTGTTGCAGGCCCATTGTAACAGGGCGGTATCATTCTTTGCTGCTGCCAGCTGCGCGATGCGATAGTAGGTATAAGCCAGTAATTCCGGCGCACGGGAGGCACTTTGCAGTGCATGCTGATAGTAGGCGAGTGCTTCGTCTGGTTTGTTTTGTGCGGCGGTGATACGGCCCAGCTGATAATACAGGGAGAACTCCACTCCGTAGTGATCTCCGGGAATACCTGCTTGCAGGTAGGATTTGGCCAGTGCCATGGCTTCGTCCGGTTTTTGTTGTATCCGCAGATTTAATACCTGTATTACTTTGGACTGGGCGATGGCGATAGGTGTTAAGGAATCGTCCCAGTGGAGGACTTTAAAGTAGGGGTCTATCTGTACTGCTGTTACAGGGCCGTTTACGGGCAGTTGTAATTGAGTGGTGCGTTCCTGGATAGTGATATGTTGCAGCGTGGTGGCACCATTGTTATAGGTGATCAATACTTCCAGCGGCAACCGATAAACACTGTCTTTTTGGGTGAGTGTGAGTTGCAGCGTATTGTTTTGCTGTTGCCAGCTGCTTTGCCATGCAGGGGCTCCGGTACGCTCAAACCATTGCTGGTAGAACCATTCCAGGCTGCTGCCGTAGGCGGCGGATATCTCCTGCAAAAAATTCTTCCAGGTAAGACCATCATGATTATACTTGTCTCCAATATTTCGCAGGGCTTTATGAAATACCTGTTTGCCTGTGATATTGGATAATAACTCCAGTGCCAGAAAACCTTTGCTGTCTCCAAGGATATGGCCATTACTGCCGGTGAGGGCAACCAGCGGTTCATCATTGCCGGCAGCTGCATTTTTGAGGTAACCAAGTCCGCTCTGGTCCCGGAGGTAACCGGGATAGCCTGTCTTCCGGTAGTCTATCGCATGTGTACTGTCAAAATGTTGTACTACCTGTAAAGAACCATACTGGGCCATGCCTTCAGAGAGGAGGTCGGCTCCTGCGTTGCCTTTGGAAAGGATTTTATTTCCCCACCACTGGTGGCCTATTTCATGGCCAAAGAGTGCATAGTTAAATTCCCGGAGTGCTCCGGTAGGCATCACTACGCCACCCAGGATACTGGCGCCGCCGATACCGGTTAGCTCAGATACCTTTTCCGGAAATTCAATAATAGAGAAATTGGGAATGGCAAGTGGTCCAAATTCGGAAGTGAGGTAATCCAGTACGGATGCGGCTTTGCGGGAGATGTCACTGCCATTGATTGTTTTACTCAGACAATAAGTATAGAAGGGGAGCCGGCCCTGATATTCTTGCCGGGTATAATTTCCGATGTAGAGGGAGAAGATATCAGGTTGGGCATAATGGAATTCGAAGCTTTGTGTAAGGGGAGCTGTTGTTGTTTTAAATGTGCTGGCGGCCATGACAGGCATCAGATGGCGTGGGGTGGTTACACGGAACGTGCCGGTGCCACGGGTATAATTATCCGTACCATCTTCTGCACGGGACATCACCTGTGGGTACCATGCGGAGCCATAACCCCCGGCCATACAGAAACTACTGTCGAGATAGAACTGAAAGGAGGGGGCATCGCCCCGGTCATAAGCATAGCTGAAATATAATGAGGTGCCGGTACGCAGCGGATGTTTAAACCGCCAATGATAGGCGATATCGCCGGAAGCGTTAGTGCTGGTATACATAGTGGCGGGAATATCGCGCAGCTGCAACTGTGTGGTGCCTTTTCCTTTGCTGATAACAATGGTAACAGAATCGGCGGAAGCAGCATTGGTTTCAAAGGTAAGACTCCCTTGTACGGCAAAGCTCTTTTTCTCCGGATCTACCTGTACCTGCAGCTGATAGTCGAGCTTTTGCTGAGCAGCAAGTAATCCCGATGAAAGCAGGCATACAAGGATAATAAGTCGGCGCATACTTTTTTTTACAAAGTAACAGCGGTGCATCTGAAAAAAATAGTATCAGATTAACTATTCATCTGCCGCCTGAATTGATGAGGGGTGCAATGGTAATAATGCCGGAATGCCCTGATCAGATGGGATGTATCGGAGAAGCCCGAAGACAGGGCAATATCCGTTACCGGCAACCGGGTAGTAAAAAGCATGGCTATCGCTTTTCTTACCCTCATTTTCAACTGATAACCACCAACGGTCATCCCTTCTTTTTCCTTGAAGGCCCGCGCCAGATAGATGGGATGTACGAATACCCTGTCTGCAATGGATTTGATACTATGATGCGTGTCGAATTCATTTTCCAGAATAGTTTTGGCCTGAGAGAGCCAGGGTAAACGAGAAGGTATTTTAATCTCCATCACCTCCGACAGCCAGCTCAGGATATATTCTTCCGGTAAAGTGGTGGAGGGATCATGTAAAAAAGCATATAACAACCGGTACAGATAATTAAAAGTACCAGCTTTGTAAATCATCAGTGTTGAGGGAAGACTGCCTTTCAGCATTAGTTCCTGTAATCCTGGTTGCTTAAATTCCACGTTAAGGCACCTGCCGGGCTGTTCCCGGAAATGGTTGGCATGGGTGTATCCGGAAGGTCTGAATAATATCTCTCCGGGGAGGATGGCATTTTCTGTATGCCTGCTCACTTCATTATAACCTCCATTGATCAGCAGGCTGAGATAGGCATTTTCGTGATAATGTGCATGGATAAGCGTATTCGGCTGATAGGCCGTAATATTCATTTTGAAGAAGGCATTCTCATTATACTGTTGTTCCTTACCAAAGTAATGACCAGGTGAAAGGATGATACTCATAAGTGTGCCGGTATAATAACAACCGGGGAATAAATTTACTTTTTATAGCAGAGATGACCAATAGGGAAGTTTTGTCTGTGTTTTATCGCTATAAGATCTTTAAATATTATGCTGAAAAATATGTTTGTTAAGATGGATATATTTAGAAAGAAGAGAATATTTTAATGATGGAAGAGATTATATTCGTTTTCCCGATTATTGAAGTATTGACCTATAGTTTTGTAGTCCCGAAAAATAGCATCATGCCAGTTTATCTAAGAATGTAATCCCTGACTCAGGTTAAATTTTAACCCTCAAAATTATTTATCATCCATGAAAATTAAATGGCAAAATCTATTGCAGGTAGCCCTGTGTACTATTAGCATGCTGGTGGCTGTATCCTGTAAAAAAGAGAGCAATGAACCCCCCGTAACACCAAATACAGATTATCTGTCGGTGATTAAACAGATGGGGTTTAACACGAATGGAGTTATCCGTACTAAAGACGGTTATATTGTAGAAGGAGATATCTTTATTGCTGATTCACTTTTGTCCGGAAATGGTTCCCCTGTTCTTCCCGGCAAACCCAAAACAGAGCAATACCGTACGACTTCTGTACTTAGCATTAATGGCACCCGCACCGTAACAATTTCTGTGTCTGGCCTATCTTATTTCTATGTGGCAGGAGTGGACGAGGCTATCAGCCGTTATAATGCGTTAGGGCTGAAATTAAATTTCCAACGGATCAGTAGCGGTGGGGAAATCGTGGTGTCCGGTGGTACACTTCCAGCCAATGTTTATGCCCGAACGCCTTTTTTTCCCAGTGCTGCAGGCGATCCGGGGAATTCAATCATTGTTGACGAAGCTAACTTCATTACTAACGGTGTCGGTCCTACGCAGGAAGCCATCACCAGCATTATTGCCCATGAGATAGGGCATGCGATAGGTTTCCGGCATACGGATTATTATGATAGAAATTACAGCTGTGGCTACAGCACCTACGAGCCAGGCGCCGATAATATCCCAGGCACACCCACCTATGCCACTGCCGATAGCTGGATGCTGGCCTGTATAGGTAACCAGACAAACAGACCGTTTACGCCTACCGATAAAGCGGCTTTAAATTCACTGTATGGTAATAATTTTTTTAATGGCCGCTATATTATCCGGAATGTAAACAGTTATCAATTCCTGGCAATAGGAGGAGCCGCTACTTACAATGGCGCAGGTGCTTGTCAGTGGCCTTATACAGCAGGGCAGGAGCAAAAATGGCATATTGTGGGTCTCGGAGGTAATGTATATCATGTGATCAATGTGAACAGCCAGCAGTACCTGGCGGTACGCGCAGGGTCACAGACACCGGGAGCGGATGTGTTACAGTGGCCGGCAACAAATGGAGCAGAACAGGAATGGACCATCACACAAAATACAGATGGCAGTTATAATATCATCAACCGGAACAGCGGCCAGGCCCTGGCCATAGGAGGGGGGTCAATGTCTAACGGAGCGACTGCCTGTCAATGGTGGGCTGTAGGTACCGCTGAGCAGCGCTGGGAGATATTTGGCACTTTCTGATCCGGCACTTCATTATTGCTGATTAAGCTGGCATGATGCAATCGGGAAAAATACTAAGTATCTGATGCCACAACTAATCGTGATAATTAAAGGCTTGTCTATCCATGTAGGATTATATTACCTTTATCACATGAAAACTGTTTTCCCTGCAACTTATTCTACGCTCTGTCCTATTGCACTCTCCTCGCTCATCTCAGAAAAATACGAACTGGGAACAGTTCAATGTAAATTCCTGGTCCGGGGTGTAGGTGATACTTATCTGGTTGAAACCTCCGGGGTCCGTTATATATTGCGGGCGTACCGTTCTTCCCATCGGAATATCCCACAAATAAAAGAAGAAGTAGATTTGCTGCTGGCATTGAAGCAGGCCCATGTTTCGGTGTCCTATCCGATTCCAGCTGTTTCAGGAGAAACAATCCTGAAGATTGATGCCGCTGAAGGAGAGAGATACCTGGTGTTGTTCAGCTATGCGCCGGGACAAGTAGTCAGATCACTGAATGAAAACCAGCTTAGGGTCCTGGGCCATGAAATGGGACGCTTTCATCAGGTAGGATCAACGATCACGCCGGGAAAAGAAAGGTGGAGCTTTGATCTGGAGACAACCCTTTTCAAGCCACTGGAAAAGCTGAGACCTGCCTTTTCGGAGGATCCTGAAGGATACGCCTGGCTGGAACAAACAGCCAGACAGGTAGAGGAAAAATTATCGCAGTTAAATACAGCCGGATTCTCAAAAGGTTGTTGCCATTTCGACTTCCTCCCCAAAAACTTTCATTTTAAAGATGATGCAGTAACCTTTTTTGACTTTGATTTTATGGGTTATGGCTGGCAGGTAAATGATATCATGACCTTTTGGCTACACCTTATCCTGGATGTATATCACGGAAGGATGACGCAGAAAGCGGCAGATGAAGACTATGCCATTTTTTTGAATGCATATCGTGAATATCGTCCTATCACTGAGCAGGAGCTGGCTGTAGTACCTTATCTTTCCATCGGGTTCTGGCTTTTTTATATGGGCTTCCATACTACCCATGATCAATTCTATACTTTTAGTCAACCATCAATTTTGAAATCATATACTGGCCTATTAAGGCATATTGTAGCAACTTATTGGGAGAAGGAGGAGAATTTGCAGGATTTGATGTAAGGGCCACATGTAAAGTTTGGATGAATCCAGTACCTGTTTCTGCGAAGATGCTATCTGTTTGGTCATGACCGGAATTGTATATTAGGTATATCTAAATAACCTCTAATAAATTCCCCACATGAAAACACCTCAGGCAATTGCCACCCTCTTCTTTGCCAGCAGTACACTGTTCACCCTCACCCATTGTACAAAAAACATGAATGCCCTTCCCGGTAAAAGTACCGTTACCACAAACGGTGCTACTACTGCGACTGTAAATGTGCAGTCCCTTCTATTTGATGGCGACGCAGCGTTGGGCTCCTCTAACGTATGGAAAGTGCTTAATATTGAAGGAACAGGCACTATCTCCGTAGATACAGATCCCGTTTACGGACAGGTATGGAAATTTTACAAACCCGCCGGCAGCCACCGTACAGAAGGCCACGGCGCCAAAAACTACCAGGCAGCGGAAGGCGACGATATCTACATCGGATGGCGATCTAAACTGGACATACCAGCCACACAGAACACCAATGCGGTATTCCAGTGGAAAGCATATGGCTCCACACAGCCTATGACACAAAATTTTCCGATCGTAGTAAGTACTTCCAGCAGCGGCACCCTTCATCTTATGCATTACGCACCTGGTAAAATAGGTACCGAAGTATGGGTGACACCACTGTTCCGCAATACCTGGAATACCATGGTACTGCACCTGAAAGTATCCAGAGATGCCAGCATCGGGTTCATAGAATTTTGGTACAATGGTGTTAAACAAACACTCGTTAACGGTACCCAGCGTTATCCGGCCCGTACACTGGATGCCGATTATTGTGATCCCAAATTCGGCGTGTATGGCGGCGATCCCAGTGATATCACCAACTATGTACATGGTATCAAAATAGCTTCCACCTATGCAGAAGCTGCACCAACCGGCGGCAACAATAATCTGCTGACAACCATGTACCAGAACTGCAGCTATACCGGATGGTCTGCTTCTTTCGGTATTGGCAGCTATACAACAGCTGATATTACCGCCAAAGGCGGTATCGACAACGATGCTTCCTCACTTAAAATACCCGCAGGATTAAAAGTAACCCTGTATGACGGCGACAACTTCACCGGTGACTCACTGGTACTCACAGCCGATGGTAGCTGCCTGAAGAACAATAACTTTAATGATAAAGTGTCTTCTATGAAAGTAGAAGCAAACTGATATTATAAGAGAGCAGTCGTTTCCAGGAATGGAAACGACTGCTCTCTTATCCTTTTCTTTTTCTGAAAAACCGGCCAATGCTGTAGGCCAGGCTCATCGTGATACACAAAGGACATACCCCGAACCTAAAAAATAAGGCAGCAACCTTTCTATACCAGGGCAGGTTTGCCGGGATAACCGGACAGCTTACCCCATCCTTTTCAAACGATTCCATATTAAATCGGGTTTTGTTATCCCAAAAAATAATAGAGACATAAGGCTGTCAATACTACCGAGATGCTGCAAAGAATAAGTTTTGTTCTTCCTGACATGATCCATTGTTTAAAGGGTGAATTTGAATATTAATACCAGCCGGTAAAAATTATCACCCATTAAAAAGAAACGAATTTCAAAATCGTGCTAACTTAGCAGCGTAAAAAATCCCTTCCCTGCATTCCTATGAAACAACTGTCTTCTTTGGTCGAATATGGATTTCGGCGTGTCTGTATAACGTTTGCTGCTATTATCTGCATTGTACTGTCGGTAATGAATTATTCAGTCGTCAATCCGGCGTTTTCTGAGATGAAAGCGAATCTGGGCATATCTTCTGACCAGCTAATCTGGGTAGTGGCAGCTTATTCTTTTGGTAACTTAGTTATTATGGCGCTTAGTAACTGGCTTTCCGGGCTGTTGGGCAGAAGGGATTATCTTGTTATAACGATTATACTTTTTACGGTTGGTTCTTTTTTCTGTGGGAATGCCACTGATATCCGGGAGCTGGCAATTTTCCGTTTTCTGCAGGGACTCGGTGGCGGCGGTATGCTGGTGTTGTCTCATACTATGATTACCGAAAGCTGGCCTGTCGAAAAACGGGCGACCTCACAGGTGTTTGTGATGCTTGGTATGCTTGCTGGTGGAGCGTTGGCGCAACCTTTCGGAGGTTACACAGCAGACAATTACTCCTGGCCGTATATCTTTTTTGCCAATATTCCGGTGGGTATAATTGCAGGTGTGCTGGTATTAATTTTTGTGAGAAACGGATCGTATGAAAAGAGAACAACAGGAATGTTGCAACATTCCCATGTACGTACTGGTCTTGTATTATCTTTCATTACAGCCTTGGGTGTAGCCGGGTCCTCTGTTACCATGGCATCATTAGCTGGTGCACCAGCGTCCGCAAATCCGCTGTGGTCCATTATCGCGCTCCCGATTGTGGTGCTTCCTGCAACTGCATTCCTGATAGAAAAGGCCCAGGGGCTGAAGTACATGATGATAATAATAGGTCTGCTACTGTTGACTGTCTGCTGTTTTATATCATACCGACATATATCCGTAGATACGTTCCCGTTATGGCTGGTCCGTGGCGTGGCTGTTGCCGCTTTATCCTTGTCAGTATGCACTTTGACGCTTTCAAAACTGGAAGGTAAACAGGTAGGGCAGGGCGTATTACTTTATAACATTACACAACAGCTCGGCGGAACTATTGGCATTGCACTATTTTCTATCCTGGTAGCTTAGAAATCGAAAAAGAAGAAAATTAATGCAGCCCACTCTTTTTTGATACCGGTGGCAGATCCCAGGTTGCTGTGGTTCCTGTCCTGGACGGTGCCATCTTTTTTGATGTACCCTATTATACTGTAATTGCGATCTTGTATGGTGCCGTCTTTTTTTACATAACCAATGGTAGAATAGTTGGCATCTTCTATTTGTTCATCTCTTATATACCCGATGTTTGTGTACTTGGCATTCTCTATGGTGCCATTGCTTTTAATATAAGCCACCGTATTGGAAAGCCTGTCTTTAATGACACCATCACTGCTTACCGTAAACCGGGTAGTGCCAGTGGTGGATTTAACAGTTTGTGCTTTTACGAGTCCGCCGCAAAGCAGGAGGCCAATTGCGATGATTAACTTTTTCATGTGCATAGGGATTAATGATAGTTACACTGCCAAGGTAGGGTATTTTATGAGTTGTTACACCAGGATAACTATACAGGCTATATCCAGCGTAACTAAAAGTTACACTGGATATGAATAGCACCGCTCTTTTATTTCCACCAATGATAATAGTTATGTAGCCCATCGTATTCAAATCCACAACGAGGATACAGCTTGTTACCGATGGTATTTGTTTTTTCTGTTTCCAGCATCAGACCACAAGCACCTGTTTCTTCACACCATTGTTTGCTGCGGTCAATTAGTGCTACAGATAGTCCAGTCCCTCTGTAGTCAGGATGAACGAACAAATCACTCAGCAGCCATTGCTTTTGTAATTTAGTATAGTGGAATAATTTGTAGAGCTGTACAAAACCAACAGCCTTCCCATTTACAATAGCCAGGAAGATATCCGATTCGCTGTTTAAAAACCGCTCTTTCAGGAAAGCTTTTCCTTTTTCTACGTCTGATTCCTGACGATAAAATACGCGGTAGAGATTGAATAACTCAGCTGTCTCGTCCAGGTCTTCCAGGCTTGCTTTTTTAATCTTGTAGTCCATGTGTAAATATTACTTTTGGTTTGTTTACGCAAAAATACCGCGGAGATGGACTACCTTTATGATCCAGATTTTAATTGTTAGGTAGTCCAGAATGTTGCCATTTGAACATATTATCATAATTGACAAAGAAAATAAAGTCCCTGTTTATAAGCAGATCGCTTTTTCGATTACGAAGGCCATTCAGAACGGCACATTAAAGGCCGGTGCTCATCTGCCTGGCAGTCGCGAATTAGCGAAATCTCTTGGTGTCCATCGTAAAACAGTGATGGCGGCCTATGATGAATTGAGCGCACAGGACTGGATCGTGATTATCCCCAGGAAATATATTTCTGTAGCTGAACGAATTCCCGTGCTTAAACCTCAGAAGTGGAGTGCGGCACCCTCCGCGTTGCCATACCAGCACGACTTTCGTATTGGGTTCAGGACAGTAGACAATGGCGTTGAGAAAACAAACACCACATCGAAGCCGGAGATAATAATTGATGATGGTTGCCCGGATGTTAGGCTGTCGCCAATCGATGCTTTGTTGAGAACCTACCGCTCCTATACTTCTTTCAAGTATGCTATTAAAGATGCAAATACCAGTACAGAACAGGGGACTGTTAAACTAAGGGAAGAGCTGGCCCATTATCTTTCTGAAACAAGAGGGCTGAATATTGCTGCCAGCAATCTTTTGATAACACATGGTGCACAGATGGGGATTTTTGTTGCTGCCCGGCTTCTTTTGGGGCCTGGTTCCAATGTTGTGGTTGGTAAACCCAATTACCCTTCTGCCAGTAGCGCATTTGAAGAAACAGGCGCTCAACTCATAGCAGTAAGCATCGATGAACATGGGATTGATGTAGACGAAATTGAAGCGGTTTGTAAGAAAAAAAAGGTTACTGCCGTATATGTAATTCCGCACCATCATTATCCGACGACTGTAACACTTAGCGCAGAAAGAAGGGTGAAATTATTAAAACTCTCCATCCAATTTTCATTTGCCATCATTGAAGATGATTATGACTATGATTATCATTATACGGCATCTCCCTATTTGCCCTTGGCTAGCTGCGAACATGATGGAAATGTAATTTATATAGGTTCTTTTTCCAAGATGCTGGAGCCCTCACTACGTATAGGCTTTATGGTGGCCCCGGAGAATTTTATTATGCAGTGTGTTGCGTTGAGAAAAATAATTGATGTTGGAGGCGATGGTTATATGCAAAATGCGTTGGCTGCTCTGATCAAAAGCGGAGAACTAAAACGCCATGTAAAAAAAGCGAAAAAATGTTATCGTCAACGCCGGGATTCTCTGGATGCTTTATTGAGAGATAAGTTAGGCAAATATATCTCGTATACATTACCGTCAGGTGGGATGGCAATTTGGGTGAAATTAAATCCGGAATTTTCAGTAACTCGATTGGTGTCACATCCTAAGCTGAAAATTTACCGGGTTGATATTGAACATAATGCTTTTCGCTTTGGATTTGCTTCAATGAATGAAAAAGAGCTGGAGCAGGCAGTGGCATTTTTGTATGAGATGTTTTCCGGGTTTTAATTTTTTATCAGCCGCTGAAGATCTTCCGCATTTAATGATTCATGGGTAGTATCATTTCTCTTCAAAATTTAATAATGGTACTATTACCTTAAATGTTTTTCCATCGATTTCGATTCTGGGCTCCCTATCAGACAATAGTTTGTACCGGTTTTTGATGTTGATTAGCCCGGTGCGGGAGGACCATACGTTTTTTTCCAACGGAATGATGTTATTCTCTACAATCAGCTCATTTTTATTATTTCCATAAATCCTGATCATCAGCGGATGGGTCTTTAGCATTTTGTTCTGTTTTTGAGCATTTTCAATCAGCAGCTGCAAAGTCATGGGTGGAACTTTTTGTGGTAACAGCTGTTTGTTGATATCTATGTCAAAGGAAATTCCCGAGCCTGCCCGATATGTAATAAGAAATATATAAGCATGGAGAAATTTTAGCTCTTCTTCCAGTTTGATCACGTCTTTGCTGGAATTGATCAGCGAATACCGGTATACTTTCGAAAAACTTGCAACATATTCATACCCCAGTTGCTGGTCTTTTAAAATAAGCTCAGACAAAGCACTCATGCTGTTCAATATAAAATGAGGATCAATTTGTAACTGCAGTATTTTTAGCGCTGCTTCAGCAGCAGCCTGCTTATGTTGAGCGTCGCTTATTCCGAGTGCAGCTGCGTCTCCCGTATTTTTTTTAAAGGTTATAATGAAATCGTTCATTGTATTCATGACGATAATAATGAGGGAGAACGTTGTATCTGCGATAATATGCCGGATAATAGTGCTATACTCTTTTTCGTAATAAACGCTGTATGGCCGGTAACCGATCAGATCAGACATATATTTGAAAATATGGATCAGCAAAAGGTTAAAAAGGAGAATGACTACAATTTGAACAATAGTTTGAATAAACAGCCTTTTGACAAGTGTTGCTGTCCACTTCATTCTTCTATTAAAATACCGGTCGATAAACAGCGCAATTTCAACCACTATCCACCAGATTATAAGGTGCATTGATAATTCAATCAGAATGGTATAGAAGGGATTGGGATAATACTTTATCCAGTTTCCGATATCGGGTATTAACAGGATAAAAAACAGGTTTGATAGTAAAGTCAGTGTTACTACCAGTATTGCCTTCTTATGTTTTTGGAGACTTGCCAGTACCAGATTGTTTCCCCCCATTTACAACTTGATTGTTTCGGATTTAAGAATTAGCAAAATTACTTTCGGGATGATGGGTAATGAGACTTTTTAAACTGAAGCTGCTATAATGGGGGCTGAAACGTTGAATTACGGATACCAAAACAAAACCCCACAGATTTGCGCAGGCCTTTAACAGAAGTTTAACAGCTCTATGCAAAAAACAGATAGGAAGATGCTTCAAACATATGTTTTACAGTCATACAACGGCGGTTATTTCCGCTGGATATTCACTCACTTGACTAAAAAAGTTTTTATGAAGTACAGGGTATTTTTTGCAGCCGTACTGGCAACAGCAGTGACAATGATTACAGCATCCGGAGCTATGGCACAGCATGCACCGTCAAAAGAACAACGTAAACAGGCCGTTGATACCACCCGGAAAGATGGCAGGCATTCGGTGGTTTCCACAGGGAAAAGCGGACCTAAAGCAGATACAGTTCGCAAGCCGGTCAAAAAGCACTAGTGTGACATCTGTATAAAAATAACCCGATATGGTTTTTGCACCACATGGTCTCCCGCAACAGCAGGAGGCCTTTTGTGCCTGGCAGATACGAGCGCTGCCAGAGATATTAAAAAATTAATGAAGAAACAGTAGGGGGATACCTATTGAATGACGTTTTTAGTGTACAAGAAACGGAGACCGCCGGGAACCTGCCAAGGTTAGCCCGATAAGTCACGTCAGAGGTACTGTATTATATTCTGAAAAATTTATTGCTTGTGCGTGAAGATGGTCTCTATAAACAGTTTCGGCTTGGATTCGAAAAATTTTATAACCCGCTTTGCATGTATGCTAACAGTTTCGTGAAGGAACGGAGCATATGTGAAGATATTGTACAGGAAGTGTTTGTCAGGATATGGGAGACACGAAAGGACCTGGTACAGTCCGATAGCCTGAGATTTTATCTTTTCACGGCTGTACGTAATAACTGTCTTACACATCTTAGCAGGGAACAAAGAATGACAGTATACAGCCTTTCCGAAATAGATCTGGAAGATGATGATACCGCCGATATTACACCTCCGGTTGATGAAACACTGAATTACCAGGCCTTATTGGGGCTGGGGATAGAACAACTTCCTCCTAAATGCAAAGAGGTATTTCTCCTGAGTCGTATGGGGGAGTTGAGTAATCAGCAGGTAGCGGATAGTCTGGGTATTTCCGTTAAAACGGTAAACAATCAGCTATGGAAAGCGCTGAAAATGCTCAGGACTTTTGTTAGAAATACGAGTATGGGACTATTATTTTTTTTATGAATGACATAGGAAGATAGAAGCGGATTTTGTTTTGTTAAGTAGGAGAGGAGAAAATATGATGGTAATACCTGATAACATAAAAGCAATTATTGTAAACAGGCTCCGGGGAAACATCTCACCGGAAGAGAGGAAAGCATTGGAAGATTGGCAGTGCCAACAATCTGTCGGAGATGAAGAGCTGGCCGAATATGACAAGGTATGGGAGGAAAGCGGCAACCTATTAAGCCAGCCACATTTTGATATAGCCAAAGCCTGGCAGTGTGTGGACCAGCAGCTGAAAGAAGCCAGGGTTGATGAAAATGCCGGAGGCCGCGTTGTCAGAATTCGGCGCTATTGGAGAGGGGCCGCTGCAGCAGCAGCCATTATCCTTGTAGCAGCTGGGTCCTGGTTGTTCTTCCATCAAACCGGCCGGCAGCAGGTAACATTGACCAAAGTTACCGCCGACGCCACCAATAAGTATTTCCGACTGCCTGACAGTTCGCTGGTGCTGCTCCGCAAGGGGGCTACCATCACTTATTCAGCTGCTTTTGGTCATAGCGACAGACTGCTTACGCTCTCCGGGGACGCCTTCTTCGATGTCGCTCCATATGAAAAAATCCCGTTCCGGATACAGACGGAAAGGGCTGTGATAAAGGTATTGGGCACTTCCTTTGTCGTGAACAACTCCGTCAATACTGACCGTGTAGTGGTAGTAACCGGAAAGATCATGTTCACAGACAAAATCAAGCCGGAAAACAAATGTATTGTTTCAGCAAAAGAGGAAATATCTATTACCGGCCATACGCTGGAAAAGAAGAATGTAAGCGACTCTAATTATCTGGCATGGCAAACCGGTATACTCCGGTTTACCAATACTCCCCTGAAAGTAGTGGTGAAAGAGCTTTCCTCCTATTACGGTAAAACTATCAAACTGAATGATACATTAAAAACAGGATCAGTAACATTAACGGCTAGTTTCGGTAAACAACCGTTGAAAGAAGTGCTGGAAGAAATTGCCGTCATCACCGGGCTGCAATACCGTCATCAGGAAGATAGTGTAACAATATATTGATCCTTTTGTAAATAGATTGTAATAGTAATTAAAGTAAATGATAAATGGTGGTATCCGCCCCGCTACGATACCCTAAAACAGGACTGAAACTACTACTGATACTGATTATCCTTGCCGGCAACATCAACGTCAATGCACAGACGGGGTTGCTCGGCAGAAGATTTGCATGCCATAAAACCCGCGGCACAATTACTTCTTTACTTGAAAAAATCAGCAACTATAGTGGAACTGTTATCGAATATTCCGGCGGATATCTTGACCAGGGAGGAGAAATGAGGCTCCGGGAGGAGGAAACATCTTTGGGTGCAGTTTTGAATGAACTATTGGCAGGCAAACAGGTGAAGATAGCAGAAAGGAACGGAAAGGTGATCCTGATTCCTTCGACGACCATACTGACAGCTGATAGTGTGGAAAATGAGTATACGTTGTTTGGTTATGTTACGGAAGAGAATAGTCTGGAGCCGATACCTTATGCCATGATAAAGGACCAGGAGTCCGGGCGTGTATGCCAGTCCAACAGGTTCGGGTATTACAGCCTGCGGCTGAAAGGTGGTCTTCATCACATCAAAGTAATATATGCCGGTTATCCTCCGGTAGTATCATCAGTATCTGTTAACAGTACCATCAGACGTAATCTTACCATGCGTGCAGCAGTGTTGCCGGAAGTGAAGGTGACACCAGGTTGTATGTTGCAGAAAGACGGAGGCTCCAGCCCGGAAAAGTATCTTTCTTCTGCCTATAATAATTTTCTGGGAGAGAGTGATCCGGTAAGGTCATTATACTTGTTGCCTGGAAATGTTGAGTCGCAGGAAACCACCGGTAAATTGATGGTACGTGGCGGAGATCCGGATCAGAATGCTTTTCTGCTCGACGGGAACCAGGTATTCAACCCTACTCACTTACTGGGGGAGTTGTCCATCGTCAGTGAAGGAGTGATGAAATCGATCCGGCAGTTTAAGAATGATTTCCCCAGCAGATTTGATGGTGCGTTGTCTTCCGTAACGGAAGTTAATACCAAAGACGGCAGTATGGATACCTGGAGCGGACAGGTAAATGCAGGGCTATTGGCAGGTGCGCTGGCGGTAGACGGGCCGCTGATAAAGGGACGTACCGCCATCGTGGCTTCCGTCAGAAAAAGCTGGTCAGACCCGTTGTTGAATGTACTCGACAGTAACTACCGGTTACGGTTCTACGATATTCATTTCAAAATCACGCATCTGCTGGATAGCAATAATAAAATAATGCTCAGCGGGTATATGGGTAAAGACCGGCTGGAGCTGAAACAGAACGATTATCAGAATCTGCAGGTATGGGGCAACAGGCTCGCTACGCTCAACTGGAACCACGTGCTCGGCGCCCGTTCTTTTGTGAACACCACCCTGAATGTAAGTAACTATCATAATCTGGCCGGTATGAAACTCATCCTCACCGATGATTCAACTGGGGAGGTGCTGGAAACAAAAGCGTATAACAATTACGCATCAGTAGAGCGCTATGAGGCCAGAACACAGTTTGAGATGAATGCATCTCCCAATCTGCAGTTCCGTTTTGGCGGCAAGGTACTACACACCGTCATTCATCCTTTCGGAACAAATATTTCAACGGAGCTGGGAGAAATGGAAGAGCGGTCCAAGCCCATGAAACCGCTGCCATTTACAGAAGCTTCCTGCTACTACGAAAATGAATTCAGGCTGGGCTCCCGCCTGTTGTTAAGACCGGGAGCGCTTTTCAGTGCTTACCGGTTCAGAGATTACCACTACAACTCATTGCAGCCACGATTATTTGCCAGCTACCGGATAGGGAAAAATCAGCAGCTGACTTTTTCCTTCGCAAGGATGGCCCAATACATGCACCAGGTATCAAGCCCCTTCCTCGGCATCAACAGCGAGTTATGGGTACCCAGTACCGCCATACTAAGGCCAGCCGAAAGTGATATGTTCAACCTCGGTTATAGTTTCAATGATAATAAAGGCAAGCTGTTATCTGCCGATATCTATTACCGGAAAATTAACAACGTCACCAATTTTGCAGAGAAAGGAAATATCTTTTACGATGAAGACACCTGGGAACGGGATATTGTTACCGGAAAAGGATGGAGCTATGGAGCAGAATTGCTGGCCGGAAAACGGTGGCGGAAGTGGCAGCTCCAGTTGTCGTATACCCTGGCTTGGAGCTGGCGGCAGTTTGAAGATGTGAATGATGATGAGAAATTTCCCTTCCGTTTCGATAGGCGCCATCATCTGAATATAGCGGCCAATTTCCGGCCCGATAAACACTGGGATATCGGTGCGGTGTGGTACTTCAGTTCAGGCGACTGGATGCTGCGGCCGATAGGTACGCTGCCCGGTGAAGAAAGTGAACCGTTCAGGTATGAAGGTACTTCCTACTATGATAAACGTGGTCCCAATTATCAGCGCCTTAATTGTAATGTGAACTATCGGTTTGTCACCGGGAAGCTGAATCACAAGGTTTCAACCGGTGTATATAATGCCTATCGCACTAAAGGATTGTATTCAACAGATAGCTTCAATACACACGACAATGGTAATGTTACTTTATCCGGCAGCAGGCTATTTAATCTAACCTACTATCTTTCCTATACATTGAATTTTTGAACGTTACCCTATCTTTTTTAAAAAAAATAAATCCCCGCGTAGGAAGTTATACTGATCTGCTGTTTTAACAGTAGAGAATCATGATCGTATTGTATGACATATTATCTGCAGCAGAAAACCAGCATTACACAATGCGCTGATCCGGAAAAATTCTAATAAATCAAAAAGTATATGAAACAAGTAAAAACTCAATCAGGGGCATCTCTGACAGGTATCTCCTGTGCACTGTTGGTAACGGTGGCTTTTATGTCCTGCAAAAAGAATAACGACCCCGTAACTCCGCCTGTTGCGAAAAACGCTGGTATACAGCTGGTACACACAGCCCCTAAAGTGGGCGACCTGATTGTGGAAATAGATGGGAAAAAACAACAGGAAAAATTACAGTTCCTGAATCAATCTAAAGCCTACATGAACCTGCCCTTTCAGAATGAAAGCATCCTGAAATTTATGCAGGATGGTAACAAAGTGATAGTGGACACAAAATACCGTCTCAACGATAAAGGAACCTATTCCTTGTTTCTATACGATACATTGCTGAATAATAAAATCAGGGCCGTATTGCTGAATGATAATCTCGCTAATCCTGGCAAAGGAAAGACCAGCATACGCTTCCTGCATCTGTCGCCCAATACCTCAGCTGTTGATATTGATATTTTCAAAGGCAGCGATAGTATCCGCCTGATCAATAATGTGGCCTATATCAGTGATAAACCGGATGTGGCAGCACTGTCTCCTTTTAAGTCAATCGCTTCCGGCGATTACAGGATGAAAGTGAAAACGAAAACCGGCACAACTAGTACAACCGTTCTCGATATCCCGTCTGTAAAACTGGTGGAAGGAAAAGTAGTAACGCTGTATCTCAGCGGATTGACCAAAGCCACAGGGGCCTTAGGGGTGGGGCTCCAGTTATGGCAGCACAGATAAACAACAGAGAACCATGTCCGGGGCTGTCCCATTATTGGGATGGCCTCTTTTAAGGTTCCCTGTTGTTTTCTTAATATTTTAACAAGAGTATTACTATCATCTACTCATACGCGGCTCTGGTAATATTGGCAGGGAATGCACCAGCCATCCCTTCAAAGCTCGTATTGGTTAAAGAAATTACGGTCAGCTCATTAACCGGATCAATGAACCAGTGATTACCATAAGCACCTCCCCACTGGATTGTTCCGTTTGCCTGTGGCGTCTGAGATGCTGTTCTATCCTGAAGAATTGCCCATCCATAACCAAATCCCCATCCAGGCCCCTGGATATCGTCCCTGGTACCTGTCTTGTCTGTCATCATTGTTTTCACAGTATCCTCATGGAGGAGAGGGGCTCCGCCTTTACGAATCGCTTCAAAGAATTTCAATAAGTCGGATGCTGTTCCGGTAAGGCCCGAGCCACCAGAGGGGTAGGATTTTTCATTGAAAACCCGGCTTGGGGCAAACCGGGTGACTCCCCCCTGGAATGGTACTTCAATACCATCGAACATTTTTACCGGTTCAGGTGTGCCATCCGCATAAGGAGTAACCAGCCGCTCTATGTCCATCACCCTGAATGAAGTATCATGCATCTGTAATGGCGTGGTAATAAATGCTGATACCAGCTCCGGTAAAGATTTTCCGGACACGATTTCCAGAATGTTTCCAAGGATATCAATGGCTAATGAATATGCCCAGTTGGTTCCTGGTTCAAATCCTAAAGGTGCTTTTACAAGACGGCTGAGGTTTTCTTCTATTGACAAGCCTGGCTGATCAATACCATCTGAGATTTTTAGTTGGTCATAAATACCGCCTATTGGTTCCAGACTACTATAACTAAGACCAGCGGTATGAGTCAGCAGTTGGTGGATGGTGATTTCGGGGGTACTACCGGTTTTTGTTTTGGGTTTAAAATCAGGGAGGTAAGTGGAAACAACATCCTGCAGTGTGATTTTACCGTCTTCTACAAACTTCATGACAACCGTGGATACTATCGGCTTTGTAATAGAAGCCAAGCGGAAGATGCTGTTTTCTTTCATGGGTAGATTTTTCTCCCTGTCTGCCAACCCCTCGGCCCGGTGGTAGACCAATCTGCCTTCTTTTGCCACTATCACTTCCGTACCTACTATTGTTTTTTTTTCGATCGCTTTTTCTATTACCTGATCAATTTGACTTTTCATTGGGTTTTAAATATTGGATTAAACGATTAACTAAAAATGGTATTGTAAAATGGTCAGCATAAAGATATTTATTTGGTCTATGGGTTGTATTTTAAATGTTGATTTATAATGCACTTGATAAGTACAGATTCAGGTTGCTTCTCAATATAGAGAAGTACAGGAATCAGGCTTTGGATTTTAGTTGTATTGATTTCTTTATCATAAAATCTTCAACCGATTTCGCTATGATAGCAGAGCCCTGAATATGTAATTAATATCTCCTTAAAAAAAGATCTTCCTGCTTAAGTCTTTCATTTTATTTGTACCTTACTCCCCGGTAATAATAACGGAACCAGTCTGAAGAACCGTGACTACAGAAAACTACCAATAAGCCCTGCTGTACTGAAAGGAAAGATACCTATCCATCAGGGAAATATTTCACGTGAGAAGAAAGGAAAATTCAGGCCCATGGTGCATTGTCAATCACTTGTTGAACACTAAAGTATTTAACCTGGCCAAATCCATATCATTTATGAATGCCTTATTTGAATCACCAGCAAACAATTTAATGTCTTTGCAAATGCAATAAGCGTTTTAAATGCCTTGTAGTTGAGACGAACAGTGTCGACTGTTGTCGCAGTGCCTTGTACAAAGCTGACTAATTATTTTATATAGTAAGCCACTTATTGCTGATGCAATAAGTGGGATGGAAACCTTTTGTTTATCAAATTCAACTCCTATGAGAAAACCTTATTTACCATTAAAAAAGATCTGTGGATCTTTACTTCTGTTGTGCATCCTCTATATCACGGGATGTCATAAGTCTGATGCTCCTGGCTCCCAAAAGGATTCCGGAGGTCCGGGTGATGCGGAGGCCGGTGCCTGGCCATTGTCGCCGCCTGCTGAAATCTGTGGTAATACACAATTACTGACAGGGCCTGCTGTTGCGCCGGCGGGTGCTATTTCTGTGCCGGCAGGTAATAACAGCGGTTTTGACTTTAAACGCGAAGGAGCTACTTTTTATCTGGAGTCTGGTGTGCATACAATAGGCGGTGATGCATTAAGCCAGATTATACCGGCTGACAATACCACGTTTATTGGCGCTCCTGGCGCCATCCTGGATGGTCAGCATGTCAATCAATATGCGTTTACACAACGGGCTGTCAATGTAACGATCCGTTATCTTACTATCCGCAACTTCATGGCGCCGCGCGACGAAGGTGTTGTAAACCATGATGCCGGCGATAAATGGACCATTGAGTATAATACCATCGCTAATAACAAAGGCGCAGGCCTGATGGTAGGGCCCAATAATATTTACCGTTATAATTGTATAAAAGATAATGGTCAATATGGTATTAACTCCTGTTGCGGAACTGAAACCAACGAGGTGGTAAATTTTGTATTGGACCATAATGAAATTGCGGGTAACAATACCGATGATTGGGAGAGCAAAATCGATGGATGTGGTTGTACTGGTGGCGTAAAGTTCTGGATCAACAAGAATACCACAGTGACTAATAATTGGGTGCATAATAATAAAGGGGTAGGCTTATGGCTGGATAATAATAATCGGGGTTTCGTGATTGAAAATAATTATATCAATGATAATGATGGAAATGGATTAATGATAGAAGCCGGTTATGATGCCAGGGTACGTTTCAATAATTTTAAGAAGAATGCAATCGTTGCTGGTAAAGAGAGTGCGAGAAAAGGCGATTATTTCCCTGTTCCTGCAATATATATTTCCGAAGCCGGCAGTCCGCGTGGATTTAATCTGAAAACTTCCCCCATGCTAATCAGCAACAATAATTTTGAGAACAACTGGGGTGGTGTAGTGTTGTGGGAAAATGCAAACAGGTATAGTGGCTCCAGCGCTAACACTCATAAGGCGGGCACAATAAAGATTAGAAACCTGTATGATGATTCTCCCTGCAAATCCGGTTTGCCGGATGTTATTCCTGGTAGCGTTGTAGATAAGTTTGTTTGTCGCTGGTCAACAGAAAATGTGGTGGTAGAGAATAATGAATTCAGAATAGATAAAGCGCTGCTGGGATGTACAGGAGGAAATTACTGCGGTATCAATGGAATATTTTCTGAGTACGGCACATTTCCTGAATTCAGTGGTTACCAGATTCCCTGGCGGATCACCTTTCAGCAGGATAATATCTTCCGTAATAATCACTATTACGGCGACTGGCAATTTGCCGGATTTGAAGTAACTACACCTGATGGCTCCCGTGTATCATGGAAAAACTGGACAGCCCCTGCACCACCCGTACCTGATAAGCCCTCAATAGATAACCGCCCTGGAACATTTGGGCAGGATAAGGGTAGTACTTATGTGAAATAGTCGGGTGGAAATGTAATTAATTTAAGGTGGAGGAGTCGCCATCCATAATTTTACGGGCAGGGATATTGTTCCGACAGGGCCGGAACAATATCCCTGCCCGTTTACAATGCAAGCCAAAGACTTGCAGCCTTTTCTATTATTCTACAGTCCAAACCGCCAGTTCATAACCGTCGGGGTCTGCAAAGTGAAAACGTCTGCCACCAGGGAATTTGAAGACATCTTTCACAATGGTGCCTCCTGCTGCAATGACCTTGTCTTTGGTTGCATCAAGGTCTTTGGAATAAAGCACGACAAGCATAGTGCCATTCACTGGTTTCCCCGGCATGAATCCACCATCCACGTGATCTCCTCCAAATGCCATATAGTCGGGACCGTAGTTCGTGAATTCCCAGCCAAAACTGCTGGAATAAAATTTCCTGGCACGATCGAGGTCTTCGGAAAGAAACTCGATATATTGTACCTGCTCGTGTTTGTATTTACTCTCTGATAGAGTGTTTGACATAAAAAAGTGGTTTCTGTGAAGATATTAAATTTAACCTATTAGTTGGGTCGAAGAGAACGACAAAATCGGCAAATACTATCTTTTCTAATTGCTGGAAATCAGATGTGGGATTGGTGATAATAATAATTGTGGCATACAACACATTAAAGCAATAAGTTTTGATATTTTGTAAGGCCGAATAAAGTAACATACTCGTGAAGCTTAGTGCTGTGTTTTTAAAGGCTTGCTGGTAAATTATAGAAAACGAATAATTCATTGTACTTAAATGCAAAAGGATAAAAATATTCCCGTAGTAGCTATCTGGAATGAAAAAAATAACCAATGGGAATCGGGCGAAAAAAATGCTGCAGAGAAAACAATCGGTATATGGAATTGCTGGCATGTAAAAGGACACCTGTGTGCTACTATTGATTATGGTGATGGTAATCCTCCATTTATGGTAAAACGTTTTCACCCCGATGGTACATTGGCGCAGGAAGGTAATTGGTATGGCGGGCAGATATGGTTGGGTACCTTTCGCTGGATAAAGAGTGAATATCCAACCAGTGAATATTTCCCCGCAGGTAGTGGCGACAACAATTCCATTGTATGGGTGACAGAGTTTGATTATATAGAGGGGGGTATCTATAATGCACAACGTTATTTTGATAAGCAAAACAGACCGGTTAGTATGACTGGCGACCGTGCGCCCCGGCGGCCGGCAGCTGTTCCGGCACGGGCGCACTATGTAAGCCAGACTTCTTCAAACAATGGGAAACCTGGTTGGGTAATGGGAGAAGTGGATGCCCAAACAGGAAAGTATATAGGTAATTATGTTGAATGGAACCTGCATGGTCATCTCACGGTAGAGCGGATTTATAGCCGGGAAACCTACGATCTGCAGGAAGAGCATATATATGAAAACAACGCCCGCTGGTGTTCTAAACTGTATCTGCCCAATGGGAAATCAACCCAAAGTTTTTATCATAAGAATATTGATCCACCCGTAGTTTCTGGTACCACGCTGTATAGTAATCTTTCACAAGACTGTACGAAAACTTATTTCAACAAGGAAGGCAGGGAGTTGTATGCTGTACGTTGGGAAGAAGTGAACGAATTACATGTAAGAAGGTATTATAACGGCGTATTAGTATTTGAAAGCATCCAGAGAGCAGACATCCATAAAGCGCCGGTTAGCGTAACCTACTTTTATGCCAATGGCGCTACATTGATAGACTATGCTTCCAATGGGGATGGGACAGGATGGTGGCATATGTATGATGAATCCGGTCAGGAATTAGGAAAACTGCAGGAATTGGAAGAAAAAGAAAGAAATGAAAATAATAGTTGGGGAAAGTTGTTTTTGCCTTTTTGGCGTTCTTATAAATGGAACACCGCTAAAACCGATTGGGAGGCGATAATTGAGAATTTTAATGCGATACAGCAAGATTGTAATACAGAATAGAAAAGAATAAATTAATTAATGTGATTCGTTTAACTGTTTACTATTGTACGAGCCAACAATCGCAGCAGCTTGTAAATCGTCCTACAAAAACTTATAAGATCATTTGAAGAGACGGAATACCTGCAGGGTTACAGTATCCATGCTTATCCCAAAGGAAAGAAATTTTTTGGTCCTTACTCGACTTCCCAGAAACGCTGCAATCATCCCTGACCTAACTAAGTCATGAATTAGTTTGTCCATCGCATTTGAAGTCATTTGCAAAATGGTGAGAAAGTGGGCCAAAGTGAAAGAAAGAATTACAACAGTCGTTGTGTCGTGCTGCTCAAACGTAAGACTGGCTGACAGTTTAGGAAAGAGGAAATAATTTTTCGTGTGTCAATTATGCGTCGTTAATAGTGGGCAAAAGTGGATAAAAGCGTACATTGACATAAATAAAAAAAGGTTGTAAGTTAATAACTTACAACCTTTCTAGTGCCCAGAACTGGATTCGAACCAGCACACCCTTGCAGGCGCTGCGACCTGAACACAGTGCGTCTACCAATTTCGCCATCTGGGCAACTGATATTGTGATCAGGGGAGTGCAAAGGTAAGCATTGATTTTAATTCACCAAATTTTTTTTGAAATAATGTCTAACTGACCCTTTTTCAAGGAGATAAAATAATCTTTTGTTTACTTACTAGTTAGTAAGTATCTTGCGCTTGATTTTTAACCTATCCACATGTCAGAGACAAAAGACAAGATAGTATCCCTCGCGGACAAACTCATCCGCGTAAAAGGTTTCAACGCCTTCAGCTACAAGGATATCTCCGATCCGCTGGAAATGAAGAATGCTGCCATCCACTACCATTTCCCGTCTAAAGCAGACCTGGGCATCGCCGTAGTAGATGATGAGATGGAACGTTTTTCCAGAAACACCACCGGCTGGAGCAAACTGCCGGAAGACAAACAACTGGCGAATTTATTCGATGTATTCCGTCGTCATTGCCATGCCGGCAATGTATGCCTGATGGGCTCTCTGGCACCGGACTACGAAACACTGACACCAGCCATGCAAACAAAAATACAGGCTATGGCAGATGCTATCGTAGAATGGGTAAGCCACCTCCTGGAACAAGGCCGGAAAAACAAACGCTTTCATTTTAAAGGCACAGCACGTGACAGAGCGCTGCTGGTGATTTCCAATCTTCAATCTTCTTTATTGCTATCAAGGGTCATGGGACCGGAAACATTCGACCGGATCAGCCACCAGCTGCTCGAAGACCTTTGTGCTTAAAAACTACCTATCATGAAAAGAGTTGTTATTACGGGGATGGGAGCCATTACCCCGCTTGGAAATAACGTAGCTGCCTTCTGGAACAATCTGGTGGCCGGCACCAGCGGTGCCGCCACTATCACCCGTTTCGATGCGGCCCGCTTCCGGACAAAATTTGCGTGTGAGCTGAAAGGTTATGATCCTGCTGCAACACTTGACAAAGCAGAGATCCGTAAAACAGATCCCTTCACACAATACGCCCTCTCCGCCGCCGCAGAAGCCATCAGCGATGCCGGCCTGGACTTCAGCACCATGAATCCTTTTGACACTGGCGTAATCTGGGGCTCCGGACAAGGAGGCATGCAAACCTTCGAAGAACAGGTGACCGAATATGTTACTGGTGACTATAATCCCCGCTTCAGTCCTTATTTTGTTCCCCGCCTCATCGGCAATATGGCGTCGGGCATGATCTCCATTAAATACGGACTGATGGGCATCAATTACACCACCGTGTCTGCCTGCGCCACTTCCAACACGGCTATCATGGACGCACTTAACTACATCCGTTGGGGTAAGGCTAAAGTGATGGTTACCGGTGGCTCGGAAGCACCTATCACGCCAGCCTCTGTGGGCGGTTTCTGTGCGATGAAAGCCATGTCTGCCAGAAACAACGACCCAGCCGTAGCTTCCCGTCCTTTTGATACAGACCGGGATGGTTTTGTAATGGGAGAAGGGGCCGCTGCGCTTATTCTGGAAGAATACGAACATGCCAAAGCGAGAGGAGCCCATATTTATGCAGAAGTAGCCGGAGCAGCCATGACAGCCGATGCATACCATATGACCGCCACCCACCCGGAAGGACTAGGTGCCTACCAGGCTATGAAAGGAGCCCTCGAAGATGCGGGCCTCAACCATAAGGAGGTAGACTATCTCAATGCGCACGCTACCTCCACACCGGTAGGTGATCTGAGCGAAATCGCGGCCATCACCCGCCTGTTCGGGACACAGCCCGACAGACTGCATATCAGCGCTACCAAGTCAATGACAGGCCATCTGCTGGGGGCCGCCGGCGCCATCGAAGCAATCGCCTGTGTGAAAAGCATTACCGACAGCATCATCCCGCCTACTATCAATACCACCACACTGGACCCGAAAATACCGGCAGGCCTGCAAATAGTATTGCAGAAAGCCGTGGAAAAAGAAGTGAAAGTAGCCATCAGCAATACTTTCGGATTCGGTGGACACAACGGGATTGTGGTATTCAAAAAAGTATAGACTTTCAAAGATCCAGCATGTATCTTGTGGGTTGATTATTCCAAATCATCAACCGAACAATGAAAACTATCTTTTTATCAATGCTGATTTTTGCCTGTTGCCTGCAGCTGTCAGCGCAACAGGCATGCCCGGTGATTCCTTTGCCTGTACAATACACCCGGGCACAAGGTGAGCTGGTGCTCAACGATAATATCAGGATCGAGGCAAAAGACCCTTCCCTGCAGCCTTTGGCCACCTACCTGCGAAATGAGTTACAGCGTACATTCAATATCGTTAGTCCCGGCAAGGGTACTGCCAAATCACCAGTGATCATCCTGCAACGCATTAAGAAGAATGATAACGTAGACGCATATACGCTGAAGATAACTTCATCTGCTGTGGTGATCGCCGCTTCGGGCAACGAAGGGGTCTTCAACGGTATCACCACCTTCCTGCAGCTGGCAGCTACTGCCGGCACTGCAACTCCTCGCCGTGTTGGCTGCTGGAACATCAGCGATGCACCCCATTACGCCTGGCGTGGTTTCATGCTCGACGAATCCCGCTTCTTCTTCGGAAAAGAAAAAGTAAAGTCTATCCTCGACTGGATGGCCTTCTACAAACTGAACCGCTTCCACTGGCATCTGACCGACGCTCCCGGCTGGCGCCTGGAAATCAAAAAGTATCCGCTGCTGACAACAGTAGGCGGTATCGGCAATCATACTGATCCTAAAGCACCAGCCACCTTCTATACACAGGATGATATCCGGGAAATTGTAGCCTATGCACAGGAACGGTTTATCCAGGTGATTCCGGAGATCGATATGCCAGGACATGCCAGTGCTGCCAACAGGGCCTATCCTGCCTTTGATGGCGGTGGCACTGAAAAATATCCATCCTTCACCTTTAATCCGGGGAAAGAAGGTACCTATCAATACCTCGCTGATATCCTGAAAGAAACGGCAACCCTGTTTCCTGCTGGTATGATCCACCTGGGCGGCGATGAAGTGTCTTTCGGCAACAAAGCCTGGGATGCAGACAGCGGTGTGGCCCACCTCATGAAAACAAAAGGATTCAACAACCGCAAACAGGTAGAAGATTATTTCTTCCAGCGTATGGCCGATACCGTTTTTAATCTGCATAACAAGGTGATGGCCTGGGATGAAGTGGCTACTGCTACTTTGCCGGTCAACAAAAGCATCGTTTGCTGGTGGAGACATGATAAACCCGAAAACCTGCGCCTGGCGCTGGAGAAAGGCTATGCAGTGGTGATGTGTCCGCGGCTGCCGCTTTACTTCGATTTCATACAGGACAGCACACACAAAATAGGCCGCAGATGGAGAGTGGGAGAGTTTAATACACTGAAATCAGTATATGATTTTTCAACAGGCAATGTGCCGGCTGCCAGCGGACATGAACAGCAGATACTGGGCATACAGGCCTGCCTCTGGTCTGAAACGATCTCCAACCCTAAAAGACTCGATTTCCTGCTGTTTCCACGCATCTCTGCCCTGGCGGAAGCCGCCTGGACACAACCAGCCTCCAGGAACTTTGAACAATACATCGAAAGGCTGAAACCACAGATGAAACTGTATGAACAGGATAAACTATATTTCTACGATTACTTCCAGCCTTCCCGGCATGTGGAAACAGGTAAACCTACTGATCAGAAAAGTTTTATCGATTAAGCTATTTGCCTTTGTCTAACGCCATCTTCAGCGCCAGTCCGGCAAAAACGCTGCCCATAAACCATTTCTGGGCACGCACCCACTTCGGGTTGGCGCTGAACCAGCGCGTTACTTTTGCAGCAGAAAAAATGATCATACTGTTGATCGTAAAACTCATCAGTATCTGAATAAAACCCAAGGTAAAACTCTGTACCAGAATAGAACCATATTCCGGTTTGATAAACTGAGGAAAGAAAGACATGTAAAACACCGCAATCTTGGGATTCAGCATACTGGTAAACAAACCCATGCTAAACAGTTTCACCGGTTTATCATATTTGAGGGCGCCGGCATTTTCGAAAACAGGTCTGCCGCCGGGTTTTATGGCCTGCCAGGCCAGGTACAGCAGATATATCACCCCGATAGTTTTGAGGATCGTATAGGCGTAAGGTATAGCCATCAGGATGGTAGTCAAACCAAAAGATACCAGCGTAATATGAAACAATAATCCACACGCCACCCCGCCCAACGAAATCATGGCTGCTTTTCTTCCTTGTGTCACTGATCTGGAAACCAGATAAATCATATTCGGCCCCGGTGTCAACACCATGACAAGGGCGGCCAATGCGAAGAGCAATAGTTGATGTGCCGGCAAAGGTGATGGTTTACAATGTTACTGATGCGCCTGATAAGCGGAGAACACAACGAAGGTAATATCTTCTGTTTTATCTTTTTTTTCTCTTTTTGATTCTTTTGTTCCTTCTTCGTTATGATCTCCACTTCAGGTCATCCCCTAATTATGCTGGCCATCTTAGTGATCCATTTTATGAACAGGCTTGGTTTCTTAATTCTGCAGTTATGGAAAGCTGCCATCTGCCAGCGGTCTTCTGTGTTTTTGATCCACAGGGTAGTGTTGATAGACTGACGGCTTTGTGGCGCTTTTTTCTGCCAGCGGAAACGGATGGCTCCATGTGCGATCATGACCGCCGTCCGGTCGTTCAGAAAACGCATCTGGTCTATCTCACCTTCCAGTTTGGCGCCCCTGAACATAAAATTATTCATGAGTTGTTCATGCGATTCGATATAAGCTGCTTTTCCTTTCAGGTGTGTTCCGTCAAAAGTAATATAGTCGCAATCCTCCGTGAGATGGACGGCAGAGCTTCTGAAATCCTGAGCTTCAAACGACCGGAAGATCTCTTCGGTGGCCTGTCTGATAGCTTTTATTTCCACTACTTTGTTCATAGTACACCTGTTTTTGGATTGATGCTACAAAACTAATAACCATCATAGGCCAGGGACAGCGCTTTTCAGTTGAATGCATACATACCTCGGTAAAAACAGGATTTGAGTCGGTGAAAATTTTTCAGGGTTGCCGGGTGAGGGCGTTACGAAGAGCTTCCGCGGGGTTGGGTGCCAGTCCTGGCAGTTTCACCTTGTAGCGGAACATACCATTAAAACTGTCTTCTTCCTTCAGCAATTCATGTCCGTTTTTACTGATCCAGAATGTCTGCGTGTATTTGCCACGAGGAGAATCGCCTTCGGTATGCAGTTTCCAGCAGTCCACTTTTTTATTGTCGAGTGTGGTCAGCATTTCACTGCCGGTAACGGTATAATTGACATAGGCTGGTGGTTCCAGGCCGGCATCATAAAAGCGGATGGCAAATGTTTTGCCGGCGGCCAGTGGCAGCATTTCAAATGTCTCGATGTCCAGGTTCCAGTTGTAATTAGGGCCGTTGAAATCAAGGGTGTAACCGGCAGCTGTATTATTGGCTACGGTATCTGCACCTTTGATACCGCCGGCAGACCAGTTGTAAGCCTTCAGTTTAGGGCCGGTAGTTTCTGTGTGGTAGAGCGGGGAAAAGTCGGAGGCACTGTTAACGGAATAGACACTGCGGTAATGGTTACTGTCAGTGCTATACCAGGTTTGCCGGATCTCAAATACCGGAAGGCCTCCACGGCGGGACTGGCTGATATCCCTGGTCCAGAGCGAGAAAGCCATGATTTTAGGCTGACTGGGAAACTGGTAATACACCAGATACTGCCGTAGTCCGGGTTGCAGCAGACGGGTATTCAACGGCTGATGACGCTGGTCAATCGTATCGGCTTGGGCAAAGGCTGTTTGCAGCGACAACAGGAAAATAAATACAACGAATACAGGACGGAAGGATGAGGTAATTGTCATTGCTGAATGGTCTGTTTTGTTTCATGGCAAATGTTCATCTTCCGGAACAACAGATCAACTGTTTTCAATCATCTCCCCGGAATTTTAAATCAATGGCAGGTATCTCCCGGATGATTATCATCATTGAAAAAGAACCGGTGATGGTTGAAATGCCGGTAATAATGGTTGAAAATACACGGAAAGAAGCATCGTGATATGGTACTTTTGACTTAACTGTTTTAAAACCTTTGTATTTTCAGCCATGCAAATTTTTAAAGAGATGTCTACTGCGGTACGGGTGCAATGGTTGATATGGCTGATGGTATTACTATTGCTGTTTTTTACGTTGCTGCCGGAGGACAGCCTGGGCCAGTCGGTAACCTATGCTTTGCTGAATACTTCCTTCTATGCGATGGTGGTGTACGGTAATATCAGTTTTTTATATCCCCGCTTGTTCCTGAAAAACAGGAAGGTGCTGTATATCATTGCTGCCATTCTTTTTTTGTTGAGCTTGAGCATCACCAGGGCCTATCTGATGATGTGGCTGTACAACCTGTTGTTTAATCCTAAGCCTGATGCCACTATCATGCTGAGTACCATGCAGCTGCTCCGTAATGTGTTTGGTATGCTCACGATTTTTCTGCTGGGTTTTGTGTTGAGGATGGCCATTGCTTATTTTATTTTGAAGCGGGAAACGGAGGAGATACTGCTACAACATGCACAAACAGAATTGAATCTGTTGAAGTCGCAGGTGCAGCCGCATTTCCTGTTTAATACGCTCAACAACATCTATTATGAGGCTTTCCGCGAAGCGCCCCGCACGGCTTTGCTGATAGAAAGGTTGTCGGAGATCATGCGTTATTTTGTAGATGAAAGCCCGAAGGATAAAGTCAAATTATCTACAGAAATAAATTTTCTGGAAAATTATATTGCCCTCGAAAAGATCCGAATCCGGCATGAAATTGGTCTGAATTTTATCAAAGATGCCAGTGATGACTGCCAGTTGCCTCCTATGCTGCTGATGACTTTTGTGGAGAATATTTTTAAGCATGGGATTGATAAAACCAGCACCCGTAATGATATTGAGATATCGCTGGTACGGCAACACAATCGTCTTGTTTTCAGTACCTGCAATGAAATACCCCGGCAGCCTGTCAGTAGCAGCGGGCGCGGATCAGGGATAGAAAATCTGCGAAAACGCCTGGTGTTGTTGTATGGAGATAATTTTGAGCTGAAGACAGAGAAATCAAATAACCATTTTATAGCCTCCTTAACCGTCCCTTTATGAGTTTGAACTGCCTTATTGTAGATGATGAGCCCAACGCGGTTAAACTGCTGGAACTGCATATCCAGCAAACAACCAACTGGCAACTCATAGGTAAATGTTACAACGCGCTGGAAGCACTGGAATGCCTGAAACAGCATAAAGCTGATGTGGTGTTTCTGGATATCAATATGCCGCGGCTGAACGGCATGGAACTGGCAGGGCTGCTGCCCAGCAATATGAAGATCGTATTTACAACAGCACATTCTGAATTTGCAGCTGACAGTTACAACTACCAAACGCTGGATTATCTGTTAAAACCCATCACCCTTACCCGCTTTCTGGCAGCCCGGCAGAAGATAGAAGCCTGTTTCCGCCAGGGTATCACACTGGACAAAATAGAAGAGCAGCCCGAACCGGACTACTTTTTTGTGAAGTCGGGCAAAACACTGCTACGCATCCGTTTGTCTGAACTGCTATACTTTGAAGGAGAGAAGGAATACGTACGAGTGGTTACCATCCGGGAAGAAGTGCTGGTGTACAAACGTTTGAAAGAGATCGCTGAACAACTGGGAGCTCCCTTTATCCGCGTACATAATTCCTATATCGTTAATACCAGCCAGATAGAGAAGATACTGGACAATCATATTCATATTGCTGACAAACGGATTCCGTTGAGTGAGAAGTTCCGCCCCGATTTTATGGCACTGATACAACAACGTTTTCTATAACACCAGCTCCATCTGGATATTGCACCGTTCATAAGGTGTACTTCTGCCGGTCACTTTCTGAAATCCCAGTTTATGATACAGATTGATGGCTGGTTTGAGGATGGTATTGCTTTCGAGGTATATCTTTGACGCACCTAGTGAACGGGTTTTCTGAACACAGGCATCGCCCAGCAGCCAGCCGATGTTTTTGCCTTGTACGCGGGGAGAAACCGCCATCTTGGCCAGTTCGTAATCGTAGTCGGGGTCCTGCATACGGATCAGGGCACAAACACCTACGGGCTCGTCGTTGTAAAGCGCTACCAGTATATGGCCGCCTTTACGAAGGATATAACCTTCCGGGTCATCGAGTGCTTTGTAATCCGCAGGCTCCATTTTAAACCAGGTGGATATCCATTCTTCGTTGAGATCTCTGAAAGCCTTGCGGTATGCGGGTTTGTATGGAACGATTTTCACCTGGAGGCTTTCCCGTTGTTTCCGCTGTGCCTGAACACGGCGTAGCAGCGATTTCTGTTCCAGCAGAAACTCCCATTCCTCAACGGCTTTCCACAGGTCATGTTGCGCCTGTGCCGACAGCTCTTCGATGGCATTGTTTACATCTGTGTACTGATCGGCGATCCGGGTATTCATGTCCATGCCTTTGGCGGATAAACTGATTATGGTCCTGCGTCCGTCGGCTTTGTCTTTTTTCTCTTTTACCAGTCTTTTACCGGCCATTTCCCGGACAATTTTACTAACCGATACATGCGAATGCCCTATTTCCCTGGCTATTTCGGTGATGGTTTTTTGTTCGCCCCGGGAGAGCACATAAAATACGGGAAACCATTTAGGCTGCATATCTACGGCATAGGTGTCGTATATCCGGGCGGCGTCTTCGGTGATCTTGTCTGTCAACAGCCGGAGTCTGCTGCCGATCGCCATTTTACCTACGGTATCAAAAAAATTCATTGTTATCAATTTTAAGTAATCAATTCCGTAACTGGTTACGTAAATATAAAATCGTTTCCACAAAACACAAAAAATAAATGGCCGGTACTTTTATGACAGTAATACCGGCAACAGATACTATTCCATGATGGTGTTAGGTTGGGCTGAGGTGATATTTTCTGAAGTAAAAACGAAGAAGTATTACCGGACTGGGCATCAACCATAACAGCAAAACAGATAATCGTTAACAAGTGCCGTATATAATCTGATGTTAGGTGAGTTGTAGCTTCATCTATTTAGCCCAGGACTTCAGTCCTGAGAGAGCTGACGAAAATACAATCTGTTGCCCGGCCCGGTAATAATTTTACCTACATGGATGCTTTAGTGATAGGTGTTCCGGCGAGGTATAGCCTGAAAGGTTCCCAGTACATTTTTTTCCAGCCGGCGTCGATGTCATCGTAGGCATTGTCCGGCACATTAGCATGAACAGCATGCAGCATGACATCGGAGCCTATTGGCTCAAGGTAGATGATAAAGGTAGAGTCTATATCACCGGCATCCCAGCTCTGTGCTCTCCACGACTGTACGATCAGCCGGTCCGGGATCAGCTGAAGGTTTTTTCCCGTGATATAACCGCTGTGGGCGGAATAGCTGCTACCCTCAGTGGGACTGATTTCGGCCGGAGCGCCAGTAGCGATGCTATGTTTTTTTCCGTCCGTGTAAATGTCATAGAGCTCCCTGGGTGTAGTATTCTTAAATAATACATCCTGAATGATTGTTTTAGACATAATAATTGGGTTTTAGCTATATAATGTCCCAGGACTAAAGTCCTGGGCTAAATTGGAGGTGTAAAGACGGTGGTTTAGTCATTTTTTTATTTCCAATTTTATCACCGTTTTCATTTCTCGTTATCTTATCGTTGCGCTTCATTCTCTATATTTTCTCACCGTTTTCATTTCTCGTTATCTTATCGTTGTGCTTCATTCTCTATATTTTATCACCACGTTTCATTCTTTTATCTTATCACTATGTTTCACCGCTCTTTTTATCTCTGGGCTCCATCTCTTAGTAAAGCTCCGTGCTCCATCCCCCACAAATTTAGCCCAGGGCTTTAGCCCTGGGAGACTTGATGAATATCAGCGCCATTACGCTTCCGAGCCAGCCCAGTAGTCCGGAGGTGCCCATTACTCTGGCGTAGGTTTGGATAAAGTGTTGATGATAGATGTGGATGATGGTGGCTTTGTTGTCCGGAGGAATATTTCCGGGGACGGTGGCATTGCCTAGGTTGGCTGTCTGGGCTATGATGGCTTGTTTTTGTGCGGCGTTGAGTGGTAGCTGGGAGAGCGAGTGTTGTACGCTGTCAGAGAAATACAGGACGGCCAGGGCGCCAAATACGGCTATGGCGAATACGCCGGCGATTCTGGTGATGGCATTGTTGACGCCGGAGGCGGTACCTGAGAGGTGGCTGCTTACGGAGCCCATAACGGTGGCGGTTAATGGGGCTACTGTCAGCGACATGCCCAGACCCAGTACTACGATGCCGGGGAGGAAGGTGGTCCAGAAACTGGCCGGGCCGCTGGTCTGGCCTACGGATGCGAGTAGTAGCATACCGGTGCCGGCGGTAAAGGGGCCAATGACGAGGAACCATCGTGGACCGTATTTATCTGCCAGGCTTCCGGCGAGGCGGGCGAGGAATACCATGAGGATGGTAAAGGGCAGAAATGACAGTCCTGATTCCAGTTGTGTATAGCCTTGTATCTGTACCATGTTGAGCGAGAGGAAGAGCATGGCGGCGCTTAGTCCTGCATATAGAAAGAAGGTCAGGAGGTTGGTGCCGCTGAAGATTTTGTTGTTGAATAGATAGAGGGGTAGCATGGGGCAGGGGCTGCGGCGTTCTACCATGACGAAGGCTATGAGTAGTAGCAGGCCGCCGGCGATGCTGCCATATACGGGCAGGCTGCTGAATCCGGATAGCGGCATCCGCAGAAAGCCGAAGGTGAGCAGGGCCAGCCCCAGTACGATGAGTACGGCGCCGGCGAAGTCCTGTTTACCTGGGCCGCCCTGTTCCTGTTGTTCGGCTACTTTCCATGCCAGCAGGAGCAGGGTAATAACGCCAATGGGTATATTAATAAAGAAGATATAGCGCCACAGGCCGGCGTCGGCGAGGGCGCCGCCGAGGATGGGGCCGCCGATGGTTACCAGTGTGGTGGCGGATGACCAGGTACCGATGGCTTTTCCTCTTTCTGCTTCGTCGATGGAAGAGGAGATGAGAGACAGGCTGCCGGGTATCATCAGGGCGCCGCCGATGCCTTGCAGCATTCTGAAGATAATCAGCCAGGTAACGGTGCCAGCCAGGCCACAGGCGGCGGAGCCGATGATGAAGATAAAGATGCCTGTCATAAAAATTCTGCGGCGGCCCAGTCTGTCGCCCAGTGTACCGCCCAGTAATATCAGAGAGGCCAGCATCAGCATATAGGCGTTTAATACCCAGAAGAGGTCGGCTCCGGTGGCGTGCAGGCTGCGCTGTAGGGCAGGCAGTGCTACATTGAGCGCGGTGCCGTCTATAAAAGCCATGGCAGAAGCCAGAATGGAGGATATTACTACCCATCTGCCAGCAGCGCTCTGAAGTGATACGGTTGCCATAATTGCCCTGGTTTTGCATTGCATAACGCGGAGAACCTTTAAAATGTTTGGGCAGAGCCCCTTAACGCATTTTTAACAGTTCCGGAATTAGGGGGAATCTTTTCGAGCTGCGTCACTATATTGTAGCATCATTTAAGCAGCCATTTTATGAGATACTCTAAAATCTATCACCGTTTCTATGCAGGCATCATCACCTGTTTGCTGATGGGCGCCCTGCCGGCATCAGCGCAGCTGCTGCCCGATCAGAATCCGCGTTACCGCGAAAGCATGAATGAATACCTGCTCAAAGAAGACTCCCTGACTATGCAGGAGGGCGTGACCGTTCAAAAAACCTACAAAGCTTACCAGTATTTTGAAGCCAGACAGGAGAAAAGGGAACAGCGCAGACAGGACCGCCGCGAACGCCAACGCCTATACGCCGCTTCTTCCTGGGGATGGGGTTATCCTTCCTATTCCTACGGTTATGGCTACCCTTCCTATTCTTACGGTTACGGCTATCCCGGATACGGACACCATCGTAACAACTACAATTACGGCTGTTCATCTTCCTTTCAATGGTATGACCTGGCTACGGTAACGGCTCTCGCCATGGGAACTTATATGCTTTTCAGATAAATATCATCTATATAAAATCAGAACGATGTCTAAAATTAATGCATTAGCATTTTCAGGGATACTTATGTCCGCTATTTTCATGCAGGGATGTGCTCCCCGCAAAGTTACCAGGGTAGATGAAAAGCAACAGATAGATATCAGCGGCCGCTGGAATAATACCGATTCACGCCTCACTGCTGAAGAAATGATCAACAGCGCACTGAGTGAAAACTGGCTCCCCGAATTTGCTCAGGAACATGCAGGCAAAAAGCCCGTTGTCATCGTAGGCATGGTAGCCAACAAAAGCCATGAACACATTGATGCCGAAACCTTCATCAAGGATATGGAAAGATCTTTTGTGACCACCCAGAAAGTAAGGCTGGTACAAGGTGGCGCTAAAAGAGAAGAACTCCGCGGAGAACGTGCCGATCAGCAAAAAAATGCTTCCGTGTCTACCATGAAAAAATGGGGCCTGGAAGTAGGAGCAGACTATATACTCCAGGGAAGCATCAACTCCATCGTCGACTCACATAAAAAACAAATGGTGGTATACTATCAGGTAGATCTGGAACTGACCGACCTACAAAGCAACGAAGTAAAATGGATCGGAAATAAGAAAATCGCGAAATACGTTAAGAATTAATGCCTACTTCTAGTTACCACTGCGTGTAACCGTGCGCCGGTTTTTTCTGTGTGCCGGCGCACATTTTTTACTCTAACAACGAGCCATGTGTAATTCTGTTAGTCGATGGAGGTGGTGGCTGCCGCTATCATTGATCATGCCTTCTTTTTTTTCGTGCCATACTTACAACAAAGCCATCAGCCCTTACTATGAAGCTGTCGCCCATGGCCGGTTTGATGAAGCAGCCAATAAACTGGATAAGACAAAGTTTTTCAAATACGGCCGCAACAAGCTGCTGTTTAATATGGAGAAGGGTAAGACGGCTTTCCTGCAGGGACGTTATGAAGAAAGCAATCTGTATTTTAATGCAGCCGATTCCATACTCGTAAGTGGTGGCCGCAACAAAGCCCTGGACCAGGCCCTCGGACTGATCACAAACCCTGCTATGCAGGTATACAAGGGAGAAGATTTTGAAAGACTGCTCATTCACTATTATAAATCCATCAACTACCTGCAACTGAATAAAACAGAAGATGCTACGGTAGAAGCACGCCGAATCACACTGGGCACCTATGCCCTCAACGACCGCAAAAACAACAACGAAAACAAATACAGCAAAGACGCTTTTTCCCTGATTGTACAGGGCATCATATACGAAAGCGGCGGAGATGTGAACAATGCTTTTATTTCCTACCGCAACGCGGCAGACATCTTCCTGAAAAAAGAAGATAAAAGTTACTACGGTGTAGCCATGCCGGCACAACTGCAGCAAGACTTGTTACGCACCGCTTATCAGCTGGGCTTTAACGAGGAAGTGCAGTACTACGAAAAACAATTTGGGCTTACCTATAAGCCTGCACCGGATACTGACGGGGGCGAAGTGCTGGTGTTCTGGGAGAACGGACTGGCGCCCGTAAAAGAAGAGACTAATTTTTTCTTTACGCTGACAGAAAGAGGACCAGGTAATTTTGTTTTTACAGACCCCAATAACACCATTTTTATTCCCTTTGATTTTGCGCTGTTTTCGCGTGACTCCTGTCATCGCCTGAGACGCAACTTTGAAGCCTTCCGGGTGGCCTTCCCCAGTTATGTGGAACAGCCCTTGTACTATACAGCGGGCAGTATACAAAGAGACAGTACCTTCTCTGCCTCACTCGAAAAAGTGGAAGATGTCAACCAGCTGGCCTTCCGCACGCTGCAGGAGCGCTTTTTAAAAGAGATGGGGCTGGCGCTGACAAGACTGGCCATCAAAAAACTGGCTGAATACCAGATCAAAAAAGAAGATCAGGTATTGGGAGAAGCATTTAATCTGTTAAGTATACTCACTGAAAAAGCAGATACGCGCAACTGGCAAAGTCTCCCGCATTCTATCTACTACTCCCGTATTCCGCTGAAAAAAGGAGATAACAGGATCACCCTCACACTCAAGGGAAAAGGGAATCCTCAGACAGTTGTGTTTAATGTAGTAGGGAATGGCAGGTTACAGACCTTACATTATGCATCGTTACAGAAATCATGAAAGTTTATTTAAATTAGCAAGCAGATTTAATGTTGAATTTTCATGAATGTAACCCAGATATATGACCGTAAGGCGTGGAACGCGCTTCCCCATACGGCCGCAGAAGCCATCCTTCAATACCTGATAGAAACAAAGTTTCCGGAGTTTACCATCAAACATTTTGAGCAGTTCGATAAATTTAATCAGCGTACTTACACGGCTGTATTGGATTACCAGGGAACGGAGTTCGTTTTTGTACCAGGAGACACCGTGCTGCTGGGGCTGGATCAATGGAACATGCCGGAAGAGAACAAGATAAATATGGTGGACATGTTCGAAAATAATGAAGAGGAGATGGATAACTATATCAGGGAACGCTTGTCGCCGGTACGCACTGTGACCATTCCTCCCATGATCGTGGAACGTCAGGTAAGAGAGACAGGTTATTTTCCGGTGGATATTGATGATGAGCGCCTGGTATCGGATGATTATTTCCACAAAACCCTGAAGGACCTGAAAGCTTCTCCCAGAGAACAACATACCTGGATCGTCAACAGTAGTTTCCGGCTGGAAAAGAATGGAACAGATGTCCGTGCATTCCTGTATGAACCTGCTTCCTATGATGAGCTGACGGAGCAAATTGCAGACAGTGGTTTCAGGCTACCCACCGAAGATGAATGGGAATACCTTTGTGGTGGCGGATCACGGACACTGTATCCCTGGGGTGATGGTATTGACTATGATAAAAAATACCATCATTTTGTAGCTGAAGATGATGATGGTAAGGGCTTTTACCTCGATACACCCAATCACTTTGGTATCGTCATTGCCAATGATCCCTATCATTACGAAGTGATGATGGACAGTGAATGGTTCATTAAAAGTGGTGATGGTGGCTGTAACCTGTGTGGTGGCGGCGGCTGGGATATGGGCTATCTGAGCATCGGTACCTACTTCAGGGACCCTTTTATCTTTGATGAGGAGATGGCTTATAAAGATGAGATCACCGGTGATTATTCTTTTGTGAGAAGATTGAAGCGGGTTGAATAAATAAACACTTCCATAATGGCCAGCAAAGCTATACTCAGCAGCCGGGGTTTTAAGATAGCAGAGTATTTTATACCCCCTTTTGTATTAAATGAGGGAGAGATTGTCATACTGAAACCATTTAACAGGCCTGACTGGTATGAGTTGGAAATGAGTCTGGTGGATACTCTTACGGGTAAAGTGCCGGAGGAAAATGTAGTAATAACCGTCCCGCTGACTTTTGTACCACGTTTCAGTGTGTCCTGGTTTAGACGCAGATTTTATCCCGTAACTGTCAGGGAATATCTGAAGAAGAATGCAGATCTGTCCAGTCAGTATGCGGACCGGATTTATGAAGACAGCTATATTACTCCTCGTACAGACATCAATACGCTTGCAGGTAATCCCTGGAAGCTGTTGACGATTTACGCTGCACTGTCCCGTTTCGATCATATCCTGTTTGATTTAGCAGGCGTGGATCCTATGGGAGGAAAAGAAGTATTCGGTATTGTGAAAGAGCATGTAAAAAAGGGAGGCGCCGCTATTTTATTGGATCATTGGGCTGAGTTCAGGGGGGACTGTGACCGGTTGGTGGAAATCGAGAGGTTTACCTGAGTAACAGCCCTATTTTCATCGCTATATACGCATTGTCCTGTTGCGCTTGTACCAGTGAAGTAAGTACATCTGAAGCAATACCTTGTCTTTCTGCAACACGTAGTAATGTAATACAGGTGGCTACTGTTTCGGGTTCTATGGGAGTGATGGTGCCTTCCAGTTTGCGCCACCGGGCAGTATCTTTACTTAACAGGCGGGGGCGTGTATGCATCCGGGTGAGTAATGGTTTCCATACTTTCGGTAGTTGTGCTGCTTCCTGGTCTATAGTGTCTGTGAGGGTATCTGCGTATAGCCGGAAGGGTATTTGCAGGCGTCCTACAGGTTCCTGCCAGGCGGTGGTGTCAACAGTTGCTCCTGTAAATGCTCCGTTCAACAGCTGGTAAAACTGTATGTCCGGTGTTGTCTCCGTTGTAATAGATAAATCAGGACAATCTTGATAGGAGCAGATGCCGGCAATCAGTCCGTATGGATCACTGATCTGTGTAAAGCGGGCGGCTGCCAGTGCAAACAATGACCGGGCATTGGACTGGTTGAGCAGCATTTCATAAGCTGCGGCTTTCATATAACAACATGCAATCGTATGTATATCCTCTGCATTCCCGGTATCAAGATAAGCAGCATAACTGCTGTAGGCATGAGCGAGTGTTTGTAATGCATCACTGTCGAGGTCCAGTAACAATGAAAAATCTGGCATTGTCCGATTACTTTAGGGTGTAAAAGTATATATTATTTTATCAGACCAATTGCTTTGTTCATTAGTCTCCAGTTAAATTAAGATAATAAATATATGTGGCGGCGCATTTATTTCCGTCTGTGGGGTAATATTTCCTTCTACATATTCAGATACAAGAGAGGTTGCAATACAAGAAAAAAATACTTAGCTTTAGCGCAACCAGGTTTAAAGACCGATTAGGAAATAGCAGCATAACCGATTGTCAAATTCAGCATTATATAACGAACCTCACCTGATATTACAGGCATCGAAAGGGAGCCGGGAGGCCTTTACCCAGTTGTATTCCCATCACCTGGATGCCGTGACGCAGTATGTCCATCTTTTTACCCGGTCTCAGGATGAAGCTGATGAAATTATTCAGGAAGTTTTTGTCCGTATTTGGGAGCAGCGTGAAAAGCTGGCAGACATTACTGCTTTCAGACCTTATATTGCACGGTCGGCCAGGAACCGGTTGCTGGACCATCTCCGTCATCAGCAGGTACGCAAGGCTGCTTTTGTAGATCTGTTGCAACGGGAGGCTACTCCTGATACTCCTGAAGATATCTGGAACTACCGGGCCATTTATGAAAAGGTACAACGGCAGATAGCTGCGCTGCCTGCTCAGTGCCAACATGTTTTCCGCCTGAGTGTGGAGCGTGGACTGAGCCTCGATGAAATTGCTGCAGAGTTGAATATCTCCAAATCAGGTGTCAAAAATCAGCTTTATAAAGCGCAGAAGCTGATCCGTCAGTGTTTTGAGGAAAAAGATACCCTGGCATTTTTTCTGTTTATACTCTCTCTTCCGTCGTTTTATAATATTTAACGAAAAATTTTTTTTCCCGACGTGTCCTTTTGAATTCCTGAAACGTCCTTATGTCAGGAGACATATTCCAGGCTATGACGAAGGAACAACTACACTCATTTTTAAAAGACTATTCAGCGGGTAAATATTCGCAGCAGGATTATACTGCATTCCGCCAGTGGCTGGCTGCTGCCGGTCCGGAGGAACAGCTGGAGGTACTGGACAAATACGGTGAGTTGTTGAACGGAATGCCTGATACCCCCTCCATGGACTTCCGGCGTATAGCCATGATCGAGAATGCCCTGAATGAAGCTGAGCAGGAAAAGGAAGAGCAACCCACCCGGATAGTTTCTTATCGCAGGTGGTGGGCTGCCGCGGCCATACTTGTATTGTTTGGCGCCGGCACGGCCCTCCTGATGAACCGTCTGTCTAAGCCTCCGATGGTGGCTCAGGCGCCTATTCTCCCTGGCCGTGATGGGGCGGTGCTTACGCTGGGTGATGGCTCACAGATAGTGCTGGACAGCCTGGGTAACGGTATCGTAGCTACGCAGAGCGGTGCCAGTATCGTCCTGAACAGTGGCCGCCTCGGCTATGACCAGACAGCCAATGCCCAAGACGGCCCGCAATACAATACCCTGTCCACACCCGTTGGACGGCAGTTTAAGGTAACCCTGCCAGACGGAACCACCGTATGGCTTAACGCCCAAAGCTCAGTGAAGTTCCCAACCTATTTCAGCGGAGATGATCGTACGGTGATAGTGAGCGGTGAAGTATATATGGATGTAGCACAGGATGCGAAACATCCGTTTAAAGTAAATATTCTGCGTGCCGATAAAAGTATAGGAACAGTAGAAGTACTGGGCACCCATTTTAATATCAACGCCTACCCCGATGAAAGCGCCTGTAAAGTTACACTCGTACAGGGAGCCGTCATGGTATCTGCCGGAGCGGCAGCCGGAAAAACATTGTTGAAGCCCGATCAGCAAGCGGCTATCTCTGAAAATCAGCACATTAGTGTACAACATGCCAATACAGAGAGTGTAACGGCCTGGAAAAACGGATATTTCGATTTTGAAAATAATGACCTTACCATGCTGGCACGCCAACTAACCAGATGGTATGGTATTGATACCAAAGTAATGGAGAATGCACCTGAGACTGAGTTTGGTGGTAAAATAAGCCGCAACCTGGTATTACAGGAAATGATCAAAGTATTGAACCAGGCAGGTGTACATTGCCGTCTGGAAAATGATAAAAAACTAGTGTTTATTCCTTAACCTGACAATGAGAATTAATTATTTAAGGCAGAAAGCTGCCGTCAACCAAAAATGAGGATACTGTTAACACACTATGCAATGAAATAGTGGCACTTCTCTTTTTGTAAAAATTTTAAAACGGAAGTAACAACAAAGGGCTGTCAACAAAAACCGGAGGTGTCATCACCACCCCCGGAAGGCGTTTGAATGATCCTGATCGAATGAAACCATTTTTTTAAACAACCAGTTAAAACCATCAAACTAATGCAATTTATGCAAAAAAATGCTAATTGTAGTTGGTATGCTATGCCCGGAAATGTAGTACCGGTCAGCCTCCACCATAGGGCCGAAACGGTATTGGAAAATCGGCAGAATCCGGTGAAGGGTATAGCTACCGGGCTAAAAAAACTGCTGATTACTATGAAACTGACAGCATTGTTAATCCTTGTAACCATTATGCAGGTGGCTGCTGGGGCCAGGGCACAGAGTATTACCTTCAGTGCCCAGAAAGTCAGCCTGCAAAAGGTATTTACTGCCATTGAAAAGCAGACAGGATACCTGGTATTTTATAAAAAAGAAGTGCTGCAGCGTGCTCACGATATCTCCGTGAACGCTAAAGAAGTGCCCTTGAATGAATTTATGGACCAGGTGTTGAAAGATCAGCCCATAGAATATGAGCTGCTGTCTAAAACAATCATCCTGACCGTAAAGGATGCATCTGCCGCCAAAACCGCTACGGAAGCTGAACCACAGCAACAAACACAACGTACCGGTAAAATAACCGATAAAAAAGGGAATCCCCTGATCGGTGTTTCCGTACAGATCAAAGGACAAAGCCGCGGTGTTATCACCGACCCGGATGGCCGCTTTTCCATCACTGCAAATAATAACGATGTCCTGGTATTTAACTTTCTTGGTTTTAAACCACATGAAGTTCAGGTAAATGACAAAACTGTTTTCAACATTACCATGGAAGAAAACATCGCAGGGCTGGGAGAGGTGATCGTAACCGGTTACCAGAGCGTAAACAAAAAACTGTTTACCGGTTCTGCTACCAATATCAGCGGCGTAGAAGTGAAACAGGATGGTATCGTTGACGTAAGCCGTATGCTGGAAGGTAGAGTAGCCGGCGTTTCTGTGCAGAACGTTTCCGGTACCTTCGGTGCGGCCCCTAAAATCCGCGTAAGAGGTGCTACTTCCATCTCCGGTGAAAACAAACCACTGTGGGTAATCGATAACGTGGTACTGGAAGATATCGTGAACATCAGCAACGACCAGCTCTCCAGCGGAGACGCGCTGACGCTGATCGGCTCTTCTGTAGCCGGTATCAACGCAGACGATATCGAAACCTTTACCATCCTGAAAGATGCTGCCGCCACCGCCCAGTACGGTGCCCGTGCGATGAACGGCGTAGTGGTGATCACCACTAAAAAAGGCCGTGTCGGTTCTACCCAGGTGAATTACAACGGTAACTTCTCCACCTTCCTTAAACCGGATTACAGCACTTTCAACATCATGAATTCTGCCGACCAGATGTCTGTGTATGCAGAGATGTACCGTAAAGGCGGGCTGAGTTCTTCTATCGCTAACGAAAATAACGGTGGCGTATATGCGAAAATGTACCAGAAGCTGAAAGAATATAATCCGGCTACCGGCACATTTGGCTTGCAGAATACTCCTGAAGCCAGGGAAGCTTTCCTGCAGCGTTATGCAAAAGCCAATACAGACTGGTTTAACGTACTCTTCAGAAACTCTTTCGTACAGGAACACTCCCTGAGTATTTCTTCCGGTACAGATAAATCACAACATTACTTTTCCCTCGGTTATTATAATGATAATGGTTGGTCTATTGCAGACCGTGTAAGCCGTTATACCGCTAACCTCCGCGGTACCTACAATCTCTCCAAACGCCTTACTGCGAACGTGATTGTAAACGGATCTATCAGGCAACAACGGGCTCCCGGTACTCAGGGAAGATCCAGCAACGTAGTAGAAGGGGTATATACCAGAGATTTTGATATCAACCCTTACAGCTATGCGCTGAATACCAGCCGTGCCATGACTGCCTATGATGAAAGTGGCAACCTGGAATACTTCAACCGTAACTACGCGCCATTTAACATCATCAATGAGTTAAAAAATAACTACATTAACCTGGACATGCTGGATACTAAGATTCAGGGTGAACTGGGTTATAAGATCTCCAATGACTTCAATTTCCGGACCATTGGTGCTATCCGCTTCGTAAAAACTACCCGTGAAAATATCGTTAGCGAAAACTCCAATATGGCGCAGGCATACCGGTATGCTCCCAATTCTACCGTGGCTGCTGCAAACCCATTCCTCTACATGGACCCTGACCATCCGGAGTTAACGGTGAAACAGATTGCCTTGCCACAAGGTGGTTTCTATAATAAAAATGACGATAAGCTCACCAACTACTATGTGCGTAATCAGCTGGAGTGGAAACATGATTTCAGCAAAAAACACCTGGTAAGCGCTTTCGTCGGACAGGAAATAAAGTATACCGACCGCCAGAACAGCAATGCTAATGGTTACGGTTACCAATATGAGAAAGGTGGTACACCATTTACAGACTACCGTATTATTAAAATGCTGCTCGAAGGTGGTTACAACTATTTCGGGATGAACCAGCAGTACGACAGATATGCTTCTTTCTTTGGTAACGCCAGCTATTCTTATGATGGCAAATATATCTTCAACGGAACGGTGAGATATGATGGCTCCAACAGAATGGGCGAATCCAGAAATGCACGCTGGCTGCCTACCTGGACCCTGAGTGCCGCCTGGAACCTCGACCAGGAAGAATTCCTGAAGTATAAGGAAAACATCAGCTTCCTGAAACTGCGTGCCTCTTATGGTCTGACCGCAAGTATCGGAAGTGCTACCAACTCCAGTGTGGTATTCAAAAATAGCTCTGCTATACGTCCGAGATTATCAGAAGTGGAACCAAGGGTTGAACTGGACCACCTGGAAAACTCCGAACTGACCTGGGAAAAACAATACGAAGGTAACGTTGGTATTGACGCGGGTTTCTGGGGTGATAAACTGGCCGTTACTGTTGATGCCTATAAACGTAATGGTTTTGACCTGATCAGCGCACTGCGTACGTCCGGCATTGGTGGAGAAGATACCAAACAAGCCAACTACGCAGACATGAAATCCTATGGTGTGGAAATGACCGTCGGTGGAAAACTGATTAAGAGCAAGTCTTTCAACTGGTCTTCCAACCTGACCTTTGGTTTCAACAAAAACGAAATCACCAACCTGAAGAGCAAGCCCCGTATCTATGACCTGATCGTACCCGAGGGTGGTGCGAGCGAAGGTCATGCTGTACGCGGACTTTACTCACTCAATTTCCAGGGCCTGAACATGGTCGGAATGCCTACCTACATCGATGAAAACGGTAAGTTGAGCACCGGTGTGTATGTGCAGAGCACCAACAAGGACTATCTGATATATGAAGGGTCTGTTGATCCTACCATTACAGGTGGTTGGAATAATACATTCAACTACAAAAACTTCATGCTGAATTTCTTTATCTCTTATCAGGCTGGAAACAAGATCAGGTTAAACAATGCCTTTAATCTGAGATACTCCGATGCTGATGCGATGCCTAAGGAATTCCTGGACAGATGGACATTGCCGCTCGATGAGAAAGCCACCAATGTACCGTCTATCGCCGATTACCTCGTTCGTAGCACCATTGGTGCACTTTATCCCTATACCGCTTATAACTACACTTCCGGACGGGTAGCAGATGGAAGTTTTGTTCGCCTGAAACAGGTGTCACTGGCTTATAATCTGCCTGTAAGGGTTGCAAGGCTGATACGCGCCAACAATATGTCAGTGAAACTGCAGGGTAACAATATCTGGCTGATTTACGCAGACAAGGCTCTGAAAGGCCAGGATCCGGAGTTCTTTACTTCCGGCGGTGTGGCAATGCCTGTTCCTAAGCAATTCACATTTACCTTAAAAGTTGGATTTTAATTGTGATAATTATGAAAAAAAGATATCTATATATAGCGGCTGTTGCATTGCTGAGCACTACCGGCTGCAAAAAGTATCTGGAGCAGGCACCCGATCAACGGGCCGTCCTGAATACACCTGAGAAGGTAGCGGAGCTGCTGGTAACAGCTTATCCTGCGGCCAACTACTTCACCTTTGCGGAAGCGATGTCCGATAATGCCATGGACGTAAGCCTCACCGGTATTCACCTCCCGGCCAATGAGGATGCATATTTCTGGAGAGATATCACCACTACTGCCCAGGATGGTCCTACCTATTACTGGAATGCCTGTTACGCTGCGATCGCATCTGCCAACCAGGCATTAGACATCTGTAATAAAGCCACTAACCCGCAGTTGTATTCCGGTCAGAAAGGTGAAGCGCTGGTAGCCAGAGCTTATGCCCACTTTATGCTGGTAACGCTTTTCTCAAAAGCCTATGATCCGGCTACTGCCGGCCAGGACGCGGGCATTCCCTATGTGACCGAGCCGGAGAAAATAGTGGTGAAAAACTACGACCGCAAAACCGTGGCCTATGTATATGACATGATCGAGAAAGACCTGAAAGAAGGTATTCCTTTGCTGAATGACAAATACGCCATACCTGCCTACCACTTTACCAGAAGAGCGGCACATGCTTTTGCTTCCAGGTTCTATCTGTGGAAACGCAACTATGATAAAGTGATAGAAGAAGCCAACCTGGCCTTCCCTACTAATGACTTTGCGGCTAACGTAAGACCATGGTTGAACTATCAGGGCGCTTCCGTTACTGTCAATGACCTGCAGACTTTTTACACCAGCGCTACCAATCCGGGAAATCTGCTGCTCGGGGAAACGGTATCCAACTATTGTGTTTATTATTATCGCTATCAGTTTGCGATGTCCCAGCCAAGGGTTATACAGCTCATCAGCCCACTGGGTAGCCGCTGGGATGCACTGAAGGTTTATAGCACCAGCAGCACTTTTTACTTTGTCATGAAGTACCTCGCTTATTTCAAACGTGTTAGTATCAACGCCAACACCGGTACATACTATACCATGGTACCGTTGTTGACTACAGAGGAAACACTGCTCAACAGGGCTGAAGCGCTCCTCAGCAAGGACATGTATGCCGAAGCACTCAATGACATGAACGCGCTGGTGAAAACCCGTGTCCTTAACTATAACACCACTCAGCACTTAATTACAGATGCCCGCGTGATGAGCTACTATGGCTCCAGAACAACCGATAAGAAAGAGGCTTACCGCCTGGCTTTACTGGATATCAAACGTGCTGAATTTTTGAATGAAGGTATGAGATGGCTGGACATCCTGCGTCTGAAAATGCCGGTAACACATACTACCTCCAGAGGTGAAGTGTTTGATCTGGCTGCGGATGATAAACGTAAACTGTTGCAATTACCGGAAGAAGTGACTTTATCCGGTGTTCCTCTTAATCCCCGTTAATCTGCTGTAAATATGAAAAAACATTTTTTCCTAATAATAGCTTTTGCGGCAGTAATGCTGTCCGCTTGTAAAAAGTCAGATGATCTGGACAAACCATTGGTAGGCCTTGGTGGCGATACCTGGACGAAAACAGCATTAGATAACTGGCTGTTTGCCACGTTTACACAGCCTTACAACCTGGAAGTAAAATACAGGTTCGATGGTTCTGAGCTGGACCCTACCAAAACCCTGGTTCCACCAGACAGCGCCAAAGTAAGACCACTGATGGAAACAGTGAACTCTGCCTGGATTCAGCCATATATCATGGAGAAGAATGCTGACTTTATCAAAATGTATTCTCCCAAACAATACATGCTGGTAGGTAGTGTGGAATATAATACCGGCGGAACCGTTAAGCTGGGTGAAGCAGAAGGTGGATACAAGGTTACATTGTATAACGTCAACAACTTCAATAAAACCAGCCGCGCCAATGTGCAGCAGGTACTGAAAACCATTCATCACGAGTTTGCACATATCCTGCACCAGACGGTGATTTATCCGAAGGACTTTCCGCTGTTGACAGGTGGTGGTTATACAGCTGACTGGAATAACCAGCCCCTGGCAGATGCTTATGCAATGGGCTTTATCAGCCAGTATTCCCGTGCCGCTCCTGAAGAGGATTTCGCGGAAATGGTTTCTATGATGCTCACGCTGGGCCGTGGTGGTTATGAAACCATCATGAAACAGACAGGTGTGAATACAACGATTCTCCGTAAAAAAGAATCTATCGTAGTAGGCTATTTCAAACAAACATGGGGCATTGATTTTGCCGGGCTGCAAACCAAAGTGCAGAAAGACTTTAACAGTTATTCTAATCCGCCGGTATTCTCCCATATCGGTTTTGGCAAGGCCTTTACATCCATTGTTATTAATCCTGCGTTGGTAGGTGGTCAGTCTGATAATTTCAACAATGCATGGGCAACTTCCAAAGATGCTTTGCTGAAAGTAGACGCTACTGCACAGTTTACACTGGAAAGCATCAATGTGGTGTTTAACTCCACCACTACCATGCAATTGAAGGTTAACTACCGCTCTGCTGCCGGCCCTGGTGCAGGCGTACTCTCCACTGGTACATTTACTTACAGTGTAGTGGCTAATACCGCTGCGGAAACATACACCTTCGCTCTTACCGGAGGAGATGCCAACGCCAATACAATAGCGGCTTCAGTAAAACCGCTGACCGATTTCTTCAGTGGCGCACAGAAGACAAAATACTTCTATGGCCCCGATGCGAAAGTGGAATTCGGTGGTTTTGAGAAGGCTGGTGATGCAACCTCATTTACATTCGGCACCTTAAATCTGTAATGAACATCATGAAAAAACTCACGCTATATACATTACTGGCCATCGCTGCTATATCCTGTAATAAGTCTTCCGACCCATTTATGGAAGACCCGGATGTAAGGCTCATCAAACGCCTGGATGAGAATATGCAGCTCCTTACCAGCGCTCAGTACGGCTGGAAAGCAACGATCTATCCCGCAGGTGGAAAGGGTTTCTTTTACTATTTTAAATTTGGTAAAGATAATTCCGTGGAGATGATCAGTGACTTTAACAGCACTACGGCCACCACACTTAAAGCATCTACCTTCCGCCTGAAAGCCTTACAATGGCCCACGCTGATTTTCGATACCTACAATTATATACATCTGCCAAACGACCCTGCTCCTAATGTGAGTGGTGGTACTGCCGGTGCAGGCTTAAAATCCGATTTCCAGTTTGTCATGGATAAAATGGTCGGTGATACCTTTTATATGGGTGGCATGGACCGCGGAAATCAGATGATGATGGTGAGACTGACCAGTGCGGAACAACAGAACATCCTCAACGGAAAGATCGCTGAGCGCATGACTGATAACAACACTTATGTGGCCAGCTCGCCTGCTCCGTATATCAGTTTCAAAGACGGTAAAAAAATAGATGCAGCTATCAATACCAGCGCGCGCAGAATCCGGTTTACCTACTTAGGGGAAAATAACAATGCCTTCAGTAAAACCCTGGGTTTTGCCTTCTCACCTAATGGCCTTATTCTGGAATCAACAGTTGTTTACAATGGTTTTGCTTTCCGCGAACTGCTGTGGGATGCTGCCAAGAAGGTATACTACGTGACAAACGGTACTGATACCTATAATCTAGAGGCAGGAACAATGCCGGTAGTACCATTGAATCTGGTATTTGGTGCGGGAAAAGACTATACAGCTATTGAATATAGCGCAGCTACGCTGAAAGGCACGCTGAACAGTGATTTCGATCCTGTTTATACACAGTGTCTGAATCAGCTGAAAGCATATGGTTATAACCTGAATCTTATCCGTATGATGCAGAACACTGATCTGACTTATACTTTGCGGTTCAGTTTCTCCAATACTACTACTACCTACCTGGCCAACGTAGTTTACACCCCTGTAAAAAACACCGACGGCTCTGTGAAGTTTGTATTTACTTCCCAGGATGCAAATGCATCCGCCCTGCCAGCGGCCTTTGCAGGTACCAGAAACTACTTCGAAACCAGTTCGTTTAACCTTTCCTGGATAACTAACAGCATTCCAGGATCAACACTGGTACTGGGTGGTTTGGTGAAAAGCACTAATGCATCTCAGTTCTTCTATGGAACTGTAGGCAACTAACGCAGACTGTAGCATTAAATAAAAAGAGGCTGCTCCTGAAAAGGGGCAGCCTTGATTTTATATTCTCTTTTTTGACATTGTGTCGGAAAGGCTTTTGCTGCTTTAATTATCGCTGAGCTTATTCCTTTAGTAAAGCTCCGTACTTCACTCCTCCAATTTAGCCCAGGACTTTAGTTCCTGGGAGACTTGATGATTATTCTCTCTCAAAGAAAAAATCGATCGATTTTTCTCCACCGCTGGTCGTTACTTTTAATCGATTATCTGTTCTGCTGTAAACAATCTTTTTGGGAAAATCATGTTCTGCATTTTCACAGGTAAAACCGGTACTACTGATGGCAGATACTTTAAAATAGATTGGTTCTTTATTTTCCGCAACATCCGCTACGTAATAGATAGCTCCGTTTTTAACCACCAATGCAAGTTTCTCCATAAAAGTAGTGTCTGTTCCACGTTGGGTGATACCGATTCCCTTCAGGGAAGCAGGGGAGGTCTGTTCCCAACGCTCATGCCCTGATTTGCCGGGTTTTAGCTGAATCCTTTTCCAGGTTCCTGATAGCCAGTTAAGCTGCTGAAAGTCAGTAGTCGTGGTCTTTTGCTGGCAATAGGCTGCTGCAGCCAGGAAAAACAATATGCTGAGGAGGAAAATACGTTTCATAGCCTGGGGAATAAGATAAAATAGTTTTTTAAATTAGTTAAGAAAGATAATAAAGAAAACTAAAACCAGCCCCCTAACTGTTTCAGTAAATTAATCCTCGTTTGTATTTCCCGTAGAGGCTGATCTGAACATCAGCCACAGTTTTATTTTTAATGCCAGCCATCCCAGGGATGCATATACCACCAACAAAATACCCAGGTGTTTGATGTATGGATAGGTAAGTGTTACAGCGCCTTTCTGTATTAATAAGATTTTAAATGCCTGCAGGAAAGGTGTTAAAGGAATAATGTTGGCCAGACACTGTACAAAAACCGGCATGGCATTGAGTGGCCAGGTAAAGCCACTGATGATAAAAGCGGGGGAGGCGAGGATCATTAATACCTGTGTGGCTTTTAATGCATCGGGAATCAGAATGCTGACAAACACACCCATAAAAGAAGCCGAGCCTACAAAAAAGGCGGTCAGCCATATGAAGTTGAGAATATCTTCCGGTAAGGGTACCTGAAAAAGGATATGCATCAGGTAATACACGGAGACAATGAGAATGGAGAAAATCCAGATCGGGATTACCTTTATCAGCATGATGGGAAAGGCCCAACGACGCATGTGTTGGTATTCACTCATAAAAGACCCGCGCTGAAACTCAGCTGCAAAGCTGACAGCCATGGCCAGCAGGATCACCTGCTGCAATACCACCGCCAGCATAGCCGGCCACATAAAGATGAGGTAGTTGCTGGTGGTATTGAAGAGCGTGATGTAGTTGGTTTTAAAGGGCTCATATTGTGTAACGGCCCTTGGTGCGGGCATACCCATTTTCTGCAGTGCTTTGATAGAAACGCCGGCAGAAAAGGTTCCAATGGTCAGCTGCAATGCCTTGGAGGCAAAATTGGCTGTTAACATATTCCCTGTGTTGACATATACATTGACTTCCGGATACTTTTTCTGAAGGATATCTGCTTCAAATCTGGAAGGTATCTTTACTACGGCAGCGGCGTTGCGTCTGATGACTTCATCATTGATTTCAGCAGGATCCTGGAGATACTTGAGTACCTTGATACTTCTGTTGTCTCCGAGCATTTCCACTAGTTGATTGGATAATGGGGTATTGTCTTTATCTATAACGATAACGGGTGTATTTTCCACTTTCCCGCTTTTGTATACAAAACCAAGCAGGGTGGCATATAAAACCGGCGCCAGAAAAAATACTGAACGCAATGTTGCATTACCCAGGAACAGCTTGAACTCACGTTTCAGCAATCGGAAAAATTCTCTCATGTCTGATTATTTCAGAATAACATTCGCATTTACCAGTATATCTTTTGTTTTATCCGCATCCCTGGGCCGCACTTTGATCTCGTAAACGGCCTCCTGCAGCTGATAGTCAGGATACGCGGTGGTAATATCCGCGTAGCGGGTCAGTTGTTTGATGGATACAATGTTTCCATCCAGTTCTTCCTGGTTATATACAACCTGCAGTTTTACAACCTGCTCTTTTTTATATTTAGCAATCTTGCTTTCCGGTACGGTAAAACGGAAATAGGTACTTCCCGGAATATATCCGTTAAACAGTGCAAAGCCGGCAGTAGCCAGTTCTCCCGGGTTGAGGCTGATGGTTTCTACGTCCATGTCATTGGTGGCGATGATATACCGCTCTGAATAGGCAACATTGGCTTCCTGTAAAGCGCCTTTGGCTTGAGATGCCTGTCCTGCGGCCATTTCTACCTTTTCGATGCGGGTACCTTTTTTAACATCATCCAGCTCAGCTACTACTGCATCATATTGTGCTTTGGCGCCCTGCAGCTTGGCATATATTTCATCAAAAGCCTGTGGTGACATCAGACTGTCGTTAAACATATTGGAGGCTCTGTTATATGATTTCTGTGCAAATTCATATTGTTCTTTGAGTCCTTTATACTTGGCCTGAAGTTGTTTCAGCTGGTCGGCGGTGGCGCCACGGCGTGCCATCTGCTCCTGCGCAGTGGCGGCATTGACAGCTCCCTGTGCTTGTGCTATCTTAGCTGAAACTTCCGGTACATCCAGTAAAGCAAGGGTATCACCTTTCTTTACGGTCTGGCCCTCCGCTACATAAATTTTCAGTATTCTGCCAGTGACCTTCGGGGCAAAGGAGATGACATCCTTTTTTGCTTTTCCCTCGAAATTGTCTGCACCTCGTTTCCGGGGGCCACAGCTCGTTAGTGCCAGTAAACTGAATAAAAATATGCAGGTAGTTATTCTCATTGTATAGTCATTAATTTTAGTAATTGTTGTTTGGGTGTTAGCAAGGGGTAAAAGTTAATACAGCCTGCTGATATCCAGTTCCTGGGTAGACCGCATTAATTCTATGGCCGCTCTACGCTGATTGAAAATAGCATTCTGATAATCCAGTTCTGCCGCTTCAAGATCATTTTCCGCCTCTATCAGCTGGGTGGATTTACTCATGCCATACCTGAACTCCTTTTCAGCCTGTACCAGTGCATCACCCGCCATTTCCTTCTGTTTTCTCTTTAAGGCTATTTGTGCATTGGCTATATCGTAATTGGATTGATTGTTAGCCTGGTTTAAGGTGAGTTTGCGCAACGCATCGTATTGCTGGTTTTGCAACAGTTCTCTGTCGATGCGTGCTGTTTCTATGGCATGTTTTCCTTCTCTGCCATCAAAAATCTCCCACTTAAATCCAATACCGCCCATAAAAACAGGGAAAATATTCAGGTTGGTGGGCCTCCAGTCCAGTTTCCGGCCGGGGTAATTAATGGCCGGAATAGGCGGTATGATATTGTCTGACGACTTAACCCTGGCGCCGTAAAGACCGAGGTAGTAGCCAGAGGCCATCAACTGTACTTTGGGAATCCACCAGGTTTGTTCGGCTTTAATTTTATAGGTGGTGGCATTGATACCATGGTTCAATGCACGGACTTCCGCCCGCTCTTCAATTGTTTTTTGTGGAACAGTAGGAGTGACCGCTACCAGCACCGGTTCTATAAGACGAAGCCTTTCCTTGCTGATGCCGGTTAAGACTTCCAGTTGAGTGAGCAACAATTCCTTTTTGCCTTCATATTCTGCTACTTTGGCATCGAGGGTAGCCTGTGCCAGCTCTATTTTTTTATGGTCATAAGGAGTGATCAGTCCGTATCCCAATGCTTTATCAGCTGTTTTACGGTTGGCGTCCAGTCTTCTTTTGCCTTCGTCCAGCACCTTCTTCGATTGATGTATCAGTGCCAGCTGATCGTAGGCTCTGGAAACAACTGCCACTACCTCATCCGCAGTTTTCTCCAGTAAAATATTTTCCGATTGTTTTTTTTCTTCAAGTGCCTTGCCCAGGTACTTTACTTTTCCGCCGGAATACAGCAGCATCTTGGCATCCGCTTTAGCAAGCCCTGAAAATCCGGATACATTGATGTTATTGTTGTATTTCCCTTCCGGAATATTCAGAAAAGGTTGCAGGTTTAATTCAGGAGAGATAATATGCGCGGTAGCATTCATATAACCAGCCATACCACTTACTTCCAGGGTAGGGAGATAAACATCTTTCAGTTTGTGTTGATCAAGACTGGTCAGTTTGTTTTTGGTAAGTTGGGTTCTGAGATCAGCATCCCGTACCATAGCGCTATCCAGCAACTCTTTAAAGCCAGGGGCCGTTTGGGCGTTACTATAATTGTAGAATATAAGTGAAAGGAGCAGGAAAGACAGCTTACTCTTCATTGAAAAAAAATATTTTAATCCTGAGATAGATACTGATTCGCGTAAATATCCTTTAATACAAAAACCTAAAACAGTATGTAGGGTGCATGACAATAGCATTCTTCCAAAGTACAGCCGGCTCGTCTGCCATCCTGATGGTACATTGTTCGTCTATCTAATTTAACACATAAAGTAAAACCAATGTTTGATTTCCGGCCAGATAGCGGAAATTTATATGTCATTAAATTTATCATGAAGGTACGTTTATTATTTGACTTTTCTTTTGAGGAGAGCCGGAGCCGCTATCATCAAGACTTTAAAGATAATTACGTTGAGGGGGCCCCGTTATAGATCCTGGAATAGAATGGGGACTTTCCTGCCGGCAAAAAACCGGCTTTTACCGACAATACAGCGGCTTTGAGCACAGGTCCTGTTTTTTACAACTGCTGATCGTATTTTTTTGCAGAAAAAAATGGAACCCATGAAGATCCCGGAATTAACAACCATGCTGATCAATCCCTATAATCATCAGCCATTGCATATAACGGAGACGCACAACCTGGAAGATGTATCCGGTAATATCATTCCGGTAGTCGAAGGGATTCCTGACTTTCTTGCACTCGAAAAGGTAGATGGCCTGAATAAAAAATACCAGCGCCTTTACGATCGTATCAGTCCTTTCAATGATATTACAGAGCGGCTTGTTTCCTTCTTCATCGACTTACATCGTCTTCGCAGTGAATGGATGGCAGATGTGGAGATAGAGCCAGGGTACAAGGTACTGGAGACTTCTGTGGGTACCGGCTGGAACATCAGGGTGTTGCCGGAGTTTGCCGAGTATTACGGACTCGATATTTCCAGTGGCATGTTGCGGCAGGCCAGCCGTAATATGGCTAAATGGAACCGGTCCATGCAGCTTTTCAGAGGCAATGCAGAATATCTTCCCTTCAGGGACCATACTTTCGATTGTGTATTTCACGTAGGCGGTATCAACTTCTTCAACAACCGGGAACGGGCTATAGCGGAAATGATTCGTGTAGCCAGGCCCGGTAGTCGTATTGTCATCATCGACGAAACAGCCGAACATATCAGGAAACAATACAGGAAAATTCCTTTTGTCAAAAGTTATTTCAGCAGCGGAGATGCAGATGAAGCAAGAGCTGTAGCACCCATAGCCCTGGTGCCGCCGGATATGCAGGAGGTAGCAGTTAAACTACTGGAAAAAGGCAGTATGTACCAGTTGAGTTTCAGAACTGTGTAGGCAAGTAGTAAAAAATTAATACGGATTTCCGGATCAGGGACCGGTATATACATACAGTAGGCGCTGTTCTGCAGTGACCGTTTATCCATTGGCGTTATTACCGGAAAAAGTGTGATATATTAGAGGAAGTTAATTTTAACTTGAATAGAAAAATGGAAGGATTTAGGATATCTAATAATTTTGATAAAAGTATGCTCGTCATTTTCGAGCCGATAGGAGATACTTTTTGGTTGCCTTCCGGCGAAGAGCTTAAAATTGTTCCTTACGACAAAGGGGCTGGACTAGGTACGGATTGTTTGGATGTGAAGTTTAGTGCTAACAATGGCGAGCCTTGTGTGGTGATTTGGGCGGAAACACATAAGTTTTCAGCATACCATCAGGGAAAGCAGGTAAATGTTATGTAGAATGATAAATTTAATAAGAGAAAAGAACGACCAGATCAGGGTCGGTATCATAAGTTAATACTCCCTTAATATTCCACTGTTAATTTTGCTTCCATCAAAAAACTGAGTTACCTGATGGAAGACTCCACGCTGATTCCGATACTGTTACATGACTGGCTGGCAGGAAATGATCTGAATTTCAAACCGCTTTTCGAGTATTATTTCCCGCGCCTGAAGCGCTATACAATGAGTTATACCGATGATCCTGTTATCAGCGAGGAACTTGCCATGAATGTAATGCTGAAGGTATGGCAACAGAAAACAAGGATCGCTACACTGAATGATTTCAACAGCTATCTTTTTACCATGATGCGCCATGAAACTGTTAGCATGCTGCGTCGTAAAAAGACCATGATGACGCTCAGTGCCAGGGAAGAAGAGGCTCCTGCAACAGAAAATATCACCGAAACGGTGAGCTACCGGGAGCTGCTGGTACGTTACCGGGAGTGTCTTGACAAACTTCCGCCACGCCGGCGGGAGGCGTTTATCCTTAATCGGGAGCGCGGCATGAGCTATGCAGAAATAGCTGCAATGCTGAATGTTTCCATATTTACGGTGCAGAACCATATAGCAGCATCGCTGAAATTCATGAGAAGAGAACTGCATGACTACGCCGATTTCCTCATGTTGACGGCCGTCATGCTGATGCCAATGTTAACTGAATATTAATTCCATCCTACCCGATAGTTGGACCAGCCATTGAATGACGTCCTTATGGATGAATCAATCACTATGGCAGATTTTCAACCAGACAGCATCCTGCTGATCAGCTACTTTGAAGGTAACATTTCTGATCCCGCTACAAAGGCGGATATTGAGGCTTATATCGCCAGCTGTAAAGCCCCTGAGGTGGTACAGGCGTGCATGGAAGCCGCATGGAATAATACCAGCCATCTGAAGTCAGACAAGGCGACGGACAGCGACTGGCAACAATTCCGCCGCCTCGCAGGCATAGAAGCCAAACGTCGGACAATGTATCCGCAGCTGGCTGCAGCGGCAGTACTGCTGGTGCTGATCATCGCCGCAGGTGGTTGGTTTTTCAAACCTCAGCATAAGGAAAAAGCACTGGTATGGCAAACCATTACCGCTGCTCCGGGTGCACCTCACCAGCTTCAATTACCCGATGGCTCCCAGGTAACCATCTTTCCCGGTTCTTCCATTAGTTATGTCAAAACATTTAATACGACTGTCCGCGAAATACGTCTCTCCGGCCGCGCATTCTTTAATATAACATCCGCCGCTGAAAGGCCATTCCTTGTTACTGCAGGCAAGTATACCACACAGGTGCTGGGCACTTCCTTTGAGGTAGATGACCGGCAATCATTGACTGTAAGCCTTCTCTCCGGAAAAGTAAGACTGTTGGACAACCACGGCCAACCACTCACCGATCTTCAACCCAATCAGCAGGCTATCATCGATAAACAAGCCGGTAGCTTCCATCTTACCACCATCGAAGCAAATGTTGTAACAGCATGGACTTCCGGCCAGCTCTCCTTCGATCAGGAAAAATTGAATACCGTCTGCACAGACTTACAGCAATGGTATAAAACACAGATCAGGATAGAAAAAAAGGAACTGCTGCAAAAGCGTATTACTGCTGAGTTTAAACAGTTACCGCTGCAAACGGTGATGGGTATACTCTCACAGACAGCCGGATTCCGGTACCGGCAGGAAAAAGATACCATCGTGATTTACTAAAAAGTTAAACGCCCCGGTGCAACGGGGCGCTTAAATAGCAACTGACTGGTTTATCAGCCAAGTAACCTGAAATGCAGGCTTAAACCACCTGCACCTAATCAATTGTAAAATAATGAAAACATTGTTATCGCATCGAATCCTGATGCTGTTTTTTCTCTTGTCCGTCGGTGTCCGGCTACTGGCGCAGTCCTCGCAGGACCGCATGCTGAAGTTCAGCGGCACTACCCTGACGGTAAGACAATTCATTCAGCAGATAAAAACGCAGCAACAACTGCAGGTAACGTTCGATGAAGAAGTCAATGCGCTGCTGTCACACACCGTACATGTCCGCAAGAACACCGCCACACTTAAAGAAGCACTCGGCTGGCTTGCTACCGATGTCGCTATACAATGCCGCATCGTTAATAATTACGCTATTCTTAGTGTAGCCCTGCCCGTTAAAAAACAGGATGCTCCTCCTGCGGCCAGGTCTGAATTACCACCGCCTTCTACCAAAGCTTTGGGAGAAGTGGTGGTGACCGCCCTTGGCATCAAAAAAACAGAACGTAACCTGGGATATGCTATCGCACAACTATCTTCCAAAGATGTGAATGATGTACCCCAGCCCAATGTGATGAACAGCCTGGCTGCGCGCGTGCCAGGCGTGAGTATTCGCAGCACCGGCTCCGATCCGGGTTCAAGTGTGATGGTAACGATACGCGGCCAATCCTCTATCAGCAAAGACAACCAGCCATTATACGTTATTGACGGAGTACCCGTAGCTCCTGCCATACAGAACCCCGCACAGGCGGTAGACGGAAAACAGACCATCGACTATGGCAGCCCTATCAGTGATGTCAGCGCAGATGATATCGCCAGCATCACCGTGTTAAAAGGTGCTAGTGCTGCCGCGCTCTATGGTAGCCGCGCCGGTTCAGGCGTGATCCTCATCACCACCAAATCCAGTGCTGTAAAAAAAGGACTGGGTGTCAGCTTCAATTCTACTGTCATGTTCGACAAAGCATGGATGTTCCCTGACTTCCAGAACGAATTTGGCAGCGGTGACTGGATAGGCACTAATAATACGCTCAGTACATCAGCCTGGGGCCCTCAACTCAATACCGGCCGTAAACTGGTACAATGGAACAGCCCCCTGGATGAAAACGGTAAACCGGTTCCCCTGGAATGGACATCCTATCCCAATCGCATCAAAGACTTCTTCCGCACCGGACGGACATTTACCAACAACATCGCCGTATCAAAAAGCGGAGATGCCGGTAACTTCAGAATTTCATATGCCAATATGCAGAACCAGGGTATAGTCCCCAATACCGATATGAAGCGCAATAACCTGACCTTCTCCGGTACCTATCATCTCAACAAATCCATCCATATCAGCAGTAATATCGCCTATACCAACAGCGCCAGTGATAACCGTCCTTCTGCCTATACGGAGAGTGTTACCACGCAGGTCTATAAACTGACGCCCAACGTAGATATCCATGCTTTACGCAACTATTGGTTGCCTGGTAAGGAGGGCCTGCAACAGTATAACCCCTACAGCACAGACGATAATCCTTACCTCATCGCATATGAGGAAACCAATAGCTACAACCGTAACCGTATCACCGGAAACGTACAGCTGCAGCTGGACCTCCGGAAAGACCTGACCCTGATGCTGCGCACAGGGCTGGACTACTACGCCGTTTCGGAAGATCAGAAACGACCATTCAGTGCAAAAAGAAATCCCAAAGGCGCCTATGTATTAGAAAACAATCAGTTCAAGGAACAAAACAGTGACTTCCTGCTCACCTATAAACCTGAATTGAAAAGTGACTTTAAACTTTCCGTTGCAGTAGGTGGAAACAGAATGGACCAGCAACTGCAATCCAATCAGCAATCCGCCGGAAGCCTTACCCTGCCGGAAGTCTACAACCTTTCCAATGCAGCTGCTGGGTCTATCATCAATACACAATCCAAAACCCACAAACGTATCAACAGCATTTATGGGATGAGTGAGATCAGTTATAAGGATTATATCTTCCTGAACCTCACTGCTAGAAACGACTGGAGCAGTACACTGCCCAAATCAAACAATGCTTACTTCTATCCATCTGTATCTGTAAGCGCTATAGTGTCTGATATGCTGGATATCCGCTGGCGCCAGCTCTCTTATCTGAAACTGAGGGCCAACTGGTCGCAGGTGGGTTCTGATACAGATCCTTACCAGCTGTATAATACCGTACCATTCGATACCGACTGGGGTAGCGTAAAACGGGCCACCATCAGCTTCAGCCAGCGAAACAGGATGCTGAAACCAGAGATCGCCACTTCTTATGAAGGTGGTCTGGAAGCCGGTTTTTTGCAAGATCGTTTAGGCGTGAATGTTACCTGGTATAAAACCAATAACAGAAACCAGATCATCCAGGTGCCTACCACCATTGCTTCCGGCGCCAGCAGCATGCTCATCAACGCCGGTAATATTCAGAACAGCGGCTGGGAGATAGCCCTGAATACCGTTCCGGTAAAAGGAAAATTCACCTGGAAATCAGATGTCAATTTTACACATAACCAGAACAAAGTCATCTCACTGACCCCGGCTGTGACCAGTTATATGCTGGGTAGCACCGATGGAAGTAATATCGTATACCTGATAAAGGAAGGTACCAAAATGGGCGACTTCTATAGCAGAAGCTGGGTGAAAGTGAAAGAAGGTCCTTATGCAGGACAAGCCCTGCTGAACAGCAACGGCCTGCAACAACAAGATCCGGAATTGGTGAAGATCGGCAACTATAACCCTGATTTTATGGTTGGCTTTAATAACAATTTCCGCTATAAAAACCTGACACTGAATTTCCTGATCGACTGGCGCCAGGGTGGTTCCTATTACTCCTATGTAGCCAAAAGCCTTATCCAGGACGGTCGTACTACCAATACCCTGCAAGGAAGAGACGCTGCGCATGGTGGCCTCACCTGGACCGATGCCAACGGCACCGTGCGTAATGACGGTATGATCATGGAAGGCGTGGTAGACAAAGGCAATGGCAACTATAAACCCAACGACATTATCATCGCAGCACCAGATTATTACGACAACAAATACTGGAAGTACTACGAAAATGAAACCTACAGCGCAACTTATGTGAAGTTGAAAGAAGTATCGCTCACCTATGCCTTCGGCAGAAGTGTGATGCGCCGTATTCCTTTCCTAAGCAGCCTTGCCTTCTCGCTGATCGGTAACAACCTGTATACCTGGACCGCAGCAGGAAATGGCTATGATCCCGAGATTACCATGAGTCTGGGCAGCCAGCGCTACCAGGGCGTAGGACACTGGACACTGCCAGGAACAAGATCATATGGTGCCAAACTCAGTTGCAACTTTTAATCAATAGCTATCATGAAACTATATAAAATATTCGCAGGTCTGCTGACAGCACTGGCTTTTACCGGTTGCACAAAAGACTTTGAAAGTATCAATACCAATCCCAACAACCCATCTGTTACCAGACCGGAATATCACCTGACGGAAGCCATCACACAAACGGCTTATGCCTATGCGGAAAACGGTTTTGCAAGAAGACCGGCAGCATTGGGCAGATACATTACCCTGATCAGGAATAATGACTATGAATTGTTTCGATGGACAGCCGTTGACTGGTCAGATATCTATCAGCGTGCGATGATCGTTAAAACGATGCAGCAGGAAGCTACCGATATGAAACAGCCTGCATATGTGGCTGCTGGTAAGGTGCTGATGGCCTTTAATATAGCCTACCTCACTGACCTCTACGGAGATGTGCCCTATTCAAAAGCATTGCAGTCAGTGGAAAACGGTAATATCAAACCAACCTACGACAAACAGGAAGATATTTACAGAAGCCTGCTTAACCTGCTGAAAGAGGCTAATGCAGAACTGAAAAACAACGGAACTGGTATCGATGCAAAAGCGGATGCCATGTTTGCCGGTGATGCCCTGAAATGGCGAAAGCTGGCCAATTCCCTGCGTTTGCGTATGCTGCTGCGTTGCTCAAAAACATATGCAGCTGCCTGGACAGAGATGCAGGAAATACTGGGCAACAAAGCAGAGTATCCCATCATGGAGAGTAATGCAGACAATGCAGAAGTAGCATATATCGGTGCCAAAAAGGATGACAGCTGGGCCGGCGGACCCATGAACATGATCGACAACGATTTTCAAAAGACGAAGGCCAGTAAAGAATTGGTAGATGCGCTGCTTTCACGGAACGATCCCAGGCTGGAACTTTGGATAGCACCGGTTGGCAGCACCGATGGAGCTACTGTTGATAAAAACAAATATGTGGGTATCCCTCACGCCTATACGAATCCTGGTGATTACAATGGTGGAGAATCACATCAATCTATCTTATCCTCCTTCTTCAGACAGAATAAACCTACCGGTTTGAAAGCCAGCCTGATGCTGTATGCAGAGGTGTGTTTCATCACGGCAGAGGCCATGCAGCAGGGAAAGGTAACCATGTCCGGCAATACAGCGGAAGGGATGTACAACAACGGGATAAAGTCTTCCCTGGATTATTACGGGCTGCAGGCAGAAGCACAACGACGGAATTACTATGATCTGCCATTGGTGAAGTACAACGGAACACTGGAACAGCTGATCACACAGAAATGGATCGCCATGGCATTCCGCGGGGCTGAGGGCTGGTTTGATTTCCGCCGTACCGGTTACCCGGCATTTGTGGTGGGACCTATGGCTTTTCAGAAAACTTTCCCGGTAAGATACGCATGGCCTGCTACAGAGCAGGATGTAAACCTGGACAACTACAATACAGCCGTTAAGGCATTTGGACCAGATGATATCAACACAAAAATGTGGTACCTGAGATAAACATCATTGAATATGGAAAAGAAAGTATTAGGTAGAAGAAATTTTCTCGGCAGGTTGATGAAAGCTGGTGCATTACTGCCATTGGCGGGAACGCCCGGTCTGGCTGCGGTTGCAGGTACTGCCGCTGTAGCGCTGAATCCTGGTTATACAGCCTCCGCAGTCCCTGACCGGATCATCCTGAATATTACCAAAGACCCGGCTACTTCAGCAGCCATTACCTGGCGAACCAACACTACTGCTGCAGCATATGTTGAATATACAAAAGCAGATGCCCATCCGGAGTTTGCTGCCAGGGCTGCCAGGATATCCGCTAAAACGGAAGCATTGAAATATGATACACTACAGGTCTGTTATCATAGCATAACGCTTACTGGTCTTCAGCCAGACACGCTTTACACCTATCGTGTAGGTAATGAAGAGGGTTGGAGTGAATGGCTGCAGTTTCGCACAGCAGCGGCTGCGGGCAAACTCTCTTTTATTTACCTCGGCGATGCACAGGTAGGTATCAGACCATTCTGGAGCCGGGTGATCAGAAAAGCCTATGCGCAGTTGCCGGAAGCACAGCTGATCATTCATGCCGGCGACCTCGTCAACCGCGCCAACAACGACGATGAGTGGGGCCAGTGGTTCGAGGCGGCTGGCTATATTCATGGAAGCGTTCCATCGCTGGTAACACCGGGCAATCATGAATACACCCATGAAGATGGTTTGCCTCATCTGTCTGTTCACTGGAAAAAGCAGTTTACCCTCCCCGAAAACGGTACCGGCCTCGATGAATTGGAAGGCTCCGTGTTTTATTCGGATATACAGGGTGTACGCTTTATCAGTCTTAACACGATGATGATGGAGGAAGCTACTTCAGAATCCCTGCTGCATACGCAGCAGCAGTGGCTGGAAAACACACTGTCTGCTAATCCCAATAAATGGACGGTTGTAACAATGCATCATCCGGTTTTCTCCACCAAAAAGGGCAGAAGCAATGAAAAAGTAAAGACCTGGTTTAAACCACTTTTCGATAAATATAAGGTCGATATTGTATTGCAGGGGCATGATCATGCCTATGGCAGAGGCATGCAGCAGATTGCGCCTTACGGTACCGCCTATGTGGTTTCTGTGAGTGGATCGAAGATGTATGAATATGAAAAAATGGAGTGGGCTGATATTGTAACCGGTCATCTGCAGATGTATCACCTCGTGACCATCGATAACAACCGGCTCGACTTCAGATCCTACCTGGCTACCGGTGAATTATTCGACGCCTTTATCCTGGAGAAACGTACCGGCAAGACCAATAAATTCAAGGAAAACAAACCTTCATGAAAACCCGTCAAATACTGTTGCTGGCAATCCTGATTGCCAGCAACACTTTATATGCGCAGCAGCTGGACCGACCCAAATTAGTAGTAGGCATCATGATAGATCAGATGCGATGGGATTACCTGTACCGTTATCATAGCCGTTATGGTAGCACAGGGTTTAAACGCCTGCTCCGGGAGGGTTTTAGCTGTGAACAAACGATGATCAATTATGTTCCTTCCGTTACCGCCTGTGGGCACGCCGCTGTGTATACCGGCACGGGGCCTGCTGTGAATGGCATCGTCGGAAATGATTGGTACGACCGCAAGACAGGTAAGTCAGTATACTGTGTGTATGATAGTGTTGTTAATACTATTGGTGGCGATAGGAAGCAGCCAGGTGGTATGTCGCCCCGCAATCTGCAGAGTACCACTATTGGTGATGAACTACGTATGGGCACCGGTTTCCAAAGCAGGGTAGTGGGCATCGCACTGAAAGACAGGGCTGCCATATTGCCCGCCGGCCACGGCGCCAACGCAGCCTTCTGGTACGATGATGCTACCGGTAATTTTATTAGCAGCACCTGGTACATGGACAGCCTGCCGTCCTGGGCGAGTACTTTTAACAAAGAACAACGCGCCGCAAAATATATACAGCTGCCCTGGAAAACTTTATATCCGGCTGCTTCCTATACCGCCAGCACAGCGGATGATAAGCACTATGAAGTACCTATCCCCGGGGAAGACAAAGCGGTGTTCGTCCATCAGTTTAACAAAGGAAAAGACTATGACCTGTTGAAATATTCCCCCTGGGGAAATACCCTCACATTGGATTTTGCGAAGGCCGCTATTGTAGGTTATGACCTGGGGAGAAATGCAACAGATATGCTGGCCCTCAGCTTCTCCACACCGGACATTGCCGGCCATAGCTTTGGCCCGGACGCCATTGAAATGGAAGATATGTACCTGCGGCTGGACAAGGAGCTGGGAGCATTTCTCAGCTGGCTGGACCAGCGATATGGCAACAACTATCTCGTATTTCTCACCGCAGACCATGGCGCTATCAATTCACCCGGATTCCTGCAGGACAACCATCTGCCAGGTATGGCAGAAAAGATGGGCAGGGCAGCCTCTCTAAATGAAGAGATCAGCAGACATTGGGGTATTCCTGAGGCCATTCTCTCTGATGCCGGGTCGCAGTTGTATCTGGATACGGCGGCTATCAGCAAGGCTGGGGTTCCCCTGGGAAGCTTACAACAGTTCATCAAAGCCCGGTTGAAAGCATTTTCCGGTATAGGCGATGCAGTTAGTATGGATGAAATCCACAACTGCTACCTTCCTGCACCGTTCAATGCCATGTACATAAACGGCTGGCATGCCAAACGCAGTGGAGATATGATAGTGGTGCCCGCTCCGGGTGTAAAGAATGGCAGTATTATGGGCACCACGCATGGCACTATGTACCCCTATGATACCCATATTCCTTTGATATGGTTTGGATGGCAGATAAAGCATGGCAGCAGTTATCGTAACATTAGTATTACCGATATCGCACCTACACTCTGCGCATTATTGCATATACAGATGCCCAGCGGAGCTACAGGTCAGGTGATAGAAGAGGTGATGCCAGGTCAGAAAAAATGATAGGTTCGGATCTCTTACTAGAGATATACTCGTTGTCTCTAGTAAGAATCCGACATTTTTTTTGAAATAGCGTCAATACATGACAAGTAACCATATCTTTTGCCGAAAAAATAGATGCCAATTATTTAAATTGGAATATTCGTTAACCAAATTTCACAATTATGAAAAACGTATTTATCGGTGCTTCGGCATTGGTGCTAGCCATTGCCGCCAACCTTTCTATTGCCGCTAATGGTCACAAAAGTGCCACCCCTGCTAAAAAAGCCAAACGTTTTGATTGTGCTTCCTGCTCCGGAGAAGGTAAGAAGTGTATCGACAATGTATGCGAATTAGGTTTTAAAGTTTACACGGCGTCTAACGTAGTAGGAACCAATCCTATTCGCTATAGATGTATCTATCACTATGAATGGACTGATGGGTCTGTAAGTGGGAATTATAGCCAAACAAGCAATTTTGCATGCCCCCTCTTTTAGGGCGTTGTTATTACATCCAATTTCTGAAATCAAAGTATTTCGTTGACTTATTTCTTAAATAGGTTGTATAACATAAACAACTAAACGAACCAAGACTAAAAAGGCTACTCAAAATTATTTGAGTAGCCTTTTTAGTTTAATAAGCAATAATTATATAAAAGGTACAAACAATTGTATAACACATAGAACATGTGCCCATAGTACCTTTACATCATCAAACAAACAATAACATTTAAAGAAATAAATCATGGAAACAGTACAGTTTAAAACCAATATCAAATGTTCAGGTTGCATTGCTGCCGTTACACCTGCATTAAATGAAGTAGCAGGACAGGATAACTGGGAAGTGGATTTACAGAGTCCCGACAAAGTATTAACCGTTTCTACAGATAAGGTAGTAAAAGAAGAGATACGACAGGCTATAGAAAAGGCTGGCTATAAAGCGGAAGCATTGGTATAAAGAACGAAGGCCATACGATGAATAATCGTATGGCCTTTTTATTTTAATTTGTGTTTGTTAGTCTCAGTATTTGTTTCGATCCTTAGAGAGGTATTCAGCCATTCATTCTTTGGACCAATGATCTCCCAATCCCTTTTAATACACAATTTGTCCTTTATTAATCAGAGATCTTACCGGTGAAATTCTGGATACTGCCTCTGCAGAACAGCTGGCATCTATCAGTACCACATCAGCTGCATCGCCGGCTTTGGGCCATTGCTGGTTTCCTTTGTCATCAAGCGGAAGTACATTTCCGGTAGCCAGCTTCAGGCTTCTTGATAGCAGGAACTCGGTGGAGTAGCCGTATAGCTGGGCCATTGTATTGGCTTTTTCTAATACGCTTCCTGATCCGAACGTGTTCCAATGGTCGATGATACTGTCGTTTCCGGTCATCACATTAACATTGTGCTTGTAGAGTGTAGGTATAGGCATAATAAGTCCTCCAAATGGAATGGTGGAAACAATACCTATGCCTGCAGCACCTAATTGCTCAGCAATCTGTTCCTGTTTCACTTTATCGATCTTTCCCAGTACAAAGCAGTGGCTTAAGAATGTTTTGTTTTTCAGAGCAGGATTTTCGTTTACTTTTTTAATCAGATATTCTACTGTTTTTAATCCGGATTCTCCCGATTCATGCAGATGGATATCGATTCCTTTTTGGTTGTCCAGCGCCAGTTGTACGGTGAAATCTATTGTTTTTTCAATGGCCCCATCAATGGAATAGGGATCTACTCCGCCAATGAAGTCGATGTTCATTTTTGCTGCTTCCTTGAGATAAGGAACTGAATCAGTGTAGAATACACCATGCTGAGGGAATGCTACCAGCTCTGCACCAAAGGTGTTCTTTTTGTTTTCCAATGCTTTGAAAAGATTATTGAGCGATTGCAGTTTTGATGTAGGTTCAATATTGACATGGCTTCTGGCGAAGTTGGTACCTTTGGACTGCAATAACTCAATCAGCTTTTCTGCACGGTACGTGGAGGTTTTCAGCATCTCCGGAAGAATTTTCTGTTCCAGGGCAATCATACCTTTTACACCACCCTGACCTCTTCTGGTTGCCTGCCATGGGCCACCATAGAATGTTTTATCGAGGTGGATGTGCATATCCCTGAAGGCAGGGAGCATCAGCCAGCCTTTTGCATCGATGGCATTGGTGGCGTTCGGTTTATTGGCGGAAATGCTTTGGATTTTTCCGTCTTTGATTGCTACGCAAAACAACTCGGTCTTTGTGTGGACTACCTCTCCTTCTTCATAAACAAATCCTGTTTCAAGTCGCACGTTTTTCAACAGGTAGCTTTTCCCGCCATTGTTGGCTGCATCGTCGGCGAATGCTGCTGCAGAGCCCAGTAGGCCGGAGGCAAAGGCCATTCCCGCCAGTCCCAATCCGGACATTCTTATAAATTCCTTGCGGGATATTTCCGTTTTCTTCATAGTCCCAATCATTTTTTACAAAATTAATCTTCATAACCTCCTGTTCTGTGAAGGATTCATGATATGCCTTGAAAGATTTATCAATAATCTGCAGGTAATTATAAATCTTTCAAGTATCCGTATAGATAGCACAAAGTTCCGGAGATATTTACCGCTTACTTTGCTGTAGTAATCCGGTAATAAAAAAATGGAACCAATGGATAAAATAGCAAACGACAGTCGCTATACATTTAAGAATGTATTGCTGGAAACGGGTTTTGAATATGATGGTGAAGAAGTCGTAAAGACGAAGACCGCACTTTTTTGTGTTGAAATAGATGGAGGTAAGATTAAAGCTATCACACCCAATGATCCGAATAAGGATGCAATTGATGCGAAAGGTTGGCTGATGCTTCCTGCATTTAAGGATATGCATGCCCATTTGGATAAGATGCTCTATGGCCTGCCGTGGCAGGCTGTTTCGGCGAAAAGGAAAACGGTGAAGGATCAGATTGCCTATGAGCAGAAAATGATTCCCGAATGGCTGAAAACTTCTGTGGAACGGACAGAAAAAATGATTGATTTTCTGCAGTCAAATGGTACACACTATATCCGTTCTCATTTTAATATCGACCCTACCTCCGGTTTTGATTCATTAAAACACCTGGAAACAGCGCTGAAAAAAAAGGAAAAAACAGTAGGAGTGGAGCTGGTGGCTTTCCCCCAGCATGGTGTATTTTACGCCAACACAGCCCCTCTGCTGAAAGAAGTGGTAAAAATGAACATCGATTTCATTGGTGGGGTAGATCCCTATTCCATTGATGGAAGTATAGAAAAACCGATGGACCTGATCACGCAACTGGCCATCGATAACAATAAGGGGATTGATATCCATCTGCATGAAGTAGGGGAAACCGGCGTGAAGACAATCGAATACCTGATTAACAAGGCAAATGAAAACCCTGCACTTCGTGGCAAAACCTTTGTAAGCCACGCTTTCACACTGGGCCATCTTTCTGCTTTGGAAACGGAGCGCATGGCTGCACGCCTGGCTGAAGCAGGTGTGGGTATTGTTTCCTCTGTGCCTTTCGGTGATACCATTATGCCAATACCATTGCTGAGAAAACATGGTGTGGAAGTACTGGTGGGTAACGATAATATCCAGGATCACTGGAATACTTTCGGACCCGGCCACATGCTTCAAAAAACGAAACTCATCGCGGGCCTGTATGGCTATAGTTCTGAATGGGCGCTTTCAAGAACACTGGGCTTTGCTACCAGGTATGTACTTCCGTTGGATGATAAAGGAAACCAGCAATGGCCTAAGGCTGGCAATGACGCAGATCTGGTATTCCTGGAAGCATCCTGCTCTGCTGAAGTAGTGGTAAGGGTTTCACCGGTTAAATCGCTGGTGCATAAAGGAAATATTGTATTCTGATAAAAGTACGTTTATCTGCCCCGTTATAAATTTTTCAAGCTTTGGGATGAAAAACGCAAAGGTTGGTTATATGGGGCAGATACCTTTGTAGTGCTTAAAAATTTCATTATATGAAGAATCTGAAAAAAGTAACCACAGTTCTTTTGTTGGCGGTATGTAGCGCCTTTTTCTTTAGCTGTAGCAAAGACAAAGATAAAGATCCTGAACCGAAACAACTCACACCAAGTGAAACGCTTGCCAGCACCCCTTGGGAAACTACAAACGCAAAAAATAACAAAGGTGAAAACGTTGTTTTGACCGATGCAAACGTATCTAACTTTGTGGGCTTCGCTTATTTCAAAGCAGACGGTACATTCACCATGTACAACCTGGACAATTCACCAAAAATGCACGGCGACTGGACAGTTTCCGCTGATGGAAAAACCCGTACAGTCGTTGCTAAAAACGATGCCGGTGCAGTGCTGTTCACCCGTGTAGTTGATATTACCGTTTTGACTAAACAGGAGTTTACCTACCGTATTTACCCTAACGCCAACGATAAAACGGTATACTTCGATATTATCCATACACCAACAACCCACGCTGAACCTAAAAAGTAGCGGGATTATCTTATTATTCAAATGGATTGGCCTTGAGTGTTTTCAGAGCCAATCCATTTTTTTTGCCATAAATTTTCATATTTTAGAAGTTGAACTCCCAACTTAATTTGCTGATATGAAGATTTATGATGATACAGGCTATATTCCTGTTTTAGGGCTCCAGGAATTCAGGAAAGGCCAGCTGGCTGGCAGGGAGGAATTCCTCTTCAACGAACTGCATGGTGAGCGGCATATCGACAAGCCCCATAAGCATGACTTTTTTATCATCAATCTGTTCGAATCAGCAAAAGGGGTTCATAATATCGACTTCCACGACTATCCAATCGGGAATAAACAAATCCATGTATTGTTTCCCGGACAGGTACATACCTGGAGTATCAAGCCTGATACAACAGGTTATCAGCTGATGATACAGCAGAATTTTTTCGAGCGCTTCGCATCATTCTTCCGTTTTTCGTTTTCGAATTATATGAATCATCCGGTGATTCCGCTGACTAACGATAATTTTAAATTGCTGAAGTATGAATTTGATGCGATCAGAGATGAACTTAATTCGCCAAACTCAGTACAGGAGATTATCAGCGCTAGGGCTGCTGTTATTGCAGCGATTGTAAGTAAGGAAGCAGAGAGTCTTTTTACTGATTTGAAAGTGTTCCAGTCTAATCCGAGGCTAGCGAAATTCAATATGCTGATTGATAAATTTTACAAACAGGAAAAGCTGGTTGGATTCTATGCTTCAAAGCTGCACATCTCTGCAAACTATTTGAATATTCTTTGTAAAAGCCATCTTCATGTATCAGCAACCAAGTTGATACAACAGCGTGTACTGCTGGAAGCAAAGCGGCTGCTTCAAACAACAGATCTCTCTATAAAAGAAATTGCATTTGAACTAGGCTTTGTTGATCATGCGTATTTTTCCAATTTCTTTAAAGCCCAGGCTGGCATTACGCCAACGCAATTCAGGGAAGGGTAGTGCCGGAGATGTCATCATTCATACAGCAGAATTTTTAATACTCGCTGGATTTTCCCCAGGGTAATGTCAGGATTGTTTCATAATAAAATAACGTTGTATTCCGGAAAAAACAGCTATCTTAAATACATATTTGAAAACCTGAATTTTACAATTTTAACCCATGAGAAAAACAGTTGTTTTAAGTTTCCTGTCAGCTTTATTTTTTGTACAAAGCAATGCCGCTTCCGCTAAGGAAAAAACAGTAAATCCATCTTCCATTGCAGATGAATCTGCCAACAAGATCTCTACAACATTTAATGCCCGGATAACCCTGGTGGATGTTCACGGAGCGCCTGTTACAGGTGGTACCGGTCTGCGCGGCTACTGGGCGCAGAATGTGGTAACCGGTGAGTATTTTTATCCGGGTGGACAGGAAGATGAAGACAAGTTTGAAAACCTCCCTGCCGGTACCTACACCTTTGGTGCATACAACGGTTACTGGGACGGTGCTGTTTCCAAAACAGTAACACTTGGCAGCGGAAATGTAGGCCCCGATGGCTACATTGTGGTAGCATTAACCTATTGGGTAGAGTAGACTACCTGTATTAGCAAATAAAAAGACCGGTCACAGACCGGTCTTTTTATTTTGTATGTTAGAAAATATCTGGATACCTGTAGTAAGCTGGCGGCATCAGTTGAGGAGCTACATTTTCTTTGCACGTATAATTTGGTTGATGTCCTTTGAAGCTTCCGTCAGCCTGATTTCCATAGCGTCATTTTCTTTAAAAATGATGGAAAACTTATAGTTCTCAATCCTGCATAGCCTGTTGTAATCAATAAAGAGGGTGTCATTTGCCCATTTCCCTTTAGTGGCCATAGGTAGTCCGAAAGTATGTTCCTTAGAGATTTTATATTGATTATTCATTCCGATCGGATTGTCTTCTACAGAACTGTCTGCAAAACGAACTGTCATATAATAGCCGGTTTTTCTCTTCTCAAAACGCATGCTCCGCAAACCCATCTCATTATTGTCGAGCAAAAAAGTCTTGTTTAATCCATTTTGGGGGAAAGCCTCCGGTGTTGTGGTTGATGTATCAGGTAAGGAAATATTTTTAGTTGTCTTTTGCAACAATGCATAGTTGTTTTCATTTTTATCATATTTCTCAATAGCCTGCAAAACAATGTCGTCTAGCTTTCCGCTGTCATATCCGCCGCCTCCGTCTGTGGCTATCACCATGTTTCTGGTTTTAAAAATAAATAAGCGTTGCCCGCCTCTGCCTATCGCCTGCACTAGGTCAGGGCTTTCACTATCCAGCCACCAGCCATACCCGTAAAACTCTGTCTTTTGGATCTTGTGCAACGGC